>DMYQ01000078.1:6756-7220 GCA_003482555.1 Janthinobacterium sp. | reverse complement strand
CGCACCTCGCCGGTCGCACCTCGATACAAGCCACAGCCGGGTGGCGGCAAGGCTTACAATACCCGCTTACCGCCGCGCAACGCGACTCTCCCCGCCTCGGATGACCCGAATACCCGACGATATGCCAGCCCTGCGCGGCGATCTGGCGCGCTGGCGCCATCTGGTCAATCCAGCCTGGCTGGCCCGCTTGATCGCGGGGTAAGCGAGCACGGCCGCGCCGGCCGGCCACTGGCGCCGGTTCGAGGTGGGCCTTGAACAGGCGGCTCCGTTTTTGCTCGGCCATATTCCCGGCGCCGCCTACCTCGACACCGGCCAGTTGGAAAGCGGCCCGCTGTGGAACAAGGTGCCCGATCCGGAGTTGCTGCGGGTGTTGCTGGAACATGGCATCCGCCACGACAGCACCGTCGTGCTGTACGGACGCAACAACCTGGCGGCGGCGCGCGCCGCCCATCTGCTGCTGTATG
>DMYQ01000078.1:0-6588 GCA_003482555.1 Janthinobacterium sp. | reverse complement strand
CCGACAACTGTTGCTGCGGGCGGACGGCGCCCTGGTCAGCATCCGCACCTGGGAAGAATTCGCCGGCCACACCTCGGGCTACAGTTATATCACCGCCAGGGGCGACATCCCCGGCGCCCTCTGGGGCCATGCCGGCAAGGACGGCGACATCAATGGCATGAGCGAATTCCACCACGCGGACGGCAGCATGCGCGAGCAAGCCGCCATCCTCGCCCTGTGGAACGGCGCCGGCATCGACGCGCGGCGGCAGACCGCTTTTTACTGCGGCACCGGCTGGCGCGCCTCGCTGGCGTTTTTCTACGCCTGGCTGATGGGCTGGCCGCGCATCAGCGTGTACGACGGCCGCTGGTGCGAATGGAGCCGCGATCCGGCCAATCCCCTGCTGTGCCGCGAACGCAAGGTGGACTCGAACGGCAACTGACAGGAACGGCGACTGACAGGCGGCGCGCCCATCCGGTCGCCGCCTTGCTTCACTTGGCCGCGCCGATCTGCCAAAAGCCATCCTTGCCCCGCGAAGCGCGCTCCAGCATATCCGGCGGCAGCGCGACCTTGAGCGCGGCCAGGCGTTCGGGGTCGATCAGCACGGTCGGCGTATCCTGTTTCAAGATCGGCATCACGTCCGGCTTGGTGCGGCGCTTCAATATCTTGGCCGCCTGCAGCCCCGACAGATTGCCGACGAAGCCGAAATCGGCGCCGACATAGAGCACCGCGCCCGGCATCCTCACCATCGCCAGAGTGACGACGGGAATCTGGTGCTCGGCGCCAAAGTCGCCCAGGTCGGTGGCCGGTTCGAACTTGCGCAAGCCATAGTAAGTATCGAGCGGAACGGCGAACAATTGCACGCCTTCGCCCTGGCTGAACAATTCCTTGAGCGCGGGCACGATGCTGTCGCTCTTGCCGACTTGCCTGGACGATACGGCAATGCCCATCTGTCGCGCGCTGGCCGTCGCCGCCGCCACGTTGGCGACCCCGTTTTCATCGTCGGTGTGCACCATGCCGATGCGGCGCACGGCTGGAAACAGTTGGCGCACCACCTTCACCGAGTCGTCCATGTCGGTGTACAAGGTGGCGCCGGTCACGCCCTCGCCGCCGTCGACCAGGGACACGCAACCGGCCTCCTTGGGATCGGCCACGGCCGTGAAGACGAGGGGAATGTGGGCGTCTTCCAGGATGCCGCGCGCATAACGGGTGGCGGGCGTACCGATGGTCAAGACCAGGTCGGGCTTGGCGCCGGCGATGCGGGTGGCTTCTTCGCGTATCCGCATCAGCACGCCGAGCCGGCTCCAGAAGCCGCCGTTTTCAATGTCGAAGTCGATCTTGACGCGGTTCAGGCGCAAGTTCTTGCCGGCCACGATGCCGTTGCTGCGCAGCGCGGCCAGAAAGCCGTCCATGGCTTCCTGGTAGGGCTCGATATCGCTCACTTGCAACACTTCGACGGTGAAGATGTGCGACTCGTCCATCGCGGACGCCGGCAAGGCTTCCATGCCGCGCGCCGGCGCGGCGCAGGCCATCACTAGCAGCGCAAGGGCGGCCGCCGTTTTCATTTTTCCATTGGACATAGCGAATTTCCGGTGGCGATACAAAAAAAACAGGCACAGCGAGTCCGGATCGCGGCGGCCTAAGACATATGGCAAGCGCCTGTGTGCGCCGCCATTGATAGAATTAGAACAGAAAGCGTGGTTTTCTTGAAAAGTAACTGATGTCTTTGCGAGCCTATTTGCGCGACGGACAAGCCAGCGGCGCTTACGCCCGTCCATCCAGCCGCGCTTGCCCGTAAAAAATGGCATTATATTTAATATTTATATATACTTATCGATGCCAGCCGCACCACATCCCCATTCGTTCCCCAAGGAAGCATGCATAAATTTCTCCTCGCCGTAGCATTGAGCGCAGCCTCGCTCGCTCGCGCACGCCGCATCCAATTTTGTCTTTTCCAATGAGCCCGGCCCTTATGCGGTCGGCCTGCATATCGTGCAGCAATACGACTACAGCCGTGTCTACAAGGGGAAAATCGATTTGCTGAGCGGCCTGCCGAGTAGCGGCGAGCGCGCGCGGCCGATCCAGACCCTGGCCTGGTATCCGGCGCAAAAGAGCGCCGCCCCCGCCCTGCTGTACGGCGACTACATCCGCTCGGCCACGACGGAAGAAGTGTTCGCGCGCACGGACGCCGAAGTGAAGCAACTGGCGGGTGCCTGGATCGGCCAGCGTTGGGGCGGCATCGGCGCCGCCCAAGCCGAGCAAGAGTGGCGGCGTCCGATGTGGGCCGTGCGCGACGCCGTGGAACTGCCCGGCAAATTCCCGGTCGTGATTTACGCGCCCAGCTTCAGCGCTTCGGCCCATGAAAGCGCGGACCTGTGCGAATACCTGGCCAGCCAGGGATATCTCGTGCTCGCCAGCCCCGACATGGGCGCCCACGAATGTACCATGAGCCACGATATCGAAGGCGTCGAGGCGCAGGTCGGCGACATCGAATTTCTGATCGGCTACGCGCACGGCTTGGCGCAAGCCGATATGGCCCACCTTGCCGTCGTCGGTTACAGCTGGGGCGGCATGTCGAATGTGTTTGCCGCCGCCAAGGACAGCCGCATCACGGCCCTCGTCAGTCTGGATGGCTCGCTGCGCTATTTCCCCGAACTGGTCAATTCCGCCAAATACGTTGTGCCGGCCCGCCTCGCGCTGCCGTTCCTGTTCGTGGCGGCGCGGCCGAGATCGATCGAAGACTTGCTGGCCAAGAAGCAGGACTTGTCCGCCAGCCTGATGAACAATATGGCTTATACCGATCTGTACAAGGTAACCATGTATCCGATGACGCATGCTAATTTCAGTTCGGAATATCAGCGTTTTGCCTCCGATGCGGGGGGCTTCGGCGAGTATTCGCGGGCCGAAACTTCGCTCGCCCACAGCTGGATGGCGCGCTATGTGCATCAATTCCTGAACGCCTATTTGAAGAACGACGCCGCCGGCCTGGCCTTCATGAACGGGACGCCGGAAAAGAACCTGGTGCCGCCCCACATGCTGACGCTCGAGTCACGTCACGCGAACGGCCAGCCGCCCACGCTGGAAACCCTGGCCGAGGGACTCGGCAAGCGCGGCTTCGAGCATGCCGGCGAGGTCTACAAGGATATCAAAAGCAGGCACGGGGATTTCCAGCCCAGCGAGGAAAGCCTGCGCGGCTGGGGCTATCAATTGCTGTTGGCGAACAAGACGGGGGCGGCGATCGAAATCTTCAAGCTCGTCACCGTTCTCTTTCCCGACAGCTGGAACGCCTTCGATTGCCTGGCCGAAGCCTACCAGCAAAACCAGGACCGGGCGCTGGCCATCAAACACTACCGGCGCTCCCTGGAACTGGAACCGAAAAACGACAACGCCGCGCAGCACTTGAAGACCTTGAACGCCGCCAGGTAGACGGCCAGGCTCGGCACGGCGCCGCCGCTTACAGATGCGGCGTAATTTGCGGCATCAAGTCGTCGAAGGTGCGTCCGTTGCCGTTTTCACCGATGGCGTGCATCTTCCATTCGCCGTTGTGGCGGTACAGCTTGGCCATGATTTGCGCCGTGTGCTCGCCCTGCACCGACAGATTGAAGCGGGCGATTTCCTTGCCGTCGCCGGCATTGAGGATGCGGCAATAGGCGTTTTCCACCTGTGAAAAGCTCTGCCCCGTAAAACTGTTGACGGTGAATACCAGGCTCTTTACCGTCGCGGGCACCTCGGTCAAATCGACATTGATTTGCTCGTCGTCGCCGTCGCCGGCGCCGGTGCGGTTGTCGCCCGTGTGGACGATGCTGCCGTCACGGCTCTTGAGCTGGCGGAACCAGACGATGTCGGCCGTCTTGTTGCTCTCGTCGAAGAGCACGCAGGAAGCGTCCAGGTCGACCGCCTCGGTCTTGCCGCCGAAACCGAAGAAACCCTTGCTCTTGACCGTGTCCCAGCCCAAGCCCATCGTGATGCGAGTCAGTGTGGCGCCCGCTTCCTTGTCCAGCGATATCTTCTGGCCCTTGCTTAAATTGACTGACATGCTAACTCCTTGTTGAATAAATGAATGCGGCCGAATTTGGATTACGACCGCTTGCCCTGGGCCCAGCCGAGGAAGGCGTCGCGGTTGCGCGAGCACACCAGCACCTTGCCCTGGCCCGTGAATTTCAAGACCACCCCTTCGCCGCTGGTCTGGCTGTTCACCAGATTGCCGAGAAAACCGCCGGCGCCGCCCTTGGTCATGGAAATTTCGTAGCGCAGCTTGCTGTCCCAGCACACCACATGGGAATTGTCGATGACGACATCCTTGCCGGGCGTCACCTCCAACTCCGAGATGGCGCCGAAACCGGAAACGGCGAGCTGGCCGCCGCCCGCCGTCTCGGTGATGAAAAAGCCGCCGCTCTGCGCGAACAGGGCATTGCCCAGGCTTTGCGTGCGCACCTTCAATTCGACGCCGGCGCTGGCGGCAACGAAAGCGCCATCGCTGAGCATATACTGGCTGGCGCCGACCTCGAGCACCCGCATCGCCCCCGGCAACGTCGGCGCCAGCAGGCAGTCGCCGGCGCCGCGCACGGCCTCGATGTGCTGCTGGAAGAACGATTCGCCGTTGGCGAAGCGGCGCATGATGGCGCTGCCGACGCAGCCCGTCATCTTGCCCTTCAAGTCCAACGTCGCTTCCATCATCACCATCGCGTCCGACTCGCAGTAAATCTTTTCACCGCGTGCCAGTGCGACGTGCAGAAATGGGTCGATTTCCCCCGTGATGCTAAATACCGGCATGTGAACTCCCTGTCGCCCGCGCACGGGCTGCTGAATGGATCGTGAAAATGGATCGTGAATAGTCGCCGCCTACACGCCGACGCCGAAGGAAGCGGCCAGCGGCCCCAGGCCGCCCTTGTAACCCTGGCCGATGGCCTTGAATTTCCAATCGGCGCCATTGCGGTAGATTTCGCCGAACACCATCGCCGTTTCCGTCGAACCGTCTTCGGACAGGTCGAAGCGGGCGATTTCGGCGTTGCCGTTCTGATCCACGCAGCGCACATAGGCTTTCGAGACCATGCCGAAGTTTTGCCGGCGCGCTTCGGCGTCGTGTATGGTCACGCACACCGAAATTTTCTCGACCTCGGCCGGCACCAGGCTCAGGTCGACCGTCACGGTTTCATCGTCGCCGTCGCCGGCGCCGGTGCGGTTGTCGCCGGAATGGGTGACCGAACCGTCGCTCGACTTCAAGTTGTTATAGAAAATCATGTCGAGGTCGGCGCGCACCTTGCCGTCGACCTTGAGCAGGAAAGCGGTGCCGTCGATGTCGAAGGCGGCGCCGTCGGTGGCGCGGGCATCCCAGCCCAGGCCCAGAACCATTTTCGACAGGCCGGGAGCTTCCTTGCTCAGATTGACGTTGCCGCCTTTTTGCAGATTGATAGCCATATTGTGTTACTCCTGTTGTGAGAGTGGCGAACACCTGGCGCCGGCGCCGTTCCGCTTCATGCGGAGCCGGCCGGGGCGCGTGGGACTACCGCGGCAAACTGGTGCTCATCGTTTGCCGCGTCATTCTTCAAGCCGGTATGCCCAGCTCGGCGTGCCGGCGTTTGTGGCGGATCGAAGACCACAGCGCCGCCCCGATGAAGGCCACGCCGATCAAGCCGGTGAACAGTTCCGGGATGTGGAACTTCATGCTGGCCAACATGATCAAGGCCAGGATACCGATCGCATAATGGGCACCGTGCTCCAGGAAAACAAACTCGTCCAAGGTACCCTTGCGCACCAGAAAGACGGTCAGGGAGCGCACGAACATCGCGCCGATCGCCAGGCCCAGCATGATGATCACGACATCCTTGGTGATGGCGAAGGCGCCGATCACGCCATCGAAGGAAAAGGAGGCGTCCAGCACTTCCAGGTACAGGAAACCGCCGATGCCGCCGCGCTTGACCAGGTCGCCCACATTGGCGCCGCCTTCATTTTTTTCCAGCAAGCCGCTGACCACGTCCACGCCGACATAGGTGAGCACGCCCCAGATACCGGCCGTCAAGACCACCAGCTTGCGGCCCTCTTCGACCATGGACAGGCTGGCCATCAGGGTGCCCAGTGCCAGCATCACGGAAACCGATGAAATCTTGCCCAGCGCGCCCAGTTTTTCTTCGAGCCTGCCCAGCCAGTGCAATTCCTTTTCATCGTCCAGCAAGAAATTCAAGAACACCAGCAGCAGGAAAATACCGCCGAAGGCCGCCACTTCCGCGTGGTGATTGCTCAAGTGGGTCGAATAAGCGTTCGGGTCGTTCAAGGCCAGGTTCCACACTTCCACCAGGCCCAGGTCGGCCGCTTGCGCCACGATCACCAGCGGGAACAGCAAACGCATGCCGAACACGGCAATCACGATGCCGACGCCGAGGAACAGCGATTGCCAGAACTTGTCCCAGGTCTTCAAGACCGAGGCGTTGACGACCGCGTTGTCAAAGCTCAGCGACACTTCCATCACGCCCAGGATGGCGGCGATGCCGATGGCCGACAGGGCGCCCGCCATGCCGCTGTGGCTGTAGCCCCACCAGCCCGCCCCGGTCAGACAGACCAGGGTGACCAGCAATGACACTCTGAAATGCTTCATTTTTATTTTCCCCTTTG
>DMYQ01000184.1:14900-15611 GCA_003482555.1 Janthinobacterium sp. | reverse complement strand
CCGGTTCCGGCGCGACGGCCGGCCTGGCGGCCAATTACACGGTGGCTAATCCGAGCGGCTTGACGGCCGACATTGAGCGCGCCGCGATCGGCGCCGTGGGCGGCATCACGGCCAGCAATAAGACTTACGACGGCGGCATCGGCGCCACCCTGAATTCGGCCGGCGCCAGCTTTGGCGGCATGGTCAACGGCGACAGCCTGTCCGTGACCGGGGCCGTCGGCAACTTCGCCGACAAGAACGCCGGCGTCGGCAAGAGCGTCAACATCGGCGGCATCGCGCTGGCCGGCGCGGACGCCAACAATTACACGCTGCTCAGCGCCGTCGCCGGCGCCACGGCCGACATCGCGCGCAAGGCGCTGACCGTCGACGGCCTGACGGCCAACGGCAAAGTGTACGACGGCGGTACGAGCGCGACCTTGAACGGCGGCGTCTTGAACGGTTTGGTCGGCGGCGAAACGCTGGGCTTCTCCGGCCAAAACGCCAGCTTCGCCGACAAAAACACGGGCCTCGGCAAGGCCGTCACGNNGCGACGGCCGGCTTGGCGGCCAACTACTCGGTCGTCAATCCGAGCGGTTTGACGGCCGACATTCAGCGCGCCGCGATCGGCGCCGTGGGCGGCATCACGGCCGCCAACAAGACTTACGATGGCAGCGTTGGCGCCATCTTGAACACGGCCGGCGCCACCTTCGGCGGCATGGTCAACGGCGACAG
>DMYQ01000184.1:14245-14764 GCA_003482555.1 Janthinobacterium sp. | reverse complement strand
ACCCCGACCGGCTTGACGGCCGACATCGGCCGCGCGGTCATCGGCGCCGTGACCGGCATCGTCGCCAACAACAAGGTGTACGACGGCACGCTCGTGGCCAGCCTGAATACCGATGGCGCCAGCTTCGTCGGCAAGATCGGCGCCGACAGCCTGGCGCTGGTCGGCGCCAGCGGCGGCTTCGCCGACAAGAACGCGGGCGTCGGCAAAACCGTCGCCATCGCCGGCATCGCGCTGGCGGGCGCGGACGCCGGCAACTACACCCTGGCCAGCGACGTCGCCAGCACCACGGCGGATATCGCCGCGGCCCGCCTGAACGTGCTCGCCAGCGGCGTGAACAAGGTGTACGACGGCGCCACCGGCGCCACCGTCATCCTGGCCGACAACCGCATCGCGGGCGACGCGCTGACGCTCGCCAGCGGCGGCGCCAACTTCGCCGACAAAAACGCCGGCGCCGGCAAAGCGGTGAGCGTGAGCGGCATCGTCGTCGGTGGCGCCGACGCCGGCAACTACATCGCCAAC
>DMYQ01000184.1:11463-14144 GCA_003482555.1 Janthinobacterium sp. | reverse complement strand
CCAGCGCCGCAACCAGCGCCGCCATCACGCCGCGCGCCCTGACGGTGCAAGCGAGCGGCGTCGACCGGGTCTACGACGGCGGTGTCGCGGCCGGCGCGACACTGAGCGACAACCGGGTCGGCGGCGACGCGCTGACCCTCGCCAGCGGCGCCGCCAGCTTCGCCGACAAGAACGTCGGCGCGGCCAAGGCGGTGAGCGTGAGCGGCATCGTAGTGGGCGGCGCCGACGCCGCCAACTACACCTTCAACAGCACGGCCGGCGCCAGCGCCAGCATCACGCCGGCCGCGCTGACGATCACGGCGAACGACGCCGGCAAGAGCGTGGGCCAGCAAAATCCCGCCTTCAGCGCCAATTATTCGGCCTTGCAAGGCAGCGATACCGTCGCCTCGGCCCTGACCGGCGCGCTGGTGTTGAACACGCCGGCCACCAACGCCTCGGTCGCCGGCGACTACGGCATCACGCCGTCGGGTCAGCAGGGCGCCAACTACCACATCACCTTCGTCGACGGCGTGCTGAAGGTCAACACGGTGGCCGCGTTGACGAACGTGGTCAACAGCGCGATCGCGATGACGGCGGTGACTCCGTCGCTGGGCAATATGGTCGGGCCGAACCAGCTCAGCCTGACCACGCCGGGCTCCACCGGCGGTTCGCAAGGGACGCTGACGCTGGCCTTGAACGCGCCGGCGCCGGCGTCCTCGTTCTCGACCTCGTTCCCGGCGACGGCGACGGCGACGGCGACGCCAGCGCCGTCGTCGGACGGCGGCGCCAATTCCGGCGCATCCAACACCGCTTCCAACGGGGGCTCGAACTCGAGTTCTAATTCGAGTTCAAATTCGGGCTCCGACTCCGGTTCCGGCGTGACGACAACGGCGTCGGTGTCGTCTTCGTCCGGCACCACCGCGTCGGGTGGCACGACGCGGGGCGGTGCGGCGCCGGCGGTTCGTTCGACCGCTAGCGTGGTGACGAACATGCTGCCCGGTTTGAACTTGACGGTGATCGATTTAGGGGTCAAATTACCGAACAACGTCAAAAATACCGGCGAATAATCCCAGGAGCGAACTTAGCGCATGAAAAATATCCCTTCCCCGCGCCGATCCGGCGCCCGCACTTCAAAGCCTGGGCGGCACCGATGAGCGCCAATTTCATCGGCGTCACCGGCTTGCCGCGGGCCGGCTCGACGCTGTTGTGCCAGATGCTGGCCGAGCATCCGGAAATCCACTGCGAAGGACACAGTTCGCCGCTGTGCAACAGCTTGCTGGCCATGCGCCGCATCGTCAGCGACGACCAGTTCTTCCTGTCGCAACTGGACAACTCCTTCGACGCCAGTTACGCTCACCTGACGTCGGCCATGCGGGGTTTCCTGCGCGGCTGGTACCACGATTGCGTCAAGGGCGCGGTGGTTGACAAGAACCGCGCCTGGTTGCATGCGATCGAGCTGTTGCTGCACCTGGCGCCGGAAGCGAAGCTGGTGGTATGCGTGCGCGAACTGGGGCAGATCTATGGATCGATCGAGGCCCAGCATCAGCGCACCATCCTGGTCGACTTTGTCGACCACCTGGCCGACTACGACCGCCTGGGACGGGCCGACATGCTGTTCGCCAAGGATAGAGCCATAGGCGCGCCGCTGATGTCGCTGCACGCGGTACAAGACTTGCCGGCCGAAGTGCAAAAGCGCCTGTATTTCGTGCGCTTCGAAGACTTGGTCGAGCGTCCGGCGGCGTGCATGTCGCACCTGTTCGCCTGGCTCGGCATGGCGCCGTTCGAGATCGATCCGCAGCGCCTGACGGTGGGCGTGCACGAGAGCGACAGCCACTATCACATGAAGTATTCGCACCGCCAGTCCGAGCGCGTCGCCGCGCCCAGGCGACACGACATTCCGCCCCGCATCCAAGCCCAGATCCAGACCGCCTGCGCCTGGTTTTACGAGTTGTACTATCCCGCCCACAAGTGATCTTGGCTGCGACGCTTGGGCCGGCCTGCCGTCGACACGTCGCGCTCCCCCATTGATTTTTCCCCATATGGCACAATCATGACAAATACCTAGCATCTTGATTCGAGCCAACAAAGGCGGCCATATTGCATATCTTGATCGTAGCGGTCGGCAGCGCTGGTGACGTCTATCCCTTTATCGCCGTGGGGCAAGCCTTGATGCGGCGCGGACACGAGGTCACCGTCGTCGCCGCTGCGGCCTACCGCGCCAGGGTAGAAAGCGCAGGCCTGGTTTTTGCCTGCGGTTTCAGCCAGGTACAACTGGACGAATGCATCGCCGATGCCGGCCTGTGGCACGCGCGCAAGGGTTTCTCCGTGATCTGGAAACGACTCGGCAAGCATTTGCCGCAAGCTTACGCGCACCAGCTGGCGCTGATACGCCCCGGCGAAACCGTGCTGGTGGGAAGCACCCTGGCACTCAGCGCCCGCCTGCTGCAAGAAACCCAGGGCCTGAACCTGGCTACCGTCCACCTGGCGCCGTCCTGCTTCTTTTCCGCGCACGACACCGCCGTGCGCGGTGGCCTGGCCTGGCTGACCGCCTTGCCGCCGTGGGCCGTGCGCGCCATATTGCACCTGATCGAGAGCGGCCTGGTCGACCCCTTGGTGCGCGTCGACCTCGCCCCCCTGCGCGCCAGCCTGGGCCTGGCGCCCGTGCGCCAGGTGATGAGCCGCTGGCTGCACTCGCCGCAACG
>DMYQ01000184.1:8996-11361 GCA_003482555.1 Janthinobacterium sp. | reverse complement strand
CTGGACGCGGGGCCGGCGCCCATCGCCTGCACGCCGGGCTCGGTCATGGCGCACGGCCGCGCCTTCTTCCAGCGCGCCATCGCGGCGGCGGCGGCCCTGGGCTTGCGCGCCGTCCTGGTGACGCCTTACCGCGAGCAATTACCCGACCTCTTGCCGCCTTTCATACACCACGAAGCCTACGCGCCCTTCGACTTGCTGGCGCCGCGGGTGGCCGCCTTCGTCCACCACGGCGGCATCGGCACGTGCGCCGCCGCCCTGGCCGCCGGCACGCCGCAATTGATCGCGCCGTTCGCCTTCGACCAGCCCGACAACGCCGCCCGTTTGAGCCGCCTGGGCGTGGCCGCCACGGTGGCGCCGGACGCCCCCGTCGACGCCTGGGTGCGGGCCCTGTCCGGCCTGCTGAACCAGCCGTCGGTACTGAACGCCTGCCAAGCCCTGGCCGCGACGATGGCGGCGGAAACGCCGGCCGCCGAACACATCGCCGGCTTGATCGAAGCGCTCGGGAATCCCGCCGGCGCCACCGCACCCGTTCACAAGGAGCTTCCCCATGTCGCATGACATTGCCGCGCGCAGCGCGCTGGTACTCGAAACGAATAATTTGCGCGGCGGTGCCGGCGCGGCCGCCGCCGACGCCAGCCTGGAGCGCGTGATCGGCTTGCTGGCGCGCCAGAGCGTGCCACTCACGGCGCTGGCCCAACTCGTCATCACCCACGACGGCTTGAGCGAGCAATGCCGCGCCGAGGTCGAGCGCCTGGCGGGGCGCGGCATCGACTTCGTGCGCATCGCCCCGGACACCGGCTATTACGACGCGAAAAACGCCGGCTTCGCCGCCACCGATGGCGCGCGCTGCGACTACATCGTCTTCGCCGACACCGATTGCGTGCCGGCGCCCGACTGGCTGGAGCAGTTGCTCGCGCCCCTGGCCGAGGCGGATGCGCCGGCCGTCGTTGCCGGCCGCACCAGTTATGCGGCCAACGTCGTCGGCACGGCCCTGAGCACGCTCGATTTCATGTACTTCCCCAGTCCGCTGGGGAAGGGGGCGACGCGCAATTTTTACGCGAATAACGTGGTGTTCCGGCGCGCCGTGTTCGCCGAGCACGGTTATCAGGCCCTGGGCGGCGTGTACCGCGCCCATTGCCAGGTGCTGGGGCTGCGCCTGCAAGAAGCGGGCGTGGCGCTGCGCTACGCCGCCGCCGCGCACACCGAGCACAAGCTGCCCGACAGCCGCTTCGAGGCGCTGAAACTGCGCTGGATGCGGGGCCAGGACACGCAAGGGTTGACGCCGCATCTGGTGCGCGCCTATTTGCCGGCCGGGATGCAGTGGCTGGGCCGCAGCGGCCCGCTCGGGCCCCTGTGTGTGCTGGCCTCGCGCCTGAGCTTTAGCCTTCGCGCCCTGAATCAGCAAGACTTGCCGCCCCTGCGCGGCGCGCGCTGGCTGGCCGGCGTGGCCCTGATCGCCGCTTTTTCCGCCGTCGACATGCTGGGCGCGCTGAGCCGCGGCCTGGGCTTGCGCACGACGGGCGGCCTGGACGGCGACAAGCAAGCCCTTTCCTATCACCACCGTTGAGTCCCCTTCCATGTCCACGAACCCTTTGTCCCTGAATTCGCTGTCCCTGAACTCGCTGTCTTTGAACAGGCTCTCCCGCGCGCTCCAGGGCGTCTTGCTGGCCGGCGCTTGCGGCACGGTCGGCGCGGCCGGCGCCGCCGATTTCGCCGGTCGCGGCGTCTACCCCTTCGCCTCCGCCAGCGGCTGCCCGCTGGTCGCGCTGACCGGCAACGCCGAGCTATGCAACCGCATCGCCCTGGATGACGCCGATACCAGCGCCTCGGTCGACCCGGCCGGGCAACTGATCCACTTCAACAATACCCGCAGCTACCGGAAAAAAACCGTGGTCGGCGACCTCTTGCTGCAAGGCTCGGGCCTGGATCAAAGCGGCGTGCGGGTTCCGCTCAGCTTTCACCTGGTGCTGAGCAAGTCCGGCGCCAAGTGGTCGCTTAGCAGCCATACCCACGCCACCCGCAAAGGCAACTTCAGCGCGGTCAAGATCGACCCCTACCAGCTCGACGTGACGGATACGGACGGCAACCGGGTGGTCCTGCTGCCCGAGCAAATCAGCGCGACGGTCAGCGAACCGGGACTGGTGGCGCGCCTGGCCAGCGATCTGGTGCAGGTGCGCGACAACCGCGCGCCGGGCGCGCGCGACGCTGACATTACCATTTCCATCGGCGCGGCCGGCTTGAGCAAGGACGTGATGCGGGCCCGTCTGCACAGCGAGCCGCTGACCGAGGGCAAGGCTGATGCGCTGCTGGCGCAAGGCAGTTGGTCTTTCGAACTGGAAGCGCTGACCGGGCACATCCCGGACCG
>DMYQ01000184.1:8356-8926 GCA_003482555.1 Janthinobacterium sp. | reverse complement strand
GGCGCCCTCAATGGCCAGGGTTATCTGCGCTACGGCAAGCTGCAGCAGCCATTCCCCGGCGCCGCCACCAGCGCCCGCGCTTTCTTGCAGCAAAGCTTCATCGGCCTGCTGCTGGGCAGCCAGCAGATGGATGCGCAAGACGCGCAAAAGATGGACGGGCATGCGCACTGACGCGGGGCTGGACTGCCTGGCGGCGCCGCCCTTGCGCGGCTGGCCGGCGCGCCAGGCGCAACTGGTGAACCGCATCAAGCGCGCCGCGCTGCGCCAGTTGCACGCCAGCGCGGCCGGTGAACGCCTGTTGCTGCGCATGTATCTGATCGGCGAGGAAGCGACGGAAGTCGCCCTGCAAAAAGAGTTGATCGGCACCCGCCCGGCCTGGCTGTCGCGGCAGATGGATGCCCACCTGGCCGACGAGCAACGCCACGCGGCCGCCTTCGCGGCCGCCCTGGCCGAGCGCGGTGCTTTGCACCGGCCATCCGCGCCCGACTGGCTGAGCCGGCGCAAGATCGCCCAGTGGCAGCGCCTGGCCAGCCGCCACGCCGGCCAATTCGCCAGCGGCGTGCTGGTGCC
>DMYQ01000184.1:7466-8270 GCA_003482555.1 Janthinobacterium sp. | reverse complement strand
GCCACACGCTGGCGCGCATGGTGGCGCCGCGCGAGCGGCCGGCGCTGGCGACACTGCTGGGCGAGATCCGCGCCATCGAGCGCGCCCACGGCGTCACGGGCGCGCTCGGCATGTACCTGGCGGGACTGGCCTTGCGCCTGCTGCCGGCCCGCCCATGAGCGCGCTGCGCGTGCTGTACCTGGCGACCGCCGACGCGCGCGGCCATCTGATGCGCGCGCAATTGCTGACCCATGCGCTACGCGCCGACGGCGCCAGCGTGCGAGTGCTGACCACCTCGGACGAGGGTATCCGTTTCCTGGCCCGTTTCGGCGTCGCCGCCACCATGCTCTCGCACCACTACGCGGTGCAATTCGACGCGCGCCAAAACATGTTGCGGGGCGCCACGGACGCGAACGTCGCCAACTACCTGTTCCGTCCCTCGCGCATGGCGCGCGACATCTGGCGCTTGCGCGCGCTGCTGCGCGATGCCGACTTGATCGTCAACGATTCCTTCCACCCGGCGCTGCTGTTCATGGGTTGCATGCCATTTTGGCGGCGCAAAGTGGTGCACGTGTACGGCGCCAGCCTGCGCCATGCGCTCGAAAGCAATTTCCAGGGCCGCGTGCCGGGCTGGCTGGCCGGCTTGTTCCGCCGCATCGTCATCCTGCAACTGAACGCCAGCCGGGCGCGCCTGGAACACGATTTTTCCTACGCCGAGGCGAACGACGGCGAGGGCGAGGGCGACAATTTCCGCCTGCCGACGCCGGTCGCAATTGTGCAAGCCAACATGGTTCCGGCCGCCGCGTCGTCGGCATCGTCGGCATC
>DMYQ01000184.1:3351-7301 GCA_003482555.1 Janthinobacterium sp. | reverse complement strand
GTCGGCATCGTCGGCATCGTCGGGCGCAAGGGCGGCGGTCTACCTGAACCCGCATTTCAGCGATCCCGCGCTGGCCGAGGCGCTGGAGCTGGGATTGGCCGGGGCCGGCCTGCGCGCCCACCTGGTCGGCGAGGGCTACGCGGGCCGCGCCGGCTGGCAGGCGCAAGATCCGGACTGGGTCGACTGCGCGGCGAGTAGCGAGCTGATCGTTTCCGCCCCCGGCATGGCGGCGCTGTCGGTGGCCCTGGTCTACCGGCGTCCCATCCTGTTGGTGGTCACGGAACAACCGGAGCAGCAAATGAACGCGGCCCGCGCCGCCGAGTTGGGGCTTTTGCATCGCACCATCGTCTGGCGCGGCGATGCCCTGGCCTTTGGCGCGGCCGCCCGTCTGGCTTGCGGCGAATTGCTGGCCGCCGCCGACGCTGGCGCGGGGCCGGACGGCCATGCGGCCGCCACGGCGCGCCTGCACGACTGGGTCGCGGTGCTGAAACGTCTGGGGCCGCGGCGGCCGCCGATGGCGGAGCGGGCAGGGCGGCGGACATGAAATCGGCCCTGCCGCAACACTTGACACGCATCAGCGCGCCGCGGGCCATGGGCGTGCTGGCGCTGGACTGGACGCTGATCGTGGCCTGCTTTGCCGCCGCCATCGGCTTCCCGCACCCGCTGTGTTACCTGGTGGCGGCGCTGCTGATCGCCCGCACGCAACTGGCGCTCGCCGTCCTCATGCATGAAAGCGCGCACGGCACTCTTTTGCCCAGGCGGGGCCTCAACGACGCTGCGGGGCAAGTGTTTGCGGCCGCGCCCTTGATGCTATCCATGTTTTCTTACCGCGACGGCCACCTGCGGCACCACCGCGCGCCGATGGCCGCCGACGACCCGGTGGCCATCGTCTTTGGCATCGGAGACTATCCGGTGACGCGAAAAGAACTGGCGTGGCGCCTGTTCAAGGATGTGAGCGGCATCGGCTATTTCCTCAGCGTTTACGGTTTTTTGCGCGGAAAACACCGCCATCTCATGCCGAAGAGTACCGCGAGGCGGGGCCGGGCCGCCTTTGTCATCGTCTCCATTCTCGCCACCAATGGCATCTTGCTGGGCGGCTTGGCGGCGCTCGGGCACGCCGGTCTCTACCTCGGCTTGTGGATCGCGCCCGCGCTCACTTTCCTGCAAGTGTTTGCACGCGTGCGCGCCATCACCGAACACGCCGGCTACCCGGCAATGGACAAGCAGTTGCGCAATGCCCGCACCATCGTCAGCCCCGGCTGGCACACCTTCTTTTTCGGGCCGCACGGCATCCACTACCACATCGAACATCACCAGCACGCGCGCGTACCCTTCTACCATTTGCGCGAAGTGCATGCGCTGATGAAGTCGCAGGGCATACTGCCCGCCGCCAATCTGTACCGCTCCTACCGGCAAGTACTGAAAGACGTCAGCACGGGGGCAAGGCCTCACACCTCATGAACGGTTAGCCGTTTGGGGGAGGGTGGGGGACGGGTCGGGGACGCCGAATTCCTTGGGTCCGATCACGGCAGTCCGATGCCAGAACGAGACAAGCCCGATTTCGGCAACTCGGTGAATCCGAGAGTCGCCATCGCATGGCGGCCGACGTCCAGCGTCTTGCTGCGCGGTTCGGCCAGCACCTCGTTCAAGGCCCCACCTTGCCCGAAGTCGCCTCCACGACCACGGCCTATTCCACCGTCGCCGACTGGAAACGTCGCTATCCCCTGGGCTACGTTGGGGCCAGTTGCTCCTACCAAGCAAAAACTTATTTGGTGGGCAACCCTGATCTGAAGGCGGAAAAGGTGGACAATTCTTCGCTGGGCGTGATGTTACAGCCGCTAAAAAAGATGTCGCTGTCGCTGGACTGCGCACGGCCGCCGGCAGCTTGAACAACGACGACCCGACGCACATCCAAGACGACAATATCACCAGTGCGCGCATTCCTTCCTATACGTATGGAATGTGAATTTCAGCATGAAGCCGGCCAAAAACCTGACCCTGAATACCGGCGTCAATAATTTGTTCAACAAGACCATGATTTATTCGAGCAGCCCGCAAAACGATACCCATATGCAGGCGCTCAATGACGTGGTCGGCCGTTATTTGTTCGTCAATTTGCGTTACACCTTCAAATAGTCGCCGTCGCGCCCTGTCCACGCATCGCCCTCCGCCAAGCTGGTCGCCGGGGCGGCGCAACTGCTGTCCCAGGGGCAGGCGGCGCAGGCGCTGCAATCTCTGAAGGACGGTTTGCTCCTCGTCCATGCGGATGTCGAATTGCACAATATGGCTGGCGTGTGCGCGGCGACGGCCGGCCTGCCCGAACAAGCCGAGTTTTTTTGGCGCCAGGCCATCTTGCTGGCGCCCGGGGATGGGCGCGCCTACTATTCCGGCATGCGGCCGCGCTCAATCCCCGCTATCCGCTGGCCCGTCTGAACCTGGCATTCTTGCTGCTGTCACAAGGGAAGTTCGCCGAAGGCTGGCGCGAGCACGAGGCCCGCAACGATGCCGATTTGCCGGGCGCGGGCGCGCTGGTGCCGGACTTTCGTTTTCCCCTCTGGCGCGGCGAGTCGCTGGCGGGAAAATCCCTCTTGATCTGGCCGGAACAGGGTTACGGCGACCTCATTCAATTTTGCCGTTACGTCCCCATGCTCAAGCGCCAGGGCGCGAGCCGCGTCACGCTCGCGTGCGGAGCGCCCCTGGCCGGCTTGATGCGCACGCTCGACGGCGTCGATGCCGTGCTGGCGCCGGCAGATCCGGTAAGCGAGGTCGGCGCGCACGATTGCTGGCTCCACGCGCAAAGCATCCCCTTGCACTGCGGCACCGATCTGGCCAGCATACCGGCGTCGATTCCCTATCTGTTTGCGCAGCCCGAACACTTGCGACGCTGGGCGCCGCGGCTGCCGACAGGTGGTTTGCGGGTGGGCCTGGCATGGAAGGGCAACCCCGAGCACGCGAATGACGCGCAACGCTCCTTGCCCGGCCTGTCCGCGCTGGCGCCGCTGTGGTTCTTTCCCGGCGTGCAATTCGTCAGCCTGCAAATCGGTGGCGCACCGGCGCCCGATGATTGTCATTGGACGGATCTGGGCGGCGATACCGGTGACTTTGCCGACACGGCGGCCATCGTCGCCCAACTCGATCTGGTCATCGGCGTCGACAGCGCCATCGCTCATCTGGCGGGCTCCCTCGGCATACCTTGCTGGTTGTTATTGCCCGCTTATAAAACCGACTGGCGCTGGTTGCGCGAACGGGGCGACAGCCCCTGGTATCCCGGCGTGATGCGCGACCTGAACGATAGGCTGGCGCAGCGCTAACCCTGGCATTCGGTTTATCGGGCAAGGAGCGACACCATACCAGTAGCAATATCGCTAAAACTGGTATTGCTTTTTCGCGGCAACCATCTCTCTCACTCTGATCCATTTCCCCACTGAAGATTTTGCTTGCTCCCGGGACTTCCTGGCGCGCGTCAGGCATGCCATTTTCGTGACTGGTATTGAAAAATTGCTTTTTAATAAAAACCACTTGACTACCAATTTGAGTGGTCGCATCCTCATTGCAGAAAGCCACCATGCCGTCCAATGCGCTTTCCGAGCCGACACAAACAACTACGCAGATAGTTTTTCGCAGACTTTTTCGGAGATAAATGTGACTACAAAGACAATGAGCAGGCTATACATCGGCCTGTCGGGCGGTGTGCTGGGTGGCGTTCTGGCCGCATGCGGCGGATCGACCTCCAGTACCGAGCCGCCAAGTGCCAAGCTGTTGGCCACTGTCGCCAGCAAGGTCGACATTTCCTGCCCGGCCTGGGATGCGAACGCGGTCTATGTCGGCGGACTATGCGCTACCTACCAGGGCAATATTTACAAGGCCAAATGGTGGGTCAAGGGCGATGTGCCGAACACCGATCCGTACGGGCCATGGGCGCTGGTTTCGGTCGCACCGACGCCGACGCC
>DMYQ01000184.1:1665-3199 GCA_003482555.1 Janthinobacterium sp. | reverse complement strand
GCCAACGCCAACCGTCCCGACCAAGGCGCAGGCCGAGGCGACGGAAGCCGCTTTGACCAACAATGATTTCTTCCGCAAAGTCAAAGCCTCCATCCGCACCCTGCCCAGCGCGGACGTCGACAAGGTGCAAGCCGGTCTGGCAAGCAATCCGATCAATGTAAAACGCGTGGAACGCCTGTTGCCATCGTCAAAATGGGATTTCTACTTTGCCGCGCGCGAGCCCAGTTACACCTATCAGCGCTTCTTGCAGGCGGTGGCGAAATTCCCCGCCGTTTGCGACGACTACGCCGACGGGCGCAACGCCGACGCCATCTGCCGCCACTCGCTGGCGACCATGTTCGCCCATTTTGCGCAGGAAACCGGCGATCACAACGCCAGCATTCCCTTGCCACAATGGCGGCAAGGCTTGAAATACCTGCGAGAAATGGGTTGCGACGAGACGGGCGCGGGTTGTGGCTATAACATCGAATGCGCCGATCCCGTCTTCAATAAGGTCTGGACTTGTGGCGTCAACGCCGACGGCAGCTTCAAAAAGTATTTCGGCCGCGGTGCCAAGCAACTTTCGTACAACTACAACTACGGCCCGTTCTCTCAGGCAATGAACAACGGCGACCAATCGGTGCTGCTGAAAAATCCCGACCTGGTGGCATCGACCTGGCTCAACCTGGCGTCGGCCACCTTTTTCTTCGTCTATCCGCAGCCGCCAAAGCCGTCGATGCTGCACGTTCTCGACGGCACCTGGGTGCCGAATCAGGCCGACTTGACTGCCGGCGCTGGCAATAATTTCGCCACCACCATCATGATCATCAACGCCGAATGCGGCGAGGGCAGCGAAAAGCCGGCGGCCCAAAACCGGATCGACTACTTCAAGCAGTTCGCCGCCGACCTGGGTTGGGACTATAGCGCGGAGAAACTATCCTGCGCCACCATGCAACGCTTCGGCCCGTCCAGTTCCGCGTCTTACAACATTTACTGGGAAAAGAACTGGAATGCGGGCGGCGACAATCAGTGCCAACTGGTCAGCTACCAGACTCCGTACAGCGCGCTGATGTCGGGCAACTACGTCAAATGCGTCGAAGCAAACTGGAACGTGAAATTGCAGTAAGCGCGCGGGCAAGGACGGCGGCGCCAGTATGCCGTCCAGCGCCAACGATCGACAGCGGAGTACAGAACGTCCGGGCCCCGACAGCCGAATCGAGGGTGTCATTTTCTTCGGCGGCAAACTAAAACCAGATGGAGACAGACTTGAAAACCACACACAATGCCTTATTGATGGCCATTCTGAGCGGCGCGCTTGCCGCCTGCGGGGGTGGGCAGGGAACGCAAACGGCGACGCCAACGAAGCTGCTCGCTTCCATATCCGCGTCGTGCGCGGCGTGGGATGCCGCAGCCACTTATACCGCCGGCCAATGCGCCAGCTATAAAGGCGTGGTCTACAACGCCAAGTGGTGGACCAAGGGCGATGTGCCGAGCGCTAGCGATGCTTACGGGCCGTGGGCGCCGGCATCTGTCACACCGACACCGACACCGACAC
>DMYQ01000184.1:0-1508 GCA_003482555.1 Janthinobacterium sp. | reverse complement strand
ACACCGACACCGACACCGACACCAACACCATGCCGTCCAGACGGCTTGATATCGAGCGTCCCCAACGTGCCGTATTGCAAAGTCTACGATGCCAACGGCCGCGAAATCCTCGCCAACGGCCTCCATCGCCGCATCGTCGGCTATTTCGCCAGTTGGCGCACGGGTGTCGACGGTAGCCCGGCCTATCTGGTCAACAATCTGCCGTGGGATAAAATCACCCACCTCAACTACGCCTTCGCCACCGTCAACCCGAGCACCTACAAGATCGCCATCGGCAGCGGCGCCGGCAACCCGGACACCGGGCTGAGCTGGCCAACGGTGCCCGCCGCCGCCATGGACCCGTCGCTGCCATACCAGGGCCATTTCAACTTGCTGGCCCAATACAAGAAGAAAAACCCCGGCATCAAGGTGATGATTTCCGTTGGCGGCTGGGCCGGCGGCACCGGTTTCTACACCGCCACCACCAACGCCGACGGTTCCACCAACACGGCCGGCATCAACGCCTTGGCCGATTCGATGGTGGTCTTCTTGCGCCAGTACAGCTTCTTCGACGGCGTCGACATTGACTACGAGCATCCGACCACCAACGACCAGGCCGGCAATCCCCTCGATTTCGCCCTCTCCAAGCCGCGCCTGGCCGGACTGATGACCAGCTACAACGTGCTACTGAAAACCCTGCGCCAAAAACTCGACGCGGCGGCCGTGCAAGACAATAAATACTATCTGCTGACCATTGCCGGTTCGGCATCCGGATGGATATTGCGCGGCGAAGAAAATCTGTCGGGCTTGCAGTACCTCGACTACGCCAGCCTGATGTCCTACGACTTGCACGGCGCCTGGAACCAGTACGTCGGCCCCAACGCGGCCCTGTTCGACGACGGCAACGACGCCGAATTAAAAGCCGGCAACGCCTACCAATACCAGAACATCGGCTACCTCAACGCCGACTGGGCCTACCACTATTATCGTGGCGCGCTGCAAGCGGGCCGCATCAACATCGGGGTACCGTTCTACACGCGCGGCTGGAAAGACGTCAGCGGCGGCAGCAACGGCCTGTGGGGCACGACCGCGCTGACCAGTTCGACCGTGACCTGCGCCGGCGTGGTCACCTGCGGCTCCGGGGCGGTCGGCATCGACAATGTCTGGTTCGACCTGGACAGCCAGGGCAATCCCGTTCCCGGCGGCGGCAACCCGCTCTGGCATGCCTTGAACCTGCAAAACGGCATCGTCCCCGACTACCTGGCCGCCTACAAGGTGACGGACAAGACCATCGTCGGCACCTATGCGCCTTTCTATAGCGGCACGATGGCGGCGCCGTGGCTGTGGAACGCCAGCAAGAAAGTCTTCATTTCCACGGAAACGGCGCAGTCGATCGCGGCCAAGGCCCAGTACATCGTCAACAATAATATCGGTGGCGTGATGATCTGGGAAATGGCCGGCGACTATGCCTGGGACGCCAGCAAGAACGGCGGCAAGGGGGAATACTTCATGGGCACCACGCTGACCAA
>DMYQ01000183.1 GCA_003482555.1 Janthinobacterium sp. | reverse complement strand
GGCGTTGCCGGCTTGCTCGCCGCGGGCCTCGCCCTTGACGTCCGTCGGCGCGGTCGCGCCAGCCGCCATCGGCGTCCCGCGTCAAGCGCCAGACGCGGCGCTGCTCGCTGCCGTCGTCGTAGCGGAATTGTTCGTCCAGCGTGAGCGTGCCGCCGGCGCTGGCGCCTTGGATGACGACGTGGAAGCGCTTGACGACTTCACCATTGCGGTTCTGGAACATGCCCCAGGCGTCGGTGCTGCCGTTGAAGTAGGCGTGCAGGTCGAGCGCCGCTTGCTTGCCCGCGTATTGCTGGACATCGGAGCCGGCGCCGGCGTGCTGTGGCGATTTGACAGCGCGGGCCGGCGCCGGCCCCCGACATGCCCGCTGGACGGCTTAGTTCTTCCTGAGCACGACGTGCGTTGCGCACTGGGTCGGCACGTGCTCGGTGCAGCGGAATCCCAGGGCGGGCAAGTCCAGTCCCGCGAACAATGATTCACCGGATCCCAGCAACACCGGGACGATTGCCAGATGCATCTCGTCGACCAGGCCGGCCCGCAGATACTCGCGAATGCTTGCCACGCCACCTCCCAGACGCACATCCTTGCCGTTCGCGGCGCGCCGGGCTTGCGCGTAGGCGGACTCGATGCCATCGGTGACAAAATAGAAGGTGGTGCCACCTTTCATCTCCAGCGGAGCGCGCGGATGATGGGTCAGGACGAAGACGGGGACGCGGTACGGGGGTTCGTCCCCCCACCAGCCCTTCCAGTCGTCGTCCGGCCATGGCCCGCGGATCGGACCGAACATATTCCGGCCCAGGATCCAGGCGCCAATGTTGGCGAAGCCGCGGGCGGCAAAGTCTTCGTCCACACCGTCCGCGCCTTTGCTTTCGTCTCCCATCATGCGCTGGAAGGTGCGGGTGCCGCGGAACCAGCGGTGCAGCTCGCCCACACCCTCACCCATTGGATTTTGCAGGCTTTGATTCGGCCCCGCTCCATAGCCATCGAGGGACACCGTGAAGCTTTGTACTTTGAGTTCGGACATCACATCTCCTTGATATTGAGTGGCCAGGGGATTGCCAGGATGGCAATCCGGCCCGGGTATGGATCGCATCGGCGCATTTTAATCGGATGTCAAATATGCCGCATCGACAAGAAAAATGCAAACGATAGCAAAACGCCAGATTTCCGGGTTGCGACGGTGCCGTCTTGACGCCGACAAGGAAAGGACTCCTTGACGCCGCCAATTCACTCCCACGGCATCGATTGTAAGCGGATGTAATGTCCGTCAACGAACAGTCGGGGCCGCCCGTTTTTAGCTCAGTGACAGGGGCGATCGCCCCGCTTAACGAACACCACCTGAGGAAACACCATGAAAAAAGTCATCGCCACCCTGATCGCCACCCTGTTCGCAACGGCCGCTTTCGCCCAAGTTCCCGCCCCGACCGCTCCAGTGGTCAAGGCCGAAGCCAAACAAGCCAAGGAAGTCGTCAAGGCCGACGCCAAGGAAGCGGGTGCCGTGGTAAAGGCCGACGCCAAGCAAGCGACTGCTGTGACCGGCACCAAGTATCAAGTCGCCGGCGCCAAGGCGACCGCGCACGTTAGCAAGGCCAAGGCGCACCGCAAGGCCGCCCGCAGCAAAGCCAAAGCCAAGGCGCACACCGACGTCGTCAAGGCCGAAGCGAAGGAAGCCGCCGTCGCCAAATAAATTGGCGCGGTCGGTATGAAAAAAGGCAGATTCGTCTGTCTTTTTTTATTTGCGGGCCTAGGATTTATTCGCCCGGGGCCGCTTGAGGATGTATGGCCATGCCCTGATACCTCAGTCAATCCAGCCCATCGCGCGGTGCGCGTAGCGTCGCGGCGGCAGCGAACACTCATATGCCCTCGCCAGATTTGTCTGGGCGACACTGACGGTCGTCCGGGAGCGTTTGATTTCCTGCCTGCTACAGCCATTTAGCGCCCACGGGACGGTTTCATCCGGCGCGCATTTTCGCGCGAGAGGGGCGCGAGGACGCTGTCGCCAGCGCGAATTTCGATGCTAAAAATACATTTCGTGAGCATTTTAATCATATTCATTCATTCCCCAAGATCCATTTCCAACTTATCAATATTTTTCATTGATTAAATAAATCGTTACTTTCCGTGATTATTTAAATGAAAGCAAGGCCCGATAATCTAGCGCTCCTTGTTTAATTTCACCGCCGCGCGCCAGACTTTCCCCGAAATTGCAATGTCGATACGTCGATTGTGGCGCGTTTCCCACAGCGCGAGGCGGCGCCATCGGCGTGGATCGCCCCACGTTTTCCGCGTTTTGCCCGGAGAAGCCGCCGGCGGCCCCCATGGGTTACTCCTAATGACAATGTTTTTATTAATTTAAAAGCGCGTGCGGGAAAATATCTTTGTTAGACTGATTCTCAAATGAAACAGTTGGACGCATGGAAAGTCAGCCATGGTCGGGATATTGGAAGGGGAAGCATCTTGGAAAATCGCTTATTCACGCTGGCCATGTTGGCATTGAGTCAAAGCGCGTTCGCCGTCGATCCGCCCGGCGCCGGCAGCCAGCTCCTGCAAGTGCCGGCGGCGCCGCGCTTGCCGCCCAAGAGCGCGCCCGAAATCCGCGTCCAGCGCGGCGCCGTGGCGCCGGCGGCGCTGGCCGACGACGTCAAGATCGTCGTGCGCCGGCTCGACATCGCGGCCGCGCGCACCTTTCCCGAAGCCCAATTGCGCGCCGCCACGGGCTTCGTCCCCGGCGCCCAGTTGAATTTGGCCGAGTTGCGGGCGATGGCCGCCAAGGTGGCCGACTTTTACCACGCGCGTGGCTATTTCCTGGCGCAAGCCTTCCTGCCGGCGCAAGACATCCGCGACGGTGCCGTCACCATTTCCGTGCTCGAGGGGCGCTACGGCGCGGTCGGCCTGCGCAATCAAAGCAAGTTGGCGGACGGCTTGGCGAATCGCGTGCTTGGCGGTCTCGACAGCGGCGACACGATCGCCAGCGGGCCGCTGGAACGGCGCTTGCTGCTGCTGTCCGACATGCCCGGCGTGGAGGTTCGCTCGACCCTGGTTCCCGGCGCCTCGGTGGGCGCTTCCGACTTGATCGTCGAAGTCGCACCCGGCCAGCGCGTCGGCGGCAGCGTCGACGTCGACAACCAGGGCAATCGCTATACCGGCGTCAAGCGGGTCGGCGCCACCCTGAACATCAATGAATTGAGCGGCTACGGTGATTCGGCCAGCGTGCGCGCCTTCACTTCCGCCGACGGCCTGAACTATGTGCGCGGCGCTTACCAGGGCCAGCTGGGCCTGGCCAAGCTGGGGCTGGCCTACACCTCCATGGATTACCGCCTGGGACAGGAATTCGCCGCCTTGCAAGCGAGCGGCAACGCCAAGATCGGCAGCGTGTACACCAGTTATCCGCTGCTGCGCTCGCGCGCCGACAACCTGTACGCGCAGCTCAATTACGACGGCAAGTCTTTCCACGACAAGAGCGACGCCGCCGGCACCGTCACCGACAAGGACATCAAGGTGTGGATGGCGAACTTGAACGGCGACGCCCGCGACGGCTTTGGCGGCGGCGGTGTCAGCAATTACTCGCTGACCTGGACCACCGGCAAGGTCGATATCGGCACGCCGAACGCCTTGCAGGTCGACCAGAGCACGGCGCGCAGCAATGGCCGCTTCAATAAATTGTCTTTCTCGGCCGCGCGCCTGCAGGGCTGGACCGAAAACACCTCGCTGTTCGCCTCGCTGAGCGGGCAAGTGGCGTCGAAGAATCTGGATATTTCCGAGAAGATGGGGCTGGGCGGCGTCGGCGGCGTGCGCGCCTATCCAGGCGGCGAGGGCTACGCCGACCAGGGTTATGTGCTGAACCTGGAGGCGCGGCGCAACTTGCCCGCCATGGCCGCCTTGCCGGGCCAGGCGCAACTGGTGCTCTTCATCGACACCGGCACGGTCAGCCTGAACAAGGAAGTCTGGGCGCCGGGCGAGAACCGCAAGACCTTGAGCGGAGCGGGCCTGGGCTTGACCTGGGCCGGCGCCAACGGCGTCGCGCTGAAGCTGTATTACGCCCACAAACTGGGCGACGCGCGGGCGGTGTCGGTGCCGGACGCGATGGGCCGTGTCTGGTTGCAGGCCGTGAAATATTTTTGACCGTCGCATGGGCGCGCGCTGGCGTTTTCATCTTGTCTATCGGGATCACCTATCATGAACCGCATCTACCGTTCCATCTGGAGCATCAAAACCGGCACATTTGTCGCAGTCTCGGAACTGGTCAAGAGCGCGGGCAAGCGCTCGCTGCCTGGCAGCACGGGCGCGGGGGCGGGCGCGGATGGCGGTTTCGCCTTGAAAACCTTGGCCCTGTCCATGCTGCTGGCCTTCGGCGCGCCGGCGCTGGCCTTGCCGACGGGCGCGGTGGTGACGGCGGGCAAGGCCGGCGTCGTCGCCGGCGCCGGCCAGATGACGGTGACCCAGGGCAGCCAGAACGTGGCGCTCAATTGGAACAGTTTCAATATCGGCCAGGGCGAGGCGGTCACCTTTGTCCAGCCGAACGCCAACGCGGTGGCGCTGAACCGCGTGCTGGGCTTTGATCCGTCCAGCATCCTGGGCAATTTGACGGCGAACGGCAAGGTCTTCCTCGTCAATCCGAACGGTATCCTGTTCGGCAAGGGCGCCTCGGTCAACGTGGGAGGGCTGGCGGCGTCGACCCTGGGTATTTCCGACGCCGATTTCATGGCCGGGAAATACCGCTTCACCAATGCGGGCGGCGGCGTCGTCTTGAACCAGGGCAGTATCAATGCGCCGGGCGGCTATGTCGCCCTGTTGGGCGCGAGCGTCGGCAACGAGGGCACGATCAGCGCGCGCCTCGGCACGGTGGCGCTGGCGGCCGGCAAGGCCATCACCCTGGACGTGGCCGGCGACGGCTTGTTGAACGTGGCCGTGAACCAGGGCGCCTTGCGCGCGCTGGTACAGAACGGCGGCTTGATCCAGGCCGCCGGCGGCCAAGTGCTCTTGACCACGCAGTCGGCCGGCGACTTGCTGAAAACCGTCGTCAACAACACCGGCGTGATCGAGGCGCGCAGCATCGACACGCGCAACGGCGCCATCCGCCTGCTGGGCGACATGCAATCGGGCACCGTGAACGCGGACGGGCGCCTGGACGCGGGCGCGCCCGACGGCGGCGCCGGCGGCTTCGTCGAAACGTCGGCGGCGCATGTGAAGATCGCCGACGGTTTGCGCGTCAACACCGCCGCCGCCCGCGGCCTGGCCGGCACCTGGCTGGTCGATCCGACCGACTTCACGGTCGCCGCCTCGGGCGGCGACATGACGGGCGCGCAGCTGAGCGCCAATCTGGGCGGCGGCAACGTCAGCATTGTGAGCGGCACCGGCGCCTCCGGGACGGCCGGCAACGTCAACGTCAACGACAGCGTGTCCTGGTCGGCCAACACCCTGACCTTGAGCGCACAAAACAATATCAACGTCAATGCCGCCATGCACGGCTCGGGCACGGCCAGCCTGGCGCTGCAGTACGGCCAGGGCGCCGTGGCGGCCGGCAACGCCAGCACCTTCACCGCGCTGGCGCCGGTGGACTTGCCGTCCGGCGCGCATCTGAGCAGCAAACAGGGTTCGGACGGGACGGTTGTCAACTACACCGTGATCAACAGCCTGGGCGCGCAAGGCAGCGTCAGCGGCACCGATTTGCAGGGCATGAGCGGCGGCCTGGGCGGCGCTTACGCGCTGGGCTCGAATATCGACGCCTCGGCCACCAGTGCCTGGAACGGCGGCGCCGGCTTCGCCCCGGTCGGCGACGGCGCCGTCAATTTCACCGGCGCCTTCGACGGCCTGGGCCACGTCATCACCGGCCTGAACATCAATCTGCCATCGAGCACCAGCTCGGTCGGCCTGTTCGGCGTGGCCACCGCCAGCGCCAAGATCAGCAAGGTGCAACTGGTCGGCGGCTCCATCACGGGCGGGTACAACAACACCGGCGCCCTGGTCGGCCTCAATTACGGCTCCGTCAGCGCCAGCTCCAGCACGGCGACGGTGCATGGCGTCAACCAGGTCGGCGGCCTGGTTGGCTATAACAGCGACGGCGTGATTAGCACCTCTTACTCAGGCGGCGCGGTGTCAGGCGCTTCCTATGTCGGCGGTCTGGTCGGTTACAACGTGGGCGCCAATGCCATCAGCGACACTTACGCGACCGGCGCCGTGTCCGGCACCTATGGCGTGGGCGGCCTGGTCGGCTTCAATTACGGCGCCATCGGCAAGAGCTACGCCAGCGGCGCAGTCAGCGGCAGCAGCAACACGGGCGGCCTGGTCGGCACCAACGACGTCGGCCACGGCACCGTCAGCGCCAGTTTTTGGGATACGGCGACGACCGGCAAGGCGACCAGCCCCGGCGGCGGCCTGGGACTCGGCACGGCAAACATGAAAACCCTGGCCAATTTCGACAGCGCGACCTCGGCCAACGGCAGCGTCAATCCAGCCTGGGACATGGGCGCCACGTGGGCCTTGTACGACGGTCACTCGTATCCCCTGCTGCAAGCCTTCCTGACGCCGCTCACGGTGACCGCCAACAACGCCAGCAAGACTTACGACGGGGCGGCCTTCAGCGGCGGCAACGGCGTCGGCTATTCCAGCGTGGCGAACGGCACGCTGCTCGGCACGCCGGTCTATGGCGGCACCGCGCAGGGCGCGGTCAGCGCGGGCAGTTACAGCATCGCCCCGTCCGGCCTGTACTCGTCCAGCCAGCAGGGTTATTTGATCAGTTACGCGAACGGCACCCTGACGGTCGACCCGGCCGCGCTCACCGTGCTGACGGTGAGCGGCACGGTGGCGGCAAACAAGGTCTACGACGGTTCCCTGACGGCGTTCTTGAATTCCGGCGTGCTCGTTGGCGTGGCGGGGGGCGACGTCGGCCATATCAGCCTGCTGCAATCGGGCTTGTTCGCGTCCAAGAACGTCGGCAACAACATCGCCGTGACGGCAACCGACAGCCTGAGCGGCACGGCGGCCGGCAACTACACCTTGACCCAGCCGACCGGCCTGACGGCCAACATCACGGCGGCGACGATCAGCGCCGTGGGCGGCATCACGGCCGCCAGCAAGACCTACGACGGCGGCGTCGGCGCCACCTTGAACACCGGCGGCGCCACGTTCGCCGGCATGATAGTCGGCGACACCTTGACGGTGGGCGGCGCCAGCGGCGCCTTCGCCGACAAGAACGCGGGCGTCGGCAAAACCGTGGGCGTCAGCGGCATCAGCTTGTCCGGCGCCGATGCCGGCAACTATGTCCTGGGCAGCACGGTCGCCGGCGCGACGGCCGACATCGCGACCAAAGCCTTGAGCATCGTCGGCATGACGGCCGTCGGCAGGGACTATGACGGCGGTACGAGCGCGGCCTTGAGCGGCGGCGCCTTGAGCGGCCTGGTCGGCTCGGAAACCCTGGCCCTGACTGGCCTGGGCGGCGCTTTCGCCGACAAGGACGCGGCGCTCGGCAAGGCCGTCACCGTCACCGGCGCGGCCCTCGGCGACGCCGGTTCCGGCGCCACGGCCGGCTTGGCGGCCAATTACACGGTCGCCAATCCGACCGGTTTGACGGCAACCATCGGCCGCAAGGCCTTGAGCGTGAGCGGTATGACGGCGGCCGGCAAAGTGTATGACGGCGGCGCCGTCGCCAGCCTGTCCGGCGGCGCGCTGAGCGGCCTGGTCGGCTCGGAAACCTTGAGCCTGACCGGTCAGAGCGCCGTGTTTTCGAATAAAAACGTGGGTACCGGCAAGACCGTCACCGTTTCCGGTACCACCCTGGGCAATGCCGGTTCCGGCGCCAGCGCCGGCCTGGCCGCCAATTACAGCGTGGTCGATCCGACCGGCTTGACGGCCGATATCACGGCCAAGGCCTTGACCGTCACCGGCATGACGGCCGGCGCCAAGGTGTACGACGGCGGCGTCGGCGCGAGCTTGACGGGCGGCGCCTTGAGCGGCCTGGTCGGCACGGAAACGCTGACCCTGTCCGGTCAGAGCGGCAGCTTCGCCGACAAGAACGCGGGCCTGGGCAAGGCCGTCACGGTCGCCGGCGCCGTCCTCGGCGATGCCGGTTCCGGCGCCAGCGCCGGCCTGGCCG
>DMYQ01000330.1 GCA_003482555.1 Janthinobacterium sp. | reverse complement strand
CCAGGCGGCCCAGGCGTCGGCGACCAGCAGATAGGCGAAGGCGCCGGACGGCTGCGCTTCCAGGCGCAAACCCAGCACGGGGCCGGTGGCCACCCGCACCCAGTCTTCTTCGTAAGCGCCATCGACACCCGTTTCATGCAAATTATCGGGCGTGTCGAAACGCATGAAGCCGGCGTCCAGTTCCTCGCTGACGGCCGGGAAGGCGATTTCGGGCCGCCATTCGCAGCGCCCGGCCTCGACCACGGTGCTGCCGGCGAAGCCGCTCTGCGCCGCGAAGCGGGCCAGTTGCCGCGGCGTCAGCAGGGCCAGGGCGGCGGCGTCGGCCAGCGCCGGCCGGTCCGGCGGGATGCGCAAGTCGATTTGAAAGCGCGCGGACTGGAACCACCACGCGCGCGTGAGCGCGTCGCGGCTGCCATCGCGGCGCCGGATGGCGGTGCGGCGCCATAGACCGGCGTACTGCGGCGGCAGCGGAGTGAGTGTTTGCAAAGTGATTGCTTGGGACATGGCGCCAGTCTAGCGCAAATCCTCGGTGGAGAAGTACACCGTGCCGCGCACGTGGGCCGGCGTGCCGAGCGCCGTCGTCAGCGCCGCGTCGCTGGGCTGTAGCAGCCCTTGCTTGTCCACGCTGACCGTCTCGCGCGGCGCGTCGGCGCGGCTGTCGAAGGCGACGATATGCTCGAAGTCGGGCCGGCTGTCGATTTCCTTGACCAGGAAGCGCTGTTTGCCGCTACCGATCTGGACATACCTGGCCGTGGCGTTTTTCGCGGGCGCGACGGATAACTGCCGAAACAGCAGCACGCTGTCGACGACCACGCTGGCGCCGCGGTATTCGGTCTTGCCGTTTTTCTCGAAGTGGCCGCGCACCAGGTCGGCCTTGAATTGGTTCAGCGGATGGCTTGAGCCGGGCGCCAGCCGATCCAGTTCGAACGCTTCCGGCGCGATCGTCCACAGGGCCGTCTTGCCATTCAGGCGATGGCGCAGGGCGGCGTCCTGTCTGGCGTCGGCCAGGTGAAACCGGAGCAGCACCTGGTAGTCGTGGGGTGCGTGCAACATCGGCAGGTGCGAGGCGTACAAGCCTTCGCTGCCGCCAAACATGGCCATGCCGTGCTCGCCCCAGGTCGGCTTGGCGGGCGCGTCGGCGGCGTTGGCCGTCAAGCTCACGCTGCAGCACAGCAGGGCCAGCGCCTTCTTCAGCGCCGGTATCATGCTTTCACCAGCAGCTTGCCGCGATGTTCGCCCGTGAATAGGGAATTGAGCGCCCGCGGCAATTGCTTGAAGCCTTCGATGACGGTTTCCTCGAACACGATCTGGCCGGCCTTGACCCAGGGCGCGACGATGCGGCGCATCTCGTCCATGCGGTGCACGTAGTCGCGCGCCAGCATGCCCTGGATGGTGGCGCGCTGATACAGCATGTGGTGCAGCAGGCGTGGCCCCATTTCCGGCGTTTCCAGGCCGCCGCTGTACTGGCTGATCTGGCCGCAGATGACGATGCGCGCGCGCCGGTTGATGAGCGGGATCACGGCATCGCTGACCATGCCGCCGACATTGTCGAAGTAGACATCGACGCCGCCCGTCAGCGCGGCGATTTCCGCGCCCAGCGTGGCGGCGCTGGCGTGCGCCTTGTAGTCGATGGCCCAGTCCGCGCCCAGGCTGTCGCGCAGCCAGGCGCACTTGGCGGCGCCGCCGGCGATGCCCAGCACGCGCGCGCCGTGGCGCTTGGCGAATTGCACCACCAGCGAGCCGACGGCGCCGGCCGCGCCCGAGACGACGACGACTTCGCCGGCGTGCGGCTTGCCCGATTCGGTCAGGCCGAACCAGGCGGTGCGGCCCGGCATGCCGAGCACGCCCAGCGCCGTCGTCACGGGCGCCTGCTCCGGGTCGAGGCGGGTCAGGGCGCTGGCGTGCAGTTTGGCGTGGCTCTGCCAGCCGCTGTAGGCCGTGACCCAGTCGCCGGCGACGTAGCCGGGCGCGTTCGAGGCCAGCACCTGGGCCACGACGGCGCCGCCCTGCACCGTGTTGAGCGGATGGGGTTCGCTGTCGTAGGTCGGTTTGCTGGACTGGCCGATGCGCATGTAGGGATCGACGCTGAAGTAGCGCGACTCGACCAGCACTTCGTTCGCGCCCAACTCCGTGTCCAGCGCCTGCTCGACCAGTTCATAGTGTTCGGGACCGATTTCGGCTAGCGGCTGTTTGCGGTAAATCCATTGTTGTTGGGTCAAAGCGGGCATGGTCGGCAATCGTCGATGGGGGATGCTATGATGCTATGCCGTTTTTTGTATCCGGTAAAGCAACTTAAATTCACCTTTCATATCCCTTCAGGACATCATGAACTTGAGCGACTTGCGCATTTTTGTCAGCGCCGCGCGCCGCCCTTCGCTGGGCGCTGCGGCGCTGGAGCTGCATTTGACGCCGTCGGCCGTGTCGAAGGCCTTGCGGCGCCTGGAAGACAGCCTGGGTAAGCCGCTGTTCGACCGCACGGCCAAGCAGTTGGCGCTCAACGAGAGCGGGCACTTGCTGCTGGCGCGCGCGCAAACCTTGCTGGCGCTGGCCGACCAGGCCAAGGTCGACATCATGGGCCGCAGCGCGGCCGTCGATTGCCGCATCGGCGGGCCGGCCATCTTGCTGTGGCGGCATGGGCAGGCGGCCGCCGCCGCGCTGCGCGATTATTCCGAGGCCAGCTTGCGCATGCAGGCCATGTTCGAGGACGAGGCGCTGGCCGCTTTGGCGCGCGGCGACATCAACGCGGCCCTGGTCACCGGCGCCGCCATCGAGGGCGGTGGCGAGCACTGGTCGGCCGACTGGGAAGTGACGCCGTTGGGCAGCGTGACCTTGCGCCTGGTGGCGGGCTGGCGTCACGCCCTGGTGCGCGCGCGCGCGCCGGAGCCGGAGGAGGCGCAGATGCGCGCGCGGGAGCAGGATCAGGAGCAGATGCGCGGCCGTATCCTGCGCGCCAGCAAGGCCGAGGTGCTGGCGCACGATTTCGCCTGTCCGTCGCGCTCCCTGTTTTGCGGCGTGCAACGGGGTTCCCGCTCGGACGGCTGGCGCGACGATCAGTTGCCGCGCAAGATACGTTACTGGAGCGACGACTTGCAATTACTGCTGGGCTTTGTCAAGTCGGGCCAGGCGCTCGCTTATCTTCCCGATTTCGCGCTGGCCGACCCGGATCTCTTGCGCATCCATGTCAGCGATTGCGCCTTCGAGTGCAGCGAGCAGGTGGCGCTGGTGTGGAACCGCTGCCAGGCCGGCGACTGGCAGCGGCAACTGGCGCGCGCGCTGGCCGACGCGGTGTCGGGCTGCGCGGCACCGGCGGACAAGCTTCATTCGTCCGATACAAGCAATTAATCATTGCAGTTTACCGCGTATTTCGTTCGCTTGATGCAACGTAAGATGCATGCATTCAAACCAATACGCAAAGGTAGCCGCCATGTTCAAGAAATCCCTGTTGTTCGCCGCCGCGATTGCCACTTCCGCCGCCGGCCTCGGCCATGCTGTCGCAGCGCCCCTGACCCTGGACGTCTACAATCCCGGCGAAGCGGCCATCTTTCCGGTCGCTTCCGTGCTGGTGGCCGGCAAGACCGACGCCGTGCTGGTCGACACCCAGTTTTCGCGCGCCGAAGCCTTGAAGCTGGTCGAGCGCATCCGTGCCAGCGGCAAGAAACTGACCACGATTTACATCAGCCATGGCGACCCGGATTTCTACTTCGGCCTGGACGTGGTGCATGCCGCTTTCCCGGACGCGCAAATCCTGGCCACGCCGGAAACCATCGCCGCGATGCGCGCAAAGGCGCAAGCCAAAGTGGCGTTCTGGGGCCCCATCCTGAAGGACAATGCGCCGCGCGACATCGTCATGCCGCAGCCTTTGCAGGGCGGGCGCATCATGCTCGAAGGGCAGGTCTTGACCGTGGCGGGGACGACGCCGGCGCGCAGCTATCTGTGGATCCCGTCGATCAAGGCGGTGCTGGGCGGGGTGGTGCTGTTTAACGATTTGCACGTGTGGACGGCCGACACGCAGAGCGTGGAATCGCGGCGCGACTGGTTGACGACGCTGGACGGCATCGCCGCGCTCAAGCCGCTCACCGTGGTGCCGGGCCACTTCAAGCCGGGCGCCGCGCTGACGCCGGACAGCATCGCCTACACCCGCGATTACCTGCTGAGTTTTGAGGCGGAGACTGCCAAGGCTGCCAACTCGGCCGAGTTGATCGCCAGCATGAAGCGCGCCTATCCGCACGCCGGCCTGGACGCCGCGCTGGAAACGAGCGCCAAGGTGGCCAAGGGCGAAATGAAATGGTGATTGCCGCCCTACACTCGCAGCCGATCGCAGGAATTTCTTGACGATGCGGCGGACGGCGGACGGCGACGGCGGACGGCGCAAGGTCAGCGCCGCGCCAGCGCGATCAGGTAACGGCAGGGCGCCGCGCCGGGGTTGAAGAAGGTGCAATCCTCGGGCGAGCCCAGTTGCAGGCAATCGCCCGCCTCCAGCCGGTGCTCGAGCGCCCCTTCGACGAAGA
>DMYQ01000296.1:30383-30579 GCA_003482555.1 Janthinobacterium sp. | reverse complement strand
TCGGCCGCCGGCGTGATCGGCCCGATCGGCGCCGACTGGTCGAAGCCCTTGCCGGTGCACCAGGGCCGGCCCAGCTTCTTGGCTTCGCCCTGCAAGTCGCGGCGCGTCATGTCCAGCCCGACCGCGTAACCCCAGACGTGGCGCAGGGCGGCGGCGGCGGCGATGTCGCGCCCGCCCTCGCCGATCGCCACCACCA
>DMYQ01000296.1:27407-30192 GCA_003482555.1 Janthinobacterium sp. | reverse complement strand
GCGCCGGCCGCCACCGGCAGCACGGCGTCGGCCGGCTTCATGAAGAAAAACGGCGCCTCGCGCCCGCTGTGCCCCATTTCCCGGGCATGCTCGGCGTAGTTGCGGCCGACGCAGTAAATGCGCCGCACCGGAAACAGCTCGGCCCGGCCCGTCACGGGGACGGCCGCCTGGGGCGCAGCTTGAAAGACGAAGGACATGGCGACTCCTGTGCAAGTTGATGTGGGCGCGGCCCGGATCGGCATGACAAGGACGGCGCGCACCACACTGTAACGCAGCGCGGGAAACTCCGCACCCGCCGATGCGCGGTGCTCAGCGCGGGCGCTTGAAGTCGAACAGGTTCATCAGGTCGCCGATGGCCGGACGGTTGGCCGGCACGTAGGCGTTGGCCGCGTCGGCGACCGGGTTCGGCAGATTGTCGCGGCTGCGCGCCGACAGCGGCGCCAGCGACCAGTTGCGCTCGATGAATTTGCTGATCGAGGCATGGTCGTAATAGGTATGGTCGACGTGGCCGCGGCGCGCGAACGGCGAGATGGCGATCAGCGGCACGCGCGCGCCGTCGCCGAAGAAGTCGATGAATTGCACGTAGCCGGAATCGTAGTAGCCGCCGCCCTCGTCGAAGGTGACCAGGATGGCGGTCTTTTTCCACAGCGCGGGATTGGCGCGCACCCGTTCGACGATGTCCGACACCAACTGGTCGAAGCTGGGCTCCATGGCGTAGCCGGGGTGGCCGGAAATGCTGTCGTAGGGCGCGACGATGGAGACGGCCGGAAAGCTGGCCTCGTCCTTGACATCGACGTAAAACTGGCCCAGGTCTTGCAGCTTGTCCTTGTCCGGCCCCGTCATCGTGGACGTGAAAAAGGTCGGCGTGTCGCACATGCCGCAGTATTCCTTGTCGACGTTCTTGCCGTCGTTGCGCCCGCCGCTATACCACTTCCAGGCCACGCCGCCGGCGCTCATGGCGTCGCCGATGTGGGGGATGGTTTGCGGCGGCATCAGGAACCGGTCCGGCGCCAGCGGCAGCGCCTTGCCCAGCGGCGTGAAGGCCGGGTCCATATTGTTGACCATGTAGTAAGTGTCGGGCGCGCAGTTGCCGTCGTTGAAGGCGCGGTAAGGCAGCTTGGCCAGCAGCGCGCGGATGCCGGCCACGCCCGGCTGGGCCGGATCGGCGCACTTGACGTAGGTGCCGCCCCGGTAGCCGTCTTCCGTGTACCAGTTGTTGCTATTGGCCTGGGCGTCGGGGTTTTCGATCTGCTTGGCCGGCGGCGTGCCCGGCTGGCCGCCGTCCGTATAGTAAGACACGTCGGCCGTGGCCAGGAACAGGTAGTTGCCGGCCGTGCCGCCCATCAGCGGCTGGTGGTAATTGTCGGCGATGGCGTAGGTATCGGCCAAGCCCTTGAAATAGGCGGCGTCGCCGCGCGCCATATTGTAAAAGCCCATCGCCACGCCGCCCTGGTAGGTACGGCCCGGCGCCAGCGGAAAGGGATTGCTGGGACCGGGGCCGGCGGTTTCGGTGGCCCAGACGAAGAGGTCGTTCTTGCCGCCGTCGAACTGCTGCCACATCTGGAAAAAGCGGTGCGTCGGGTCGCCCGTGTGGGCGCCGTAACTCACGTGGTGGGTGATCTGGAAGGGGCCGTTCGGCAAGTCGGACGGGAAGCGCGCGTCGGGCACGTCCTGGCGCTGGCCGAAGGCGCCGGCCGCGTATGGCTGCGGCAAGCTGGTGTAGACGCCGTTGACGGCCGGCGTCGGCGTGTAGGCGCCATAACTGCTGGCCAGCTTTTGCGCCGCGTCGCGGTAGCGCGGGCCCGGCGTGCCGTCGCGGTTGACGATTTTCTTCGACAGCAGGTTGGAAATGGTCTGGCCCTTGACCGGTTCGTAGACGCCGTACAGATTGTCGAAGGTGCGGTTTTCGCCGACGATCACGATCAAGTGTTCGATCGGCGTGGTGGCAGGCGCGGCGCCGGCGGTGGCGGGTAGCGCCTGGGCCAGCGCGCAGGCGATCAGGGTGGTCAATTGCTTCGGTGTCATGCTGTCTCTATTCAAAAAAGTTCGCTCCGCAAATGGACACGGCCCGGATGCGGCATCCGGGCCGTGTCACATGCGGCGCGCTACGATTAGCCCGGTCGGGCGCTTACAGTTTGCCGCTCAGCGTGAGGAAAACTTGACGCGGGGCGCCCGTCAACAGGGTCGCGAAGGTGCCGTCCGGATCGTGGGCGACGAAGCCGTTCGAGCCGACGGTGGCGAAGTACTTCTTGTCGAACAGGTTGCTGACGTTCAGTTGCAAGGACAGATCCTTGAACGCGCCCACCGATTTCAGCTTGTAACCGGCCGCCAGGCTGCCGACCCAGTAAGCCGGCACTTGCCCGTCGTTGCTGTAAGTGTAGTAGCGCTTGTCCGTGTATTTTTCGCCCAGGCGCGCGAACCACTGCGCGTTTTCATACGACAGCTCGGTGCTGAACATGGTGCGCGGCGCATCCACCACCTGCTTGCCGCTGACGGCCACCAGCGCGCCTTTTTCCTGGTAATCGGATTTGTACTTCGAATCGTTGAAGGTGAAGGAATTGAACCACGATATTTCACGCGTCGCCTTCCACACGGCGATCGCTTCCAGGCCATTGGTCGCCACCTTGCCGACGTTGACGAAGGTGCTCGGGCAGCCGACGATGCCGGCGCAGGTCGCGATATTCAGGAGGCGATCCTTGAAGTCGGCGTGGTAGACGGCGATCGAACCTTGCACGGCGGCGCGCTTGAAGCGCAGACCGAGGTCGTAGCTGGTCGAGGTTTCCGG
>DMYQ01000296.1:24307-27337 GCA_003482555.1 Janthinobacterium sp. | reverse complement strand
AAGGATTTCTTGGCCGCGATGGAGCCGGCCGCGCGCGAGCCCGCCAGGTTGATGGCGCCTATCGTCACTTTCGGGCTCTTGAAGCCGGCGTTCACCTTCATGCGCCCGTCCAGCAGGGCCAGCGTGTCTTGCAGGTAGAACTGGGTGGTGGTGGTCGTGAAGTCTTGCTTGAAGGCGGTTTGCATCGGGTTCGACAGGAAGTGATTGCTGTCTTCCGGCCCCGTGACGGCGTAGAAATTGCGCGTCAGGGTATGCAGGCTGCGCTCGCCCCAGAAGCCGGCGGCGACCGTGTGCGCGCCCGCTTCCCAGACCAGGTCGCTGACCACGCCATCGCGGCCGATCGAATACTCGGTGGTGCGGATCGAGATCGGCACCGTTGCCGAGGAAGCCTGGTATGGCGTGTACCAGTGGCCCTGGCCTTCATTGCTGTGGTGGTAGAGGCTGGTCTTCAGGGTGGTGGCCGGGGTCAGTTGCAAGTCCAGCGTCAAGCCGCCCAGGCTATCCTTGCGCAAGCCCCGTCCCAGGTAATACGCGTCGTCCATATTCGTGACGCCGCCCGTGTAGATACCCTTGGCCGCGTTGACGGCGCGCTGCCAGTCGGGGGCGTAATTGTCCCAGTTGTAGCCGAGGCGCTTTTGCATGTCGAGCGACAGGTCCTGGTAATCGGTCTCGCGCCGGTCCGAGTAGTTGAAGAAGCCGCTCAAGGCATTGTCGCCGAAGCGGTGCACGAATTTGCTGTTGAATTGATCCTGGTCTTGCGGGCCGTCGCCCTTCCACTTGTCGGCGCGCTGGCGCGTGCCGCTGACGTAGAACTTGGTGCCGCCAGCCAGCAGTCCGCTGTCGACACGCACGAAGGTGCGCGAAGTGCTGTCGCTGCCCAGGGTTTGCGCGGCCGTCACGCCCATGGCGTCGGCCGGGTCCAGGGTCACGAATTGGACCGTGCCGCCCAGGTTGCTGGTCGAGGCCGTGCCGAGGGCGCCGGCGCCCTGCGAGACGGCGACGCGGCCCACGTTTTCCGAGGAAATGGCGCGGCTGATGTGCAAGCCGTTGTTGTTACCGTAGCTCATGTCGCCGAGCGGGATATTGTCCAGGGTGAAGCCGAGCTGACCCTGGCTGAAGCCGCGGATGCTGAAGCGGGTCGACCATTCGTAAGCGCCGAAGGGGTCGGCCGACTGGAAATTGACGCCGGGGAGTTTTTCCAGGGTTTTCAGTGGGCTGGTTCCCGGCACGGCTTTGAGCAAGTCGGCGCGCGTGATATTTTGCACCTGGCGCGACTGGCCCTGGCCGAACACTTCGACCACCTGGACCGCGTCGGCGGCGGCCGGCGCGCCTTCCGGCGCATCGGGGGCGGGGGCGGCGTGGGCCAGGCAGGCCAGCGCCTGCAAGACCATCAGATAGGCGGGCTTCAAACGGAAACGCTGTTGCATGGAATTCTCTCGTGCGGTATGGGGGAATGGGATGGCCGGTTCCGGCCACGCCGGCGACTCGACTGCGGCGGATTGTAAAGTGCCGATGTGACAACGCAATGACATCGCGGCACGCGCGTGCCGATCGACGCGGAGCCGGGTCGCGCAGGCGCGATGTGGAGGGATGGGGTGGCGGGATGGGGCGCAGAGACGGGGGCCGGCGCTCGGCCCCCCGGAAAATCAAGGCTTGGTTTTGAGGCTGGCGCAAGGATCGGGGCGCGCGTGCGCGGCCACGATATGGGTGCGGTCATAGGCGCCGGCCGGAGCGGCGTGTTCGAGGTAGCCGACGCTGACCACGGTCAGCGCGGGCGCCTGCAGATTGAGCCAGCGCGCCACGCCGATATCCTTGCGCGTATGGCCATTGCCGGCCAGCAGCACCACGGGGCGGGGCGCCTGCGCGCGTATCAGCTTGGCCATCCAGATGTCGCGCGCGATCTGGGCCTCGACCATGCCGCCCACCATGGAGTCGGGCAGCATATTGCAGTGGCCGGCGACGATTTCTTGTTGCTGGGCGGCGCGGATGTCCGCCGGCAGCGCCGCCTCCAGGCCGTAGGCCGCCACGCTGGCCGCGTCGAAAGTCGCCTTGACGCCGTCGCGCACGGTGCGCGAGGCGTCCGCGCGCGACAGGTTGGCGGCGATCAGCGGCAACTGGTAGCTCAGCGCCAGGTCGATCACGGGCCGGTACAAGTCCCAGTCCCAGTGCGGCCCGTCCATCACGCGGATCACGCAGTCGGGATCGGCGCAATCGCGCTGGGCCCGGTTCAGCAAGTCCTGGTTTTCGCGGTCGAACTGCTCCATCGCGATGGCCGGCCGCCAGCCCGCTTCGACACGCCGCTTCAAGTCCTCGAACCGTTCGCGCTGTCCCTGGGCATTGTCGTGCACTTCGCCGAGCAGCAACACTTGCGGATTGATTTCCGGCGCCGCCGGCCGCTCCCGTGGCGCACTGGCGCAGCCAGCCAGCGCCAGCGCCATCAGCGCCGCCGCCGGGCCGGATATTTTTCGAGTCAAAGTCATCATTGCCAGCACCGATCAGGTTGACGGCGCCGGAAAAGGCCGGCGCCACGGCTCAAATTGTATACTCGCCGGCGCCGGCAAGTCAGGCGTCGCGGCGGCGGCGCTCCAGCAAGGCGAAGATGCCCATGCCGGCCAGCATGGCCAGCACGAAGATCAGCGCTTGCGGGCGCCCCGTCAGCAGCGACGCCAGCGCCGGGCCCGGGCAAAAGCCGGCCAGGCCCCAGCCGGCGCCGAAGACCAGGCTGCCGCCCAGCAGGCGGGCGTCGATGGCGCGCGTGGCCGGCAAGTGCATTTCCAGCCCCAGCAGCGAGCGGCGGCGCCGGCCCGCATACCAGAACGCCGGCAGCGTGACCAGGATGGCGCCGCCCATCACCAGCGCCAGCGAGGGATCCCAGCGCCCGGCAAGGTCGAGGAAGCCGATCACTTTGGATGGATCCGTCATGCCGGAAACGAGCAGGCCGAGGCCGAACAGCAGGCCGCCGAGAAAAGCAAACAGGAGGGGCATGGCTCAGCCTATCAAGTGGTGGGTGAGGTAGACCGTCAAAAAGCC
>DMYQ01000296.1:0-24160 GCA_003482555.1 Janthinobacterium sp. | reverse complement strand
TAACGGGTGCCGAGGCCGACCAGCAGGCCGGCGACGATCAGTACCGGCGGCGTGGCGGCGATCGTTGCCGCCGGCAAGGCGTCGCCTAGCAGTAAAGGCAACTGCGCCGCCACCAAGCCGGCGAGAAAGGCCAGTCGCCAGCCGCGCTCGCCGCGCGCGGCATTCAGCAAGCCGCCCAGCACGCCGCTGATGCCGGCGATGCGTCCGTTGTACAAAATCAACATGGCGGCCGCCGCGCCTATCATCAGTCCGCCCAGCAGCGAACGCCAGGGCGTGAAATGGATCCAGTCTATGCTCATGCTTGCTCCTCTCCGGCGCAAAATTGCGCGTACAACAGTTGCAGGACCGCCAGCGCGGGCGCGCTCGCGACGCGGTAAAAAATCCGCTTGCCGGCGCGCCGGGTGGCCACCAGGCCCTCCTCGCGCAACACGCCCAATTGCTGCGACAGCGAAGGCTGGCCGAGGCCGAGCAACCCCTCCAGTTCGCCCACGCTGCGCTCGCCGTGCGCCAGTTGGCACAGCAGCAGCAAGCGGTCCGGATTGGCCATCGCCTTGAGCAGCGCGCTGGCGCCAGCGGCGGCGGCGCGCATGGCGCCCAGGTCGTAAATCTCGGAAACCTCGGAAACCTCGTAATTTTCCACCATTTTCATCCCGGCAATACATTATATAAATAAGTATAGTGTATTTTTGCGGATAAGGAAAGCGGGGCCGGGGCGCGAATTATTGCGCAAACGCAATTTAGAAGTCGAGATACAGGCGCATGCTTTGCCGGCTTGCCTTGCGCCCGCGCAAACGCGCCGATGTGGCGCGCGCCGGCGGGCCCGGCCGGCGTCAGCGGGCGTTGATTCGGGCGCGGCCGTGGCTGGATATCCATTCAAAAACATTTCCCTCAAGATAATTATGATGTTATAGTGTAAATATAAATAACAAAAAAAATATGCATTGTGTTCTAATTGAAACTCAATAAAAAAACCGCCGGTTTACCCTCGATCCGGCAGACTCTTCGACTTGGGAGTGGCTGAATATCAGCCGTTTCAATGCGATGAACCAGGAGTACGGAATGAAGACTTTAGCTTTTGCCTATGCAATATTGCTGGCATTTTGCACGGCCGGCGCGGCACAAGCGACATCGAACAACTATGTCAGCAACGGCAGTTTTGAAGCCTCCGGCGCCAGTCTGGTCGACGGTTCCTATTGCTACCTGAATGTGGCCAGCCACGAGTGCGGCGGCGTGACCGGCTGGAGCGGCCAATTTCCCCTGATACAAAGCGTGAGCGGGCCGTGGGGCGTGCCGAATTCGCCCTACGGCGCCTTCCTGGCCGGCCTGCAGGGACAGAGCCATTTCGAGCAAACGCTCGCCTTGCCAGCCGCGGGCCGGTACACCCTGTCCTGGTCGGACGCCGGACGCGCCAATTACGGCAGTGGCCCGCAATCGTACCGGGTCTCCTTCGGCGGTGTCAGCCTGGAAACGCGCAGCGTCTCCATGGGCGCCGCCTGGAGCGGCCACGCTCTCACCTTCACGGCCACCGGCGTCGGCGAACTGCGCTTCGACGGCTTGAACGGCGATGGCGACCGCACCGCCTTCATCGACAATATTCTGCTGTTGGCGCCGGTTCCCGAGCCCAGCAGCTATTCGATGTTGTTGATCGGATTAGGTTTGCTGGCCTTCAGCACCCGCCGCGAAACGCCGGAAAAATTCATCAAATAGCCACAGCGGGGGACGCCGAGTCCGCTACGCCGGGCCGGCGGCGCCGTATCCTCAGGGTGCGGCCCCGCATTCCATCACGGCCCGTCCTGTCCGCGCAGCAGCGCGTGCAGGCGGCTCATGGTCGACCAGTTGCGCGAGGTGACGGCATCGCCCAGCAGCGTCCCCACGCTGGCGGCCGCGCGGCTGGCCAGCACCCCGGCCGGACACCAGAGATAGGCCGCCCATTTGCCGGCCGCCAGCGCCTCGGGCGCCCAATCGAGCGCCAGCAAGGCTTCCAGGCGAGCCCGGTCGGCCGGGTCGTTGAGCACCGACACCAGCAGCTTGGATGGATCGGGGGCCAGCGCCAGCAGGCTGTTTTCGGCCATGATCTCGGCAAACCGGGCGCCGTCGAGCACCGTCACGCGGGCCGCGACGCCCAGTTTGAGCACCAGCGCTTCCTCGATCCGCACGGCGCTCTCGGCCGGCGCGACTCCCTGCCCGCCAAAGACCACGTTGCCGCTGTTGAGTACGGTATGCACCTCGCTGTAACCGAGCTCCCCCAACAGCTTGCGCAGGTCGGCCATCGCGACCCGCTTGGCGCGGCCCACGTTAATTCCCCTGAACAAGGCCACTTGCCGTGGCGTCTGCACGATATCGTTCATCTCAAGCTCCTTCGCCGGCGCCGGGCGCGACCGCCAGCGCCTCCGGTTCGCCCGCCGCCAGCGGGGTTTCGCGCGGAATGCGCACGATAAAACTGGCGCCCCGTCCCAGGACGCTACTGACTGAAATGGTGCCGCCAAACTGCTTGACGATCAAGTTGAACACGATATTCAATCCCAGCCCGGTGCCGCCCTGGCCGCGCCGGGTCGTCACGAAGGGGTCGAACACCTTGTCGAGCATATCGGCGCGGATGCCCTTGCCGTTGTCGCTGACGCGCATCTCGATCCAGGCGCCGTCGGCGCACACGCCGATCTCGATCTTGCCCTCGGTATCGGCGTCGAAGGCGTGTTCGACGCAGTTCAGGGTCAAGTTGGTGAGCACCTGCGCCAGCGCCCCCGGATAGCTGTCGAGCATGATGTCCTCGGGACAGACGATGTCGATGGCGATGCGGGTCTTTTTCAGGGTCGGTTGCAAGCTCGAGACGACTTCGCCTATGTAGTCGCGCAACTCGAAATGGCGGCGCGCCTCGCTGACCTGGTCGACCGCGATCTGCTTGAAGCTGTGGATCAGGTGCGCGGCCCGGTAGGCATTATTCATGATCAGGCGCGCGCTCTCGCCGGCCGTCTCCAGGTAGCGCAAGATGTCGGACTTCTTGACGTTGCCCTCGCTGACGGCGATGAAGACGGCGTCGGTGGCTTCCTTGAGCACCGAGGCGCTGGTGAGCGCGATGCCGACCGGCGTGTTGATTTCGTGGGCGACGCCGGCCACCAGGCTGCCCAGCGAAGCGAGCCGTTCCGACTGCAGCAGCGACTCTTGCGCCAGGCGCAAATCGTCCATCGCCCGCGCCGTCTGCTGCTCGGAGCGGCGCGCCGCGTCCTCGGCGTCGCGGATGCGCTCGATGATCGACTTGAGCTTGCGCTGCACGGCGTTGAAGCCGCGGATCACGTCGCCGAGCTCGTCGCGCCGGTTGTCCGGCAATTCCTCGACTTCGTCGCTGCCGCGCGTGGCCAGGTCGACCAGACCGTCGCGCAACTGCTTGAGCGGGTCGAAGATGATGCGCAGGCTCAGCGCCAGCGCCGCCACCAGGATCGAATCGAGCAGCAGCACTTCGATCAGCTTGCGCCGGATTTCGGCGGCCAGCGAAGCGTCGATCTGGGCGCGGCTGAAATTGACCACCACCTTGCCCACCGTCACCGGTTTACTGGTCGCCGAGACGGCCACGGAATCGCGGAACACCAGACTCGCCTCGACGGCCGCGCCCTCCACCGGCACCTCGGAGACGAGGGCCACGATGTGGCCGGCGGCGTCGCGCATCTTGCCCGAAAACAGGCCGACGGAAGAATCGTAGACGCGGATGCCCACCAGTTCCGGCGGCAGCATTTCAGCGGCGACGATGCTGTCCACCTTGGATTTATCCAGATCCCACAGGGCGGAAGGCAGGCTGGTCTGCAGACGCGTGAGCACCCCTTCGCGCAGGCGCTGGCTGCCGGCCTCGAGATCCTTGCCCAGGTTGTATTGGGTGTAACTGCCGGAAATGGCCAGTACGAGCGTGACGATGACGACAAAGAGCAGGGTCAGCCGGACTTGGATACGAACCATCGGTGCACTCCACAGGGCTCCGGCCGGTGGCGCGGCGGGAACGGATTTGACAACAACGCCCCAATGTACGGTAAGCCCCGCGTCTTGGCAAGATGAACGGATCGCCATGCGGCGGCGCCACCGCGCGCCCCTGGCAAGCCCGGCTTGCCAGATGGTTCCCGGCGGCCGTCCCGGCGACTCGACAGCTTTGCTTGATTTACATCACGGCAATGGTAATATCAGGCTATAAACAGAAGGGGGACGCTATGCCGACAAGTTACCAGCACCTGGCACTCGCGCAAGTGCGGGCCGGAATGATACTGTCCGACGAATTGCTCGACATCCAGGGCCATGTGTTGTTGCCGCGGGGAACGGTGCTCACCGATTCCATGCTGGCCCTGATGCCGCGCCACCGGATCGACATGCTGCCCGTCCTCAACGGCGCGACGTCGGCGCCGCAACTGGCCGCCAACCGCGAGCACCACCAGCGCCGCCTGGCGCGCCTGTTCCGCAAGAACGACCCCGACAATGACAGCGACTGGGCCACGGGCTTGCTGCGCCGCTACATCGAAGATTACCGCCTGGGCAAGGAGAGGGCCGAATGAGCACCCTCCTGACCTACGACGACGTCGTTGCCAACCTGACCGACCTGCCCTCGCTGCCGGCCGTGGTGATGGAATTACTCAACAGCATAGACCAGGAAGACGTCGACATTTCCGTGCTGGCCAAGAAGGTGTCGCACGACCAGGCCTTGACGGCCAAAACCCTGCGCCTGGCCAATTCCTCGCTCTACGGCTTGCAGGTCAAGGTGACCACGATCCAGCAAGCCATCACCTACCTGGGTTTTCAAACCACGCGCAACCTGATCACGGCCGCCGCCGTCACCGGCTGCTTCCCGGAAGGACAGTGCGAAGGCTTCGACGACAAGGCTTTCTGGCACCATTCGATCGCCACGGCCGCCTGCGCCAAGGTGCTGGCGCGGCAAATCCGCTTCAACCAGGATTACGCCTTCACCGGCGGCTTGCTGCACGACATAGGACGGCTGGTGCTGGTGACCAGCTTCCCCCAGCATTTCGCGCGTGTCATCTCTTACCGCGTCGCCCACGATTGCTCCATGCTGGTGGCGGAACGGGCGGTGCTGGGCATCGACCACGTCGAGGCCGGACTGGCCTTGGCGGAACACTGGAATTTTTCCGATACGATGCGTCTGGCGATTGCCGGGCATCACGATCCGGAGGCGCCGGGCGCGGGCTTTCTAGCCTCCATCGTCCACGTGGCCGACGCGGTGGTGTACGCGCTCGACCTGGCCCAGGTGGGGGACGACCTGGTGCCGCAACTGTCGACTGTCGCCTGGGCCGCTCTGGGCCTGGACGAAGACGCCTATCAACATTTATTCAGGGAAACCGAACTGCAATATCAAGAAATCACGACCGCCCTGCTCTCCTGAGCGGCGGCGCCGTTTACCGGCGCCGCGCGCTGCCGCGTTGGCTCAGGTGGCTCATCGTCAGTGGGCGTAGTTCGACTCTTGCGCGTCGCCGCGGTCTTCGGCCTTGGGCCGGCCCTGGGCGTCGGACAGGCGGTACTTGGTGCGGCGGTCGCCCATCAGGTCGCGCAAGTCGCGGATGCTCATGCCCGTCACTTCGTGCATGCGGATCAGCAGCGAGGCGCCGACCGGCAAGCGGTGGTGGCGGATCTTGCTGATGACGGGTGGCGCCACTTCGAGCAGACGCGACAAGGCGGCGTCGTTCTTCAGTTGCATTTTGCCCAGCAAGATGTCGAGCAGGTGGTTGGGATTATAGCTTTCTTGAGAAGCAAGTGAATGATGTACCATGATTTATCCTCGTCTAGTAAGTGTTGAAAATGATGCAGATTTGAACTTAAGGAAGACTTAGTTTCGCCAAATAAGTTCCACAGAAAAGTGCCTCAAGCCTTGGTTAAACTACGGGGCTCACGAGTCATTCCTTCAAGCATAGATCCAGGCCAGCTCCAACGTGAGCAATGTATTTTTGCAATCTCTTTAATGAAATTGCATTTAATACAATATTCTATGCCAAAACCGACTCCGCATGCTCAAGCTGCCCGCCGCGAAGATTGTTCAACATCAATCGCACCGCGAGTTGCCTGAAAGACGATGCCATTTCAACACATTGCGGCGCGGGACGTCGCACGCAAGAGAGTGTAAGAAATTGTTACAAATCAGGGGCTTAGCGCATTGTCGCGCGTAGCCGCTTGAAACAGCGCCCGCGACCAGCGCGTCGGCGGCGCCCGCGGCGATCCCGCCCAGCGCGCCGGCGCAAGCCATGGCCGGGCCGGCGAAACTGCGTTAAACTAGCGCTTTGGCGCGCCGGCCCCGCCGCCCCGCCAACATCGACACTGGTTTCAGCCTGGCGCGGCGCGCCCGCCGCGAAAATACACACCGATACACACCGATACACAGCACAAAGAGCCTCATTCCATGCAGAAAAAAGTATTCATCAAGACCTTCGGTTGCCAAATGAACGAGTACGACTCGGACAAGATGGCCGACGTGCTGGGCGCCTCCGACGGACTGGTACGCACCGAGCGCGCGGAAGAGGCCGACGTCATCTTGCTCAACACTTGTTCCGTGCGCGAAAAGGCGCAGGAAAAAGTGTTTTCCGACCTGGGCCGCCTGCGCGAGTTGAAGCTGGCCAACCCGAACCTCTTGATCGGCGTGGGCGGCTGCGTCGCCTCGCAGGAAGGCGACGCCATCGTCAAGCGCGCGCCCTACGTCGACATGGTGTTCGGTCCGCAAACCCTGCACCGCCTGCCGCAATTGATACGCGAGCGGCGCAGCAGCGGCCAGCCGCAAGTGGACATCAGCTTCCCGGAAATCGAAAAGTTCGACCATTTGCCGCCGGCCAAGGTCGACGGCGCTTCCGCCTTCGTGTCCATCATGGAAGGTTGCAGCAAGTATTGCAGTTACTGCGTGGTGCCCTACACGCGCGGCGAAGAAGTCTCGCGCCGCTTCGACGACGTGCTCACCGAAGTGGCCGGGCTGGCCGCCCAGGGCGTCAAGGAAATCACCCTGCTGGGCCAGAACGTGAACGCCTTCCGCGGCCTGATGAACGCCGACGGCGACATCGCCGACTTCGCCCTGCTGCTCGAATACGTGGCCGAGATTCCCGGCATCGAACGCATCCGCTTCGTCACCAGCCACCCGAAGGAATTCACGCAGCGCCTGATCGACGCCTACGCCAAGATCCCGAAACTGGTCGACCACCTGTACCTGCCGGCCCAGCACGGCTCCGACAAGATCCTCGGCGCCATGAAGCGCGGTTACACGGGACTCGAATACAAGTCCATCATCCGCCGCATCCGCGCGGTGCGCCCGAACATCGCCATCTCGTCCGACTTCATCGTCGGCTTCCCCGGCGAGACGGAACTCGACTTCGAAGCCATGATGAAGCTGATCCGCGACGTCGGCTTCGACAACAGCTACAGCTTCATCTTCAGCAAGCGCCCCGGCACCCCGGCCGCCAACCTGGAAGACGACACTGCGCACGAAGTCAAGCTGGCCCGCCTGCAATTGCTGCAAGCGGCGATCGACGCCAACACCAAGAAATACAGCCTGGCCATGGTCGGCACGGTGCAGCGCATCCTGGTCGAAGGGCCGTCGAAAAAGGACGCCAACGAATTGCAGGGCCGCAGCGAAAACAACCGCGTGGTCAACTTCGACGGCGGCGCCGACGCGACGCGCCTGATCGGCCAGCTGGTCGACGTGCGCATCACCGAAAGCTTTTCCTACACCCTGCGCGGCGAACTGCTCGCCGCCGATCTGAAAAGAGCCAGTTGAAAACCAAAGCCCCGACACAGCCGCATTACTTCGTCCCCGAGCCGCTCGACAATCACCGCCTGGCCCACCTGTGCGGCCCGCTCGACGAAAACCTGCGCCAGATTTCGGCCGCGCTCGACGTCACCATCTTCCGCCGCGGTGAGAAATTCATCGTCGGCGGCAGCAACGCCGGCCGCGCCGTGGAAATCCTGGAACAGTTCTACGCCATCGCCAACAAGGTGGTGCCGCTGGAGGAAGTGCAACTGGCCCTGGTCGAGCAGCGCGCCGGCCTGTCCGCCGCCTCCGAGCACCACCCCGCCACGCCGTTTGTCGAGCCGGACATCGCCAGCCCCGTGCTGAAGACGCGGCGCAGCGACTTGCGCGGACGCACCCCGCACCAGATCGCCTACCTGCGCGACATCCTCGAGCACGACATCAGCTTCGGCGTCGGCCCGGCCGGCACCGGCAAGACTTACCTGGCGGTCGCTTGCGCCGTCGACGCGCTCGAACGCGACGCCGTCAAGCGCATCATCCTGACCCGTCCCGCCGTCGAAGCGGGCGAGCGCCTGGGCTTCCTGCCGGGCGACCTGGCGCAAAAGGTCGATCCCTATCTGCGCCCCCTGTACGACGCCCTGTACGACCTGCTGGGCTTCGACCGCACGCAAAAACTGTTTGAAAAGCAGATCATCGAAATCGCCCCCCTCGCCTACATGCGCGGGCGCACCCTGAACCACGCCTTCGTCATCCTCGACGAGGCGCAAAACACGACCGTCGAGCAAATGAAGATGTTCCTGACCCGGATCGGCTTCGGCAGCAAGGCCGTGGTCACCGGCGACGTCACCCAGGTCGACCTGGCGAAGAGCCAGAAGAGCGGCCTGGTCGACGCCATCGAAGTGTTGCGGGACGTGCGCGGCATCGCCTTCACCCAGTTCACCAGCGCCGACGTGGTGCGCCATCCGCTGGTGGCGCGCATCGTCGACGCCTACGAATCGGCCCACAGCGTGGCGCACGCCATCGCTCCCCTCTTGAAATCAGCCGCAGCCAAAAATGACCGAAAAAAATAAACTCTCGCTCTCGGTGCAGTATCCCGACACGCGCCTGCAAGCGACCATCACGCGCCCGAAAGTGCGGCGCTGGGTCAAGGCGGCCCTGTTCGCGCCGGCCGAAATGAATATCCGCTTCGTCGACGCCGAGGAAGGCCGCGCCCTGAACCGCGACTACCGCGACAAGGATTACGCCACCAATGTGCTGACCTTCGCCTACAACGAGGGCGAGCAGATGGACGCCGACGCGCCGACGCGGGCCGACATCATCCTGTGCACCGACGTGTTGCAGCGCGAAGCGGCCGAGCAGAACAAGAGCGTCGAAGCGCACGCCGCCCACCTGATCGTGCATGGCGTGCTGCACGCGCAAGGCTACGACCACATGGAAGAAGCCGAGGCGAGCGAGATGGAAGGCCTGGAAACGGGCATCCTGACCAAACTGGGCCTGGACGACCCTTACCGCGAAGCGGCCGTCGCCGGCTGATCCACCGACACCAACAAGGAGACAGCATGGGCACCTGGGCAAGCGACACCTTCGGCAATGACTATGCGCGCGACTGGGCGCAGGATTTACAGGAAACCACGAGCCTGGAGCACATCGAGGGCTCCATCGACAACGCCCTCGACGGCGCCGACGCCGAGCTGGAAGCGCCCTTTGGTGCCGAAGCCCTGGCCGCCATCGACGTGCTGGCGCGCCTGCAGGGTCAGCCGGGCGCGGCCGACGACGGCACCGAAGACATCGACCAGTGGGTGGCGCGCTGCAAGCGCAAGGTAACGCCGGCCCTGGCCGCCAAGGCGCATGCCGCCATCGAGCGGGTCCTGTCGCCGCAGTCCGAACTCGACCAGTTGTGGCGCGAAAGCGACGAGTACGAAGCCTGGCGCGCCGGCGTGCTGGCCCTGCGCGCGCGCATCGTGCTGACGCCGCCTTGAGGGGAGCGGGCGGCAAGCGCCACGATGCCGTTTCTGTCCCGCGATTTGGCTCCGCTTTGGCCCGGTTTAGCCCGATTCGGCCCATTCGAGCCCCCTCCAGCGCCATGTTGGTTTGACAAATGCGCCCCCGCCCGGCCATTTGGTGTATCCTGTATCCCTTCGTAACAACGGCTCACGCCTCCTATGCAAGAGCACCCTAGTGGCGTCAAAACTGACGCCAAGCCCCACCGGTCACTGTTTGAACGCCTGACCGCACTGATCTCCCCCGAGCCCGAGAACCGCGCGGAACTTCTCGAAGTCCTGCACGACGCGCACGAGCGCAACCTGATCGACGCCGACGCCTTGTCGATGATCGAGGGGGTGTTCCAGGTTTCCGACCTGTCCGCGCGCGACATCATGATCCCCCGTTCCCAGATGGACGTGATCGACATCGGCAAGCCGATCGAGGAATGGATGCCGGCCGTGCTGTCGACGGCGCACTCGCGCTTCCCCGCCATCGAGGGCGAGCGCGACAAGGTGATCGGCATCTTGCTGGCCAAAGACTTGCTGCGCTATTACGCCGAAGATTCCTTCGATGTGCGCGACATGCTGCGCCCGGCCATCTTCATCCCCGAATCGAAGCGCCTGAACGTGCTGTTGCGCGACTTCCGCGCCAACCACAATCACATGGCCATCGTGGTCGACGAATACAGCGGCGTGGCCGGCCTGATCACGATCGAAGACGTGCTCGAGCAAATCGTCGGCGACATCGAAGACGAATACGACTTCGACGAAGAAGAAGACAACATCCTGTCGATCAAGGAAGGCCTGCACGGCCCGCGCTGGCGCGTCAAGGCGCTCACCGAGATCGCCCAGTTCAACGAGGCCATCGGCGTCGCCCTGTCGGACGAAGACGTCGACACCATAGGCGGCCTGGTCTCGAACCACCTGGAACGCATGCCGCACAAGGGCGACGTCTTCGACATGGACAATCTGCGCTTCGAGGTGCTGCGCGCCGACGCCCGCCAGGTGCATGTGCTGCTGGTGGAAAAACTGCCGGACGTGACCGAGACCGACGCCTGAGATGCGCTTTCGACGCGCACCCGACCCGAACCGGGCCCCGCCCAGTCTGCGCTCGCGCATGCTGATCGCGGCGCTGGCCGGCGCCACCGCCATCCTCGGCTTCGCGCCGTTCGGCTGGTGGCCCTTGCAAATTTTCAGCCTGGCGATCCTGTTTTACCAGGTGCTGCGCGCCGATGGCGTGAAACACGCGGCCTGGATAGGCTGGGCCTACGGCGCGGCCTCCTGCGCGGCCGGCATCCACTGGTTATACATCGCCTTGCACCGCTACGGCGACATGGCGGCGCCGCTGGCGGCCCTGGCCGTGGCCCTGCTGGCCGCGCTGATGGGCATCTACGTGGCCCTGGCGATGGCCGGCGCGAGCTGGTTGCGGCGACGCTGGGTTCTGCCCCTGCCGCAAACGAATCTGCTGTTGCTGCCCGCCATGTGGACCCTGCTGGAATGGACGCGCGGCTGGTTTTGCACCGGCTTCCCCTGGGTCGCGGCCGGCTATGCCCACAACGCCAACCCGCTGGCCGGCTACGCCCCGCTGCTCGGGGTGTACGGCCTGGGCTGGCTGGCCGCGCTGTGCGCCGGCGCCTTGCTGCTGCTGGCGCACCGCACCCGCCTGGCCGCCGCCGCCCTGCTGGCGCTCCTGTTCGCGCTCGGCTTCGCCCTGCAAGGCGTCAACTGGACGCACCCGGTCGGGCGCCCGATCTCGGTGCGCCTGATACAGGGCAACGTGGCCCAGGAAGAAAAATTCAATCCCGATCACCTGTTCGATACCCTGCGCATGTACCGCGACGCCATCCTGGCCGAACGGGCCGACTTGATCGCCACCCCGGAAACGGCGATCACCGTCTTCCCCCATCAGTTGCCGCCCGACTATCTCGACGGCATGCGCCGCCAGTTGCGCGCCAACGACAGCCACCTCTTGCTGGGCATGCCGCTGATGGATAGCGCCACCCAATACTCCAACAGCGCCGTCGGCCTGGCGCCCAACGCCGACGCCAAACCCTACCGCTACGACAAGCACCACCTGGTACCCTTCGGCGAATTCGTTCCCTACGGCACGCGCTGGTTCGTCGACTTGATGACCATCCCCCTGGGCGACCAGACCCGCGGCAACGTCGTGCAAGCGCCCTTCCAGGTCAATGACCAGCGCGTCTTGCCCAACATCTGCTACGAAGACTTGTTTGGCGAAGAAATCGCCGACCAGCTGGCCGCCGCCCACCGCGCCGGCCAGCAATCGGCCTCCATTCTGCTGAACATGTCGAATCTGGCCTGGTACGGCGAATCGATCGCCATTCCCCAGCACTTGCAGATTTCGCAGATGCGCAGCCTGGAAACGGGGCGCCCGATGATGCGCGCCGGCAATACCGGCGGCAGCGCCATCGTCGACGCCCACGGCGCCATCGTCGCCCGCCTGCCCGCCTACAAGCGCGGCGTGCTGGCGGCAACGGTGCAAGGCATGGGCGGCATGACGCCCTACATTTTGTGCGGCAACATCCTGATTCTTTGCATCATCGCCCTGGCCCTGGCGGGCGCCTGGCTGCCGGGCCGCCGTCAGCGCAAAGACGCGGCCCGGCCGGCCTGAAAATCGGCCGCCGCGCCGATGGTTCGCCGTCCTTTCACCGCGTTTTACTGATAGTGAGCAGATACTTGCTGTTAGAGTCACAGCGTCCCCGCAAAACCCGCTAAAATTAAGCGCTTTAGCGCGCCAAGGGCCGCCGCCGTTCGCGGCCGGCTCCCGGCGCGCGCCGTCATTCCCGTAGAGACCAACCACGATGCTCACATTTCAACAAATTATCCTGACCTTGCAATCCTACTGGGACAAGCAGGGTTGCGCCCTGCTGCAGCCTTACGACATGGAAGTGGGCGCCGGCACCTTTCACACCGGCACCTTCCTGCGGGCGATCGGGCCGGAACCCTGGCGCGCATCCTACGTGCAACCGTCGCGCCGCCCGAAAGACGGCCGCTACGGCGCCAACCCGAACCGCATGCAGCATTACTACCAGTACCAGGTGGTCTTGAAGCCGGCCCCGGAAAACATCCTCGACCTCTACCTGGGTTCGCTGGCCGCGCTCGGCCTCGACTTGCAGCAAAACGACGTCCGCTTCGTCGAAGACGACTGGGAAAGCCCGACCCTGGGCGCCTGGGGCCTGGGCTGGGAAGTCTGGCTGAACGGCATGGAAGTGACCCAGTTCACCTATTTCCAGCAAGTGGGCGGCCTCGATTGCAAGCCCGTGCTCGGCGAAATCACTTACGGCATCGAACGCCTGGCCATGTACCTGCAGGGCGTGGAAAACGTCTACGACCTGGTCTGGACGGAGTGGGAAGAAAACGGCGTCGCCAAAAAGCTCAGCTACGGCGACGTCTTCCACCAGAACGAAGTGGAACAGTCGACCTACAATTTCGAGCACGCCAACACCGACTTGCTGTTCGCCCAGTTCGCCAATGACGAAGCGGAAGCGAAGCGCTTGATCGATTTGCAATTGACCCTGCCGGCCTATGAAAAGATCATGAAGGCTTCGCACAGCTTCAACATGCTCGACGCCCGCGGCGCCATTTCCGTGACCGAGCGCGCGGCCTACATCGGCCGCGTGCGCACGCTCTCGCGCCTGGTCGCCCAAGCCTATTACGATTCGCGCGAGCGGCTCGGCTTCCCGATGCTGGCCCGCGCCCGTCAAAGCGCATAAGCCTAGAACGCATAAGACAAGAACGCAGAAGACTAGAAAACCATGAAACAAACACTGTTAATCGAACTGCTGACCGAAGAACTGCCGCCGAAGGCGCTCGCCAAACTGGGCGCCGCCTTTGCCGCCGGCATCGTCAACGGCTTGAAGGCGCGCGACTTCCTGGAAGCCGACAGCGTCGCCACGACCTACGCCACGCCGCGCCGCCTGGCCGTTTCCATCACCGGCGTGCGTGAAATGTCGCCGGATAAATCGATCCGCGAAAAAGTGCTGCCGGTGAGCGTCGCCCTCGACGCCAACGGCGCCGGCACGCCGCCGCTGGCCAAGAAGCTGGCCGCGCTGGGCTTTCCCGAGGTCGGCGTGGCCGACCTGGAACGGGCCGGCGAAGGCAAGGCCGAGAGCTTTTTCTACACTTACACGGCGCCGGGCGGAACCCTGGCCTCGGGCGCCCAGGCGGCCCTGGAAGAATCCTGCGCCAAGCTGCCGATTCCAAAACTGATGAGTTACCAGCGCCCCGACGGCAGCACCGTGCAATTCGTGCGTCCCGCGCACAGCCTGCTGGCCCTGCACGGCGTGAATATCGTGCCGCTCACCCTGCTCGGCCTCTGCGCCGGCCGCGCCACCCTGGGCCACCGCTTCCTGTGCCCCGACCGCGCCCACGCCGTGCGCCTCACGCAAGCCGACGATTACGCTGAAATGCTGGCCTCGGAAGGCCGCGTCATCGCCAGCAACGGGGCGCGCAAGGAAAGCATCCGCGCCCAGTTGCTGGAAAAGGCGGGCGCCGACCTGGTGCTGATGCCGGAAGCGCTGCTCGACGAAGTGACGGCCCTGGTCGAATGGCCGGTGGTGTACGAGTGCAATTTCGAGGAAGAATTCCTGGCCGTGCCGCAGGAATGCCTGATTCTGACCATGCAAACCAACCAGAAATACTTCGCCTTGACGGACGCGGCCGGCAAGCTGCGCTCGCGCTTCCTGATCGTCTCCAACATCGAGACGGCGACGCCGCAACACATCATCGGCGGCAACGAGCGCGTCGTGCGCCCGCGCCTGGCCGACGCCAAGTTTTTCTTCGAGCAAGACAAGAAAAAGCCGCTGGCGGCCCGCTTGCCGCTGCTGAAAAACGTCGTCTACCACAACAAGCTGGGCACCCAGCTGGAACGCACCGAGCGCATCACCGCGCTGGCCGGCGCCATCGCCGCGCGCATGGGCTTTGATCGCGCCCTGGCCGAACGGGGCGCGCAACTGGCCAAGGCCGACCTGCTGACCGACATGGTGGGCGAGTTCCCCGAGCTGCAAGGCATCATGGGCACCTACTACGCCCGCCACGACGGCGAGCACGAGGAAGTGGCGCTGGCCGCCTCCGAACACTACCAGCCCCGCTTCGCCGGCGACAGCCTGCCGTCGACCGCCACCGGCACCGTGGTGGCCCTGGCCGACAAGCTGGAAACCCTGGTCGGCATCTGGAGCATCGGCCTGCAACCGACCGGCGACAAGGATCCGTTCGCGCTGCGCCGCCACGCCCTCGGCGTGCTGCGCATGCTGCTGGAAAAACGCCTGCCTTTGTCGCTGGCCGAGCTGCTGGCCGACACCGCCGCCACCTTCGCCGGCCGGCCCGGCTTCGTCGACCCGAGCGCCGAGGTGAAAGTCTTCATGCTCGACCGCCTGCGCGGCATCTTGCGCGAGCGCGGCTTTTCGCCAAATGAAATCGAAGCCGTGGTGGCGCAAAATCCGGATCGCCTGGACGACATCGTGCAGCGCCTGGAAGCCGTGCAAGCCTTCGCCGCCCTGCCGGAAAGCGCTTCGCTGGCGGCCGCCAACAAGCGCATCACCAACATCTTGAAGAAGAACGAGGAAGCGCTGGCCCTGGTCGCCGGTGTCGATCCGGCCCTGCTGCAAGACGCCGCCGAGATCAAGCTGGCCGCCGCCGTGGCCCGCGTGCGTCCGCTGGTCGATGCCGCCTTCGCCAGCGGCGACTTCGCCGCCACCCTGAAGACCCTGGCCCAGTTGCGCGACGACGTGGACGCCTTCTTCAACGACGTCATGGTGATGGCCGACGACCTGGCCCTGCGGAATAACCGCCTGGCCCTGCTGTCGGTGCTGCACGGCATGCTCAACGGCGTCGCCGACATTTCGAAACTGGCGGCCTGATGGGAACTCCGGTGCTCAAGCTGATCATCCTCGACCGCGACGGTGTCATCAACCACGACTCGTCGGAGTTCATCAAGTCGCCGGCCGAATGGCTGCCCATTGCCGGTTCGCTGGAAGCGATCGCGCGCCTGAACCAGGCTGGTTACCGGGTCGTCGTGGCCTCCAACCAGTCCGGCATCGCGCGTGAACTCTTCGACATGACCATCCTCAACGCGATCCACCAAAAGATGCACGCGCTGGCGCAGCAGGTCGGCGCCAGCATCGACGCGATCTTCTTTTGCCCGCACGCGGCCAAGGACCTGTGCGACTGCCGCAAGCCGAAGCCGGGCATGTTCCACGAAATTTCGCAGCGCTACAAGGTCAGCCTGAAGGGCGTGCCCACCATCGGCGATTCCCTGCGCGACTTGCAAGCAGGCTACGAGAGCGGCTGCGCGCCCTTCCTGGTACTCACCGGCAAAGGCGACAAGACCCGCGAGGACGGCGGCCTGCCCCCCGGCACCCAGGTCTTTCCCGACCTGGCCGCCACCGTGAACCACCTGCTGAAAACGGCGCCGCCCGCGCCGCAAGCCGTCAATCTTTAGTCTGGAGTCCGCATTGCGTCATACTTCCCTGTTCCTGCGTTCCCTGCTGTTCATGACCATCATGATCGTCGCCACCATCGTCTGGGCCTGTGTCTGCTTCTTCGCCGCGCCGCTGCCGTACAACAAGCGCTACTGGGTGACGTCGCGCTGGAATGTCTTCATCCTGTGGTGCGCCAAGGTCATTTGCGGCATCCGCTACCAGATCAAGGGCGCTGAAAACTTTCCCGACGCGCCAGCCATCGTGCTCTCGAAACACCAGTCGGCCTGGGAAACCATCTTCCTGCTGCCCAGCCTGCCCCGTCCCCTGGTGTATGTGTTCAAGAAGGAAATCCTCTACATACCCTTCTTCGGCTGGGCCATGGCCTTGCTGCGCATGATCCCGATCGACCGTTCGCAAGGCAAATATGCCTTTAAAAACGTGGTCGCCCACGGCAAACGGCGCCTGGCGGACGGCCAATGGATTATCATGTTCCCGGAGGGCACCCGCATTCCGGTCGGGCAAAAAGGCAAGTACAAGAGCGGCGGCACCCGTCTGGCCATCGAAACGGGCGCCGTGGTGGTGCCGATCGCCCACAACTCGGGCGAATGCTGGCCCAAGCAATCGTTCTTGAAGCGGCCCGGCCTGATCACGGTATCGATAGGCAAACCGATTTCGCCGCAAGGACTAACCCCGGACAGCATGATGCAACAGGTGGAAAATTGGATAGAATCAGAAATGCGCGTCATTTCGCCTCACGCCTACAGCGCTGGCTAGACGGCATCGCCGCGGCGATCCAGGAGCCGACCTTGCGCCAGCAAATGAAGACCATCAAGGTCAACGGTCAGCAACTGGATTTGTTCGCGCAGGATTTTTCGGCGGCGGCCACGCCGTCCGCGCCGCCATTGGCGCCATCGGCGTCCCTGTGGCGCGCGCCAACGCCAACGCCGGCGCCGCCCGCCCCTCCCATTCATGCCTTGCCGCCGGCTCCGCCGCGCGCGCCCGATGCGCCGCCCCTGCGCCAGTTGCAACTGGACCAGCACTTGCTCGAATACGTGCTGCGGCGCTCGACGCGGCGCTCGATCGGCTTCATGATCGACGACGAGGGCTTGCGCGTGACCGCCCCGAAACGCATCACCCTCGCTGAAATCGACAGCGCCATCCGCGCCAAGCAGGGCTGGATACTATCCAAGCTGCAGGAGCGGCGCGAACGCAGCGCCCAGCGCCGCCAATTGCCGCCCGTGGAGTGGGTGGACGGCGCCAGCCTGCCCTATCTGGGCGGCCTCGTCACCTTGCGCCTGCACCAGGCGGCGCGCCACCGCGCCAGCTTCAACCGCGCCAGCGGCGAGCTGCACGTCTGGGTCACCCCGGCCGGCACCGAACAGCAATTGAAAGACAAGGTAAAGACCTGGTTGCAGACCGAGGCCAGGCAATTGTTCGCCGAGCGCCTCGACCTGTACGCCGCCAAGCTGGGCGTGAGCTTCCACTCGTTCGCCCTGTCCTCGGCCGGCACGCGCTGGGGTTCTTGCACGGTGCAGCGCAAGATCCGCTTGAACTGGCGCCTGATCCACTTTGCGCTGCCGCTGCTCGACTATGTCGTCGCGCACGAACTGTCGCACCTGCTGGAAATGAACCACAGCCCCCGTTTCTGGGCCACGGTGGCTTCGATCTATCCCGACTACGACGGCGCCAAGCAGGCGCTGCGCAAGCGCTCGCAAGAACTGCCCCCGCTATTTTCCTGAGGCGCGCAAAAGCGGCGCCAGCGAGGCCAGGGTGCGCGGCGTGGCGCCACGGTGCTGGGCCGCGAAGGCCAGGGCTTGCGCGCCCATGGCCGCCAGGCGGGCGCCGTCGCCCAGCAGCAGGGCCGCTTGCCGCATCAGCGCGTCGGCGTCGGCCACCAGCAGGGCGGCGCCGGCGGCCAGCGCGTCTTCCGTCACCAGGGCAAAGTTGAAGGTGTGGGGCCCGGTCAGCACCGGCTTGCCCAGCGCGCAAGCTTCGATCAGGTTTTGCCCGCCCAGCGGCAGCAGGCTGCCACCGATGAAGGCGCAGTCGCAGGCGGCGTAATAGGCGAACATTTCACCCATCGAGTCGCCCAGCAAAACCCGCACCTCGGCCGGCATGGCGCATTCCTCGGTTCCCAGTTGCGAGCGGCGCTGCAGCGCCAGGCCCCGTTCGGCGACCAGGCTGGCGACGCCGTTGAAGCGCTGCGGGTGGCGCGGCACCAGCAGCAGCAGGGTGTCGGCGGGCAGGTCGGCGCGCATGAAGGCGTCGAGTATCAACTCTTCCTCGCCCTCGCGCGTGCTGGCGCACAGCAGCACCGGGCGGGCGCCTATGCGCTGGCGCAGGCCGGCGCCCACCTGCAGCGCCGCGGGCGGCACCGGGACGTCGAATTTGATGCTGCCGGTGACCACCACCCGCGCCACGCCCAGGGTGCGCACGCGCGCCGCGTCCGCCTCGGTCTGGGCCGCCACCAGGGCGATGCCGCGCGCCGCGTCCAGCATCAGCTTGCCGAAGCGCTGCGCCTTGCCCAGCGAACGGGGCGACAGGCGCGCGTTGACCAGGGCCACCGGCACGCCGCGCTTGCCGCATGCGGCGATCAGGTTGGGCCACACTTCCGTCTCCATCAAGATGCAGATGCGGGGCGCGAAGTGGGCGATGAAACGCCCCGTCATGGTGCCGGTATCGTAGGGAAGGTAAGACTGGATCAGGCGCGCCCCGTGCTTGCCGAACAGGGCCGCGCCGGCCGCGCGCCCGGTCGGCGTCATGTGGGTGAGCACGATGCGGCAATCGGGATAGCTCAGCAGCAGCAACTCGATCAGGGGTTCGGCCGCGCGCGTCTCGCCCACCGAGACGGCGTGCACCCACAGGGTCGGCGCCGCGCCGCGCGCGCCGCCGCCGTACAGGCCGAGCCGCTCGCCCCAGTGACGCCGGTAAGCCGGCTCCTGGCGGCCGCGCAACCACAGGCGGGCCAGCACCAGGGGCAAGGCCAGCCACCACATCAGGGAATAAAGAATACGCATTATTCTTGCAGCAGGGCCTGGGCCGCCGCCAGCACTTCCGGCACGCCGGGCGCGGCGCCGTTCTCGCCCAGGTTGACGATGCGGGGCGACCAGTTGCCTTCCGTTTTCCAGCGCGGCGAGGCGCAATAGATTTCCACGGTCGGACGGCAAAAGGCGGCCGCGATATGCGTCAAGCCGGTGTCCACGCCGACCGCCAGGGCCGCGTGGCGCGCCAGGGTGACGGCGTCCGCCATCGACAGGCGCGGCAGCACGCGCGCGTTCGGCAAGGCCGCCGCCAGCAGTTCGGCTTCCGCCTTTTCCGCCGCCGAGCCCCAGGGCAGGAGGATGGGCAGGGGCGCCAGTCGCGCGCCCAGCTCGATCCAGTTTTGCGGCGCCCATTTCTTGGCCGCCCGCGCCGTGCCGTGGAAATACACGGCGTACGGCCCGACCGGCATCCAGTCCGGGCGCGGCTCGGGCCGCGGTCCGTCCGGCAAGCCGAAATCGGCCGCCAGGTCGACCCGGTAGCCGAGGGCGGCGCCGGCCACCAGGCGGCCGCGCGCAACCGCGTGGGTGCGCGGGTCGAGGCGTATGCTTTTGCTGTGGAACAGGCGCGAGACGCCTTCGTAACCGGAGCCCTCGCTGCCGTTCGCCAGGCCGACCTTTTGCCCGCCCGGCGCCAGTCGCGCCGCGCCCATGATGATGCCGGTCTTGAGCAAGCCCTGGGTGTCGAACACGTAATCGTAGCGGGTCTGGCGCAGGGTCTTGAAGAAGGCCCTGATTTCAGCGCGCGTCCGCTTGCTGCCCAGGCTCTTGCGCCAGCGCCGCAGCGCGAACGGAATGATGGCGCCGACGCGCCCGTTCAGACGCACCAGGCTGACGTACCCCTCTTCCACCACCCAGTCGATGACGGCGTCCGGGTGGTGGCGCGCGATGTCGGCCACCATGGGCAGATTGTGCAGCACGTCGCCCAGCGAGGACACGCGCACCAGCAAAATCTTCAGGGGCGCCGCCATCGACGTCAAAAGGGCAGCGCCGCGTCCGGCTTGGCGGCCAGGATCACGCTCTTGAACTGGCTCTGGATGCGCGCCAGCGCGGCCGGCGTTTCAGCTTCGAAGCGCATCACGATGACGGGCGTCGTGTTGGAGGCGCGCGCCAGGCCGAAACCGTCCGCGTACTCGACCCGCAAGCCGTCGATGGTGATGATGCGCTCGTGGCCGGGGAAGACGGCGTCGCGGCGCAGCGTTTCCATCAGGCTGGCGTTCTCGCCCTCGGCCAGTTCCAGGTGCAGTTCCGGCGTGCTGTCGGACTGCGGCAAGGCGTTCAGCAGGGCCGAGGGATAGTCCGCGCGGGTGAGGATTTCCAGCAGGCGCGCGCCGGCGTACATGCCGTCGTCGAAGCCGTACCAGCGGTCTTTGAAGAAGATGTGGCCGCTCATTTCGCCGCCCAGCGGGGCGCCCGTCTCGCGCAGCTTGGCCTTGACCAGCGAGTGGCCGGTCTGGCACATCAGCGGTTCGCCGCCGTGGCTGGCGATCCATGGCGCCAGGTGGCGCGTGCATTTGACGTCGTACAGGATTTGCCGGCCCGGGTGGCGCGTCAGCACGTCGGCCGCGAACAGCATCATTTGCCGATCCGGATAGATGATCTGGCCATCCTTGGTGACCAGGCCCAGGCGGTCGCCGTCGCCGTCGAAGGCGATGCCGATCTCGGCGTCGGTGTCGCGCAGGCAGCGTATCAAGTCTTGCAGGTTTTCAGGGTGGGCCGGGTCCGGATGATGGTTCGGGAACGTGCCGTCGACTTCGCAAAACAGTTCCACCACTTCGCAACCCATGCCGCGGAACAGGTCGCCGGCAAAGGCGCCGGCCACGCCGTTGCCGCAGTCGACGGCGATCTTGATCGGGCGCGCCAGCTTGACGTCGCCCAGGATGCGCTGCAGGTAGGCGGCGCGGATGTCGTGGGTGGCGTAGCCGCCGACCACGGGGGCGCTGGAGCCGTCGTGGGCGACGATGGCCTCATGCAGGGCCAGGATCGCCGCGCCGTGGATCGCCTCGCCCGCCAGCACCATCTTGAAGCCGTTGTAGTCGGGCGGATTGTGGCTGCCGGTGACCATGATGCCGGAACGGGTGTCGAGCACGTTGGTGGCGTAATACACCATCGGCGTGGCCACTACGCCCAGGTCGACGACGTCGATGCCGGAGGCTTGCAGGCCGAGCGCCAGGGCCGCCGTCAATTCGGGGCCGGACAGGCGACCGTCGCGTCCGATCACCACGCGCGCTTCGCCCTTGGCGAGCGCCGCCTGGCCGAAGGCGCGCCCGATTTTCCAGGCCACGCCGGCGTCGAGGGTGGCGCCGATGACGCCGCGGATATCGTAAGCTTTGAAGATTGTTTTTGACAGTGGGAGCATGGTGTATTTTTTAAGGGCTGATCTTGGAAAAGCTGTTTTTTAAACGCGCAAGGGACTTGCCAGGAATAAATTGAGCAATTTATTCCTGGCAAGTCCCCCAGTCCGCGCGCCCGGCAGCGCGTCGCCGTGTCGCGGAAGCGGCGCCGAACGATCCGCCGCCGCGGGAATAGCGAATTATACGCGCAGCAGATCGAGCGACTGGCCCGATTCCAGCCATTCTTTCACCCAGCGCGGTTGACGGCCGCGGCCGGTCCACTGCTGCGAGGCGTCGTTCGGGTTGCGATAGCGTACCGCGACGCTGCCCGTCTTGCCGCGCACGGCGCCGCCGGCGATCAAATCCTTGAGCGGAATGCCGACGCTTTGGGCGATCGCCATGATCTGTTCGCGCGCCTTGGCCAAGTCTTGATGCTCGCGCTTCTTCATTTCTTGTTTGATCTTATCCTGCAGATTCCGCAGTTCGACCGCCGACATATTGGATAGTTCCATCACCGCTCCTGGTATATAAATTATAAGTACAAACTATACTTGTAGCCGAAATATACTACATTGGCGGGATATTGCCAGTTCTGCTTGCCAATATTATTCATGACGAGCGTCAATTAAGACTATTCCTATTCGCCCGCGCATGGAGCCGCGCCGGGAGCGGGATGTTTTTCGTTGCCGAACGTTGAATATTTTTCTTCCACAGCAATAACCATGCCGCCCCCCTATCGATTCGATATTATCCTCCCCGGCCAAGGGCGCGCCGGCATTACTGTTCCAGACACAAACGCAGGGCATCTTTCCAATCCGGCAATTCGCAAAAACGCGCCATCAGGCGCTCGCAGGAAAGCCGAGAATTGACCGGCCGCGGCGCCGGCAGAGGATATTCCGCGGCGGGAATCGGAATCAGCCGGCAATCGATCTTCGCCGCCTCCAGGATCGCTTGCGTGAAGCCGAACCAGGAGGTGCTGCCCTGGCTGCTCAAGTGATACAGGCCGCCATTGCGTTGCCACCAGTCGGCCGGGCCGACGCGCGCCTGCGACAGGATCAGCGCGCTGGTGTCGGCGATGGTGCGGCTCCAGGTCGGCGCCCCGTACTGGTCGGCGACGACGCGCAATTCCTCGCGCTCCCCCGCCAGGCGCAACATCGTGCGCAGGAAATTCTTGCCGCGCATGCCATACACCCAGCTGGTGCGAAAGATCAGGTGCGGAATGCCGGCCGCGGCGATGGCTTGCTCGCCGGCCAGTTTGCTGGCGCCGTAGACATTCAATGGCCCGCTGGGATCGTCCTCCAGATAGGCTGCCGCCTTGGCGCCGTCGAACACATAATCGGTCGAATAATGCACCATCGCCGCCCCCAGCCTGGCCGCCTCGCGCGCCATCACGGCGGGCGCCTCGGCATTGACGCGCTGCGCCAGCGCCGGCTCGCTTTCAGCCTTGTCGACGGCCGTGTAGGCGGCCGGATTGACGATCAATTGCGGGCGCACGGCGCGGATCACGTCGCGCACCTGGTCGAGGTCGGACAAGTCCATGCGGGCGCGGTCGACGGCGACGACTTGCCCCAGCCCTTGCAGGCTGCGCTCCAGTTCGTAACCGAGCTGGCCCCCGGTCCCCGTCAAGAGGATCTTCATGCGAACACTTCCGCGTCGGCCAGCGGCTTGCCGCACTGGTCTTTGCCCGACAGCAGGGGCTGGCCGTCCAGCGGCCAGGCGATGCCGAGCGCCGGGTCGTTCCATAGGAGCGTCCGTTCGTGTTCCGGCGCCCAGTAATCGGTGGTCTTGTAGAGAAATTCCGCGGCGTCGCTGGTCACCATGAAGCCGTGGGCGAAGCCGGGTGGTATCCACAACTGGCGCTTGTTCTGGGCCGACAATTCAAGGCCCACCCAGCACCCGAAGGTGGCCGAACTCTTGCGCAAGTCGACGGCAACGTCAAACACCGCGCCGGCCGTCACCCGCACCAGCTTGCCCTGCGGCTGGGCGATTTGATAATGCAGGCCGCGCAACACATTCCTGGCCGACTTGGAGTGGTTATCTTGAACGAACTCGGCCTTTACACCGCTCAATTCGTGAAAAACGCGGGCATTGAAGCTTTCATAAAAAAAGCCCCGCTCGTCGCCGTGGACGGCCGGTTCGAAGATGAGCACATCGGCAATTGCGGTGGGGATTACTTTCATTATCTGAGCACTTTATCGTCGATTATCTGCAACAGGTATTGACCATAGCCGTTTTTCTTCAAGGGGGCCGCCAACCGCGCCAGTTGCGCGGCGTCGATATAGCCCCTGCGATAGGCAATTTCTTCCAGGCAGGCGACCTTCAAACCCTGGCGTTTTTCAATGGTCGCGATGAATTGCGACGCTTCCAGCAGGGAATCGTGGGTGCCCGTGTCGAGCCAGGCCATGCCGCGCCCCATCAATTCGACATTCAATTGCCGCGCTTCCAGATATATCCGGTTGACGTCGGTTATTTCCAATTCGCCGCGCGCCGACGGCGCGATGCCGGCGGCGATATCGCACACTTGATTATCGTAAAAATACAAGCCCGTCACCGCGTAGTTCGATTTCGGCGCGAGCGGTTTTTCTTCGATGCTCAGCGCGCGCCGCTGCGTGTCGAAATCGACCACGCCGTAGCGCTCGGGATCTTGCACGTGATA
>DMYQ01000328.1:656-5380 GCA_003482555.1 Janthinobacterium sp. | reverse complement strand
GATCGTCAATCTGTTTCAGCCGTTGTACGAGGATCAGGCCAGGGCTTCATGTTTACTCCCGAATCAAAATCAAGAGTAAACGAATAGCGTTTATCTGCCGCTTCGCGGACGAGCGAGTAGGCCCGTGCCCCCCCCTCAACATCATTGAACGGCGCGCACGGGCAAGCCCAAGCCATTTTCGTGGCGCGATCCGGCATTTTCAATTAAACTCTTGCATTGCCGAATTTGTGACGCGGGGAGCTTGCACATGATTCCAGATGGAATCGAGGTCGAAGCGTGCGCGACGAATTGTACTTGCGGCCCGGCGAACGCGGCGCACGGGCGCCGCCGTTCGGGCGCGGGCGCATGAACGGCGCCACCGCCCAGCCGAAGGGTGCGCGGCGATGGCGCTGGCGCGTCTCGGCGCGGGATGCTTGGCGCCCGACTCCAGCGGCGCGCACCTGCGCGTGGAGCGCAATCCCAACGCGTTTCCCGGATTGACGACCGCTCAAACAAACTTTTAACCTGCCCATGAAATTAATTCTCGACTTGTCACGCTTCCACAAGCAAATTATTGCGGCCACAGCGGACTTGATCTTGCTGCCGCTGACCTTTTGCCTGGCAATCATCTTGCGCTACGACGTGATCAACAAGGCGCTGTTTCTTGATTATGTGTGGCTGATTCTCGCGGTCCCGATCGTCACCATCCCGATTTTCATCCGGCTCGGCCTGTATCGCGCCGTCATTCGTTTCATTGATCAAAAAATCGTCTATGTCGTCATTCTTGGCGTCACGCTCTCGGTGGCCACGCTGGTGGCCTTGTCCGCGTTCGCCACCCACATGGCGGGCCTGTCGCGCGGCGTGTTCGGCATATATTGGATCAGCGCCATCACCTACGTGGTGGCGGGCCGCTTCCTGACCCGCGGCTTCCTGCTCAATTCGAAGGGCGAGCAAAAGGCGGTGCGGGTCGCCATTTACGGCGCGGGCAAGGCCGGCACGCAACTCGCCAGCGCCCTGCGCGCCGGCCACGACTACCTTCCCGTGGCGTACATCGACGACATGCTGGAATTGAAGGGAGCAACCATGGCCGGCATCAAGGTGCACCCTTCCGGCCACTTGCCCGAGTTGATCAACCAATATCGCATCAGTGAGATTCTGATGGCCATGCCGTCGCTGACGAAAAGCCAGCAAAAACGCATCCTGGATAAATTGGAATCCTTGAAGGTCAAGATCAAAGTCACCCCGCCGGTGGAAAGCCTGGTGAGCGGCGAATTGCGCGTGCAAGATGTGCGCGACATCGAAATCGAGGACTTGCTGGGACGCGACCAGGTGGCGCCGAACGTCGGCCTGATCGCCGCCCGCATCACCGGCAAATCCGTGATGGTGACCGGGGCCGGCGGCTCGATCGGCTCCGAACTGTGCCGACAAATCATCCGCATGCAGCCGACCCGCCTGATTTTGCTGGAAATGTCGGAATTCGCGCTGTATTCCATCAAGCAGGAATTGAAAGGCATCAAGGGCGCGCAAGCGCTGACGGTCGAATTGCTGCCCTTTCTCGGCTCGGTGCTCGATACCGAAAAATGTCAGCGCATCATGGACGCCTTCGGTGTTGAAACGCTCTACCACGCCGCCGCCTACAAGCACGTGCCCCTGGTGGAGCATAATCCGATCGAAGGAATACGCAACAATGTGTTTGGCACCTTGAGCATCGCCCAGGCGGCGGTGGCGGCCGGCGTCAAGCATTTTGTCTTGATTTCGACCGACAAGGCGGTACGGCCAACGAACGTGATGGGTTGCACCAAACGCTTCGCGGAGCTGATTTTGCAGGCTTTTTCCCGCACGCAGGAAAATACCCGCTTCACCATGGTGCGCTTCGGCAACGTGCTCGGCTCGTCGGGCTCGGTGGTGCCCCTATTTCGCAAGCAAATCATGGCGGGCGGACCCATCACCTTGACCCACCCTGAAATCACGCGCTACTTCATGACCATTCCCGAGGCGGCCCAATTGGTGCTGCAGGCCGGCGCGATGGGCGAAGGCGGCGATGTTTTCGTGCTCGACATGGGCGAACCCGTCAAGATCGTGGATCTGGCCGAACGCATGGTGCATTTGAGCGGGCTCGAAGTGCGCAGCAAATCGGCGCCTGACGGTATTGAAATCGTTCATGTGGGCTTGCGGCCCGGCGAAAAACTGTACGAGGAATTGCTTATCGGAGACAACGTCGAGGGAACGGAACATCCACTCATCATGCGCGCGCGCGAGACGGAAATCGCCTGGCCCGAGTTGCGGCAACTATTGGATGAGTTGGATGGAGCGTGCGCGCGCTTCGCTTACGCGGAGGTGCGCGCCTTGTTGTTGCGTGCCGTGCAAGAGTACGCGCCACAATGCGGCATTGAAGACTTAATTTGGAACAAGAGCGGCGACACGGTCGACTCAAAATGAGCGCCGCGCGGCGGCGGGTTCCGACGCGCGCACCTACGATGGACACATTAAAAAGTGAATTATGGAAAAAAATATGGAAGCCAGCGCACCCCGCGACACCCCGGACGACAGCATCGCGCTCAGCGATGTGCTGGCGCCGCTCTGGCGCGGACGCCTGACAATACTCGCCATCACCACCTTGGCGGTGGCGCTCGGCATGACCAACGCGCTCAATTCGGTCAAATACCGGAGCGATGGGTTTCTGCAGTTTAGCGGCGCCATTCCCGAACAAAAGGAAAAGGATAAGAAGGAAGCGCCTCCCGGTATCAATCCGGCCGACTTCAAGCGCTATGCCGCCGCCTTTGGCACGAGCAACCGCTTCAACGGATATATACGTCAAAACAAGCTGGAAAATGTCGGCGACGTGCATGGTTTGCGGAATACGTTCGCGTCCCGCGAAGGGGCGGCGTTATTGCTCGAACCGGTGTATCCATTCACCAAACTGGACGCGCGCGACTTGATGGATCCGCCCAAGGATTCCAACAATAATATCATCGGCTTGCGCATTTCCTATGAAGCGGCGACACCGGAAAGCGCGCAAATCAGCGTCGGCATGTTGGGGCGCTATGTCATTGACAGCATTATCTACTCGGTCTATTCCGACCAGTTGCGGTTTAAACACGCGGAAATCGTGGCGCGTACTAATAAACTGAGTAATGACATTATCTTCAACAATGAGAAATTGGAGCGCTTCCACCGCAAGGGGATCGATTTGGAGAAAATCGTCGCGCGCTACCCCGAGTCGGCCAACGTGATTGGTCGTCAAGTGGTGACAGTTAACGAGGAAAGCGCGCGTTATTTATCGCCGCGATCCCAAATGATGACCAACGAAGTCGAGGCGGGCGAGGCAAAGGAAGCGATTTACGCAGCAAAACGCGAACAGGCCCAAAATATTTTGCTGCGCGAATATTACGACCGCGCCAAAATTTTGCTCGATACCAGCACTTCGGGCGAAGCCATTTTGCGCGGCTTGGAGCCGCTCAAGGAAGCCACCTTCAAGGGCAAGGATTTGCAAAACGAGGCGATCAAAGAAGTCTATAACACGATCAGCATAGACAACCAGAACGCGCTCAGCCTGTATCTGGAGAAAAGCCGCTTCATCGCCGGCCCGAGCTTGCCGGAAAGTCGCTCAACGCGCCTGTCGACGGCGCTGGTGCTGAGTTTCTTCCTGGGCTTGTTGGTGTCGATCATCGTGGTGTTCGGGCGCGCTTGGTGGCGCAACAACCGCTTGAAGATGGCAGACTAAATCCCGTCGCGTCTTGCCGGGCGGCGCACCAGCGTTTGCCCATGACCGGCATTGCCCCTCCGCACCATCCTCCGGGCGGGGGCAAGCCGGCGCCAGGGCCGTCGGGCGCAGTGCGATCGCGCTCTTTTCCGGCGACGCCTTGCTCCACTTGGCGGCGCCAGGTCTTATCTCGCCGTCCACGCCATGCTCCCCAAGGGATCGTCGGATCGGGACGACCGGCTCAAGCGCCTCCCCGGGAACCGGGCGGGCGCACCCACGAGCGTGACGTGAACATGAACGCGCCGGCCGCGCCGCGCGGAAAACAGGTGGGCAATATCGTTTGAAAGGCGGGCGTCGGCGGCGCCGGGGGATCGGCCGCTTCGACTGACGCGGGCGAAATGCCGGCGTCGAAAAACGCGACGACATGCGGCGGGCTCCGACGCTGAACCTTCGTCAAGGACAACTACATGAGGATGCCCTGGCGATGCCCGCTGTCGATCGATTCGGCGGGGCGCACAGCGCGCGCCACGCCGCCGCATCATGAAAGCGGATTGTATCCCGCTTGACCGTCCAGCGACCTGGACGGAGTTCGCTCCGCTTGTTAGTGTTTGAGCAAGCCGCCCAACAACGCGGCCACCCTCTGCTTTGGCTTGGCGGCCGGCGCCGCGCTGCTGGCCGCCGGCTCGCTGGCCTTGGCCGGCTCATACGGCTTGGAGAACCAGGGATCGACCCGCTCGCGGCGCGGAAACGGCGCGGAGCCGGGACGGCCACCGCGCTCGCGCTCCGGCGGCTGGATCGACGAGCGCGCCCCGTTGTCGACGGGCGCGGGACGGGGCGAACGAAGCTCGCCTTCGGCGGACGCCCGCGGCGGACGGACTTCGCCTTCGGGCGAGCGGCGCGGTGGACGGCGGGTTTCGCCGCGTTCGCCGTCGGCGCGAGTGGCGGCCGGCGTGAAGCCGGCCAGTTCGTCGCGCGCGATGGTTTGCTTAATCAGTTTTTCGATGTCGACCAGCAGGCGCTCGTCCTTGTCCGAAAAGATCGA
>DMYQ01000328.1:0-615 GCA_003482555.1 Janthinobacterium sp. | reverse complement strand
GTCGAAATTGATCACGCACGGCAAGTCGGTGATGTCGAGGCCGCGGGCCGCCACGTCGGTCGCCACCAGCACGTCGATCTCGCCCTTCTTGAACGCTTCCAGCGCCGCCATCCGTTCCTGCTGGGTCTTGTCGCCGTGGATTGCGGTCGCCTTCACGCCCTCTTGCTCCAGGCTGCGCGCCAGGCGCGAGGCGCCGATCTTGGTGTTGGAAAACACCAGCACTTGCTTCAAGTCGCGCCCGCGTATCAAATGGGCGACGGCGTCGCGCTTGTGCTCGTCGGCCACCTTGTAGACCACTTGCGTGACCTTGTCGGCCGTCTGGTTGCTGCGCGCCACTTCGATGAGCAGGGGATTGTTCAGGAAACTGTTGGCCAGCTTCTTGATCTCGGCCGAGAAGGTGGCCGAGAACATCAGGTTTTGCCTTTGCTTCGGCAACAAGTTGATGATGCGCTGCAAATCCGGCAAGAAACCCATGTCCAGCATGCGGTCGGCCTCGTCCATGACGAGGATTTGCACTTGCGACAGATTCAAGGTCTTTTGCTGCACATGGTCGAGCAAGCGGCCCGGCGTGGCAATGACGATCTCGACGCCGGCGCGCAGGGCCGCCGTTTGCGG
>DMYQ01000322.1:21707-30549 GCA_003482555.1 Janthinobacterium sp. | reverse complement strand
TTCATGGCGACCGAACCGAAGGAAGCCGTGCTGTTGCCCATCTTGATCGCGTCGACCGACACGTTCAAGAGTTTGCCGGCGGCCACTTGAACGTCGGCCGGGATGGCGATTTGCACCACGTCGCCGCCGCTGGCGGCGTTGTAGAAGGTGCCTGGATTGGTCACGCCGGCGGCGCCAGCGGCTTGCAGGAAGGAATTGCGGCTCAGGATATCGATGCTGGCGGCGATCAAGCCGTTCACTTTGATACCGTTGAAGCTGACCGAACCGCCACCCAGGCCGTTGGTGTCGACCGCGTCGGTGTCGGTGTAGACGAAGGAATCAATCTTCACGTTCAGGTTGGCGGCGATCGACACGCCGTCCTGGCCGCTGACAGTGCTCAGCTCGGCATCTTGGATCGGGGTCATGGCCGACGCGGCGAAAGCAACGCTGGACAGGAAAGCGGCGATAGCGGTTTTTTTGATGATTGTCATGATGTAAATCTCCAAGAAGTTAATTGAATAAGAAGTTAATTGAACAAGAAGTTAATTGAATAACTAAAGTTTATTTTCAGGCATCGCCACGTCGGAAGCTCACCGGCTCACTCAAGGTTCTGGGAGGGCACTGACCCGGGTTCCGCCGTTACCGGCGCCGGTCCAGGTGGGCCAACTTTCGTGGTGTTCTTAATATTATGTGAATATTAATTAAATTAATGATATGAGCCGACACCGATACCAGTCCAGCCTTTCGCGCTGACTTGAAAAGCCAAGCTCTTGGCCCCGGGAGCCATACAGAGTGAGGCGCACGTTTGCCCGCTGTTGTTTGCGTTAGCATAAGAACAGGACAAAGTCATAGAGGATGCAATCTAATTTTTTTGATGCCGAGATGACGCAAAACATGCGTTAATAAGTTACAAAAAAACAAAGACAGTTGCGCGAAAAATAAAGCACGACCGTTCTTAATTAGAGATACTGGAGACAAGATGGAAGCAGTCATGGGACGCCCGGCGCCCCGGGGAAAGCTGTATCGCCAGGCCGCGCGCGCGCCCGCACCCACCCGCGATATGCGTGGCGCCACGGGCGCCGCCGGCCGGGATGGCGCGCCATGCTGATGATACTGCTGGGCGTGGTCGCCGCCCTCATCACGGGTGCCGGCTACATGGAAAGGCACACGCCGCTGGACCGTCCCAAAGGCCAGTATGAAATGCCGCAATCGATGCTGGGCGGCGGCAACTACAGCCAGGCCGTCGGCATGGAACCGTACTCCGAACTCAAATACCGCCATATCGTGCACCAAGCCTTCGACTACAGTTGCGGCTCGGCCGCCCTGGTGACCATCTTGAATTTTCACCTCGGCTTGAAGGTGACGGAACAGCAAGCCATGGAAGGCATGCTGGAACGGGGCGAGAAGGAAAAGATCATCGAGCGGCGCGGCTTTTCCCTGCTCGACATGAAGCGTTACGTCGCCTCGCTGGGCGTCGAGGGCGCCGGCTTTCGCGCCAACATCAAGGACTTGCTGACGCTGGAGCAACCGGCCATCGTCCCGATCGACTATGCCGGCGCCAAGCACTTCGTGGTGCTGCGCGGCATACGCGACGGCGTCGTCTTCATCGCCGACCCTTCGGCCGGCAACATCGTCTTTTCCATGAGCGAATTCGCCAGCCTGTGGGACAAGAACACCCTCTTCATCATTTCGCCGGCCAAGGGCCAGACGGCGCCGGCGCAATTGGCTTTGACCGACAAGGAACTGGGCGTCGTCGACATGGACCGCATCACCAACCATGCCCGCCTCGGCCCGCTCGACAATGCCACCCACCTGCTGGAACGGGCCGTCAATTCCGGCGCCAGCGGCACCTGGATGCACCGCCAATAATCCCCCGCAGCACCTTTTCCCTGACCGCACTTTTTTCGACAAGGATTCACCATGATCATTCGCACCCTGCCCGCCTTACTCGCCTCGGCGCTGCTGACGCTGTCGGCCCCCGTCTGCGCGCAGGAGAATCCAGGCGCCGCCACGGCGGCCGGCACGGCAACCGCCCCGGCGACGGCCGACGCGGCCAAGCCGGCCAGCTCCGACGCGGCGCGCGACGCGCTGGCCAAGCACGAGGGCGAAGGCGACCAAAGCACCCTGCTCAAGCAAACCCTGACGGCCGTCGACAAACAGTATTCCCTGATCCGCAGCAAGCAGTTCCAGTTCAGCTATGACCTCAATTACAGCTATATCGGCCAGGAAAAAATCATCACCGACCTGTCGAACGGCAATATCACCCTGTTCGACATCGAAAACACCAGTTCCCACATCATCACCAATACCTTTTCCGGCGACTACGGCTTGCTCGACAACCTGACCGGCAACCTGACCCTGCCCGTGATTTCGAAATATTCGGAAACCCGGGGCAGCGGCGGCGGCGTTTCCAATTCGCTGGGCGACCTGAGCCTGGGCACCCGCTGGCAGCCGTTCGCGGCCGAACGCGACAAGCCCAACCTGACCGTCACCGGCACCCTGCGCCTGCCGAGCGGGCGCAGCCCGTTCAAGGTCATCGCCGGCAGCGGCCAGGCCACCGGTTCCGGCGTGACCTCGTTTTCCGCCGGCTTGAACGTGAACCGCATCGTCGACCCGGTCGCCCTGTTCGGCTCCCTGAACATGACGGCCAGCCTGCCGGCCAAGCATTTGTACCAAGTCAACGGCACCCGCGTGCTGACCCGGGTCGCGCCCGGCATGAGCACCGGCTTCGGCGTCGGTTTCGCCTACGCCCTGTCGTATGGCATCTCGACCACCCTGTCCTTCCAGGAAGCCATCTCGGCCGGCTCGAAACTCAGCTTCGCCGACGGCGGCACGGCCAAGACCACTATGCAAACCTCGGGCATGCTCAACCTCGGTCTCGGTTACCGGATCTCGCCAAAAACCACCGTCAACCTGGCCATCGGCGTCGGCCTGACCACCGATTCGCCCAATTTATCGGTCGATCTGAGCTTGCCGCTGGCGTTCTGACATGGCGCGCGCCAGCACTCGCACCCGCCTGGCGGCGCTGTCGGCCGCCGCCGCCTGGGCCGCCTGTCCGCAGCCGGCCCGGGCCGCGCTGACGGAAAACCTGACCACCAGCGTCACCGCCATGGCGCTGGGTAACGCGGTGACGGCCGACCCGCCCGGCCTCGACTCCATCCACTTCAACCCGGCCGGGCTGGCGCGCATGACGGGCGACAGCGAAAGCTTTTCCGTCTTCGGCGCCAGCATCCGCTCGAACGCCCACTTCAGCGCGCCGGAAGGCTTCGACATCGGCGGCTGGACCGAGGACCCCGTCAACGGCACCTCGACCGGCAAGCTGCGCCAGGCCATGTATGTGCCCATCTACGGCATGCCCGGCTGGCGCCTGCCCGGCGTCGTCATTCCCGGCCTGGCCATGTCCTTCAACAAGAAAGGCTCGCCCTTCACCTTCGGCACCGGCAGTTACATGGCGCAGGCGATGAGCATAGACCGCACCACCGACGTCAACGACCCGGCCCGCTTCCAAGGCCGCCAGTTGCAGTTGCAGCGCCTGGTGTACGCGGCGCCCTCGGTCGGCTACAAGTATTCCGACACCCTGCGCTTCGGCGTCTCGGTGCCGATCGCCCACGCCGCCTTCGTCATCGACACCGACATGCGCTTCCCCAACACCCTGCTCGGCATTGTCGGAAAATTGCAACAGGGCTGGTGCCCCGATGGCGGCGGCAACATCCTCGACACCCTGGGCTTCGGCCTGTGCGGCGGCGGCAAGGATGGCATGATTTCGCCGTTCAAGAAGGCCGCCAATATGCGCCTGGAAATGACGGCGCCCTTCGACCCGACCATCAACCTGGGCGTGCTGTGGGAACCGGATCCCCGCTTCGCCCTGGGCGCCGTCTACCAGGGCGGCTCGCAGACGCAGTACAGCGGCACTTACCAGTTCACGGCCGAACCCATGTTGCGCAGCTTCATCAACGGCTTGAATTCCGGCTTGCTGGGCCCCATCGCCGGCGCCGTGCTGGGCTTCCCCACCTCGATTCCGGCCGTGCAAAAAGGCAATCTGACGGCCACGATTCCCTTCCCCACCCACATCCAGGTGGGCGTCAAGCTCAAGCCGATCAAGTACGTCCAGCTCAACGTCGACGCCAGTTACGCCCGCTGGAACCAGTGGAATTCGCTCACCTTCCAGTTCGACCAGAGCATCAAGCTGCTGGAAATCGCGCGCCTGTACGGGGTGCCCGATTCCAGCAAGCTGACCATCCCGCGCGACTACAAGAGCGTGGTCAACTTCGGCTATGGCTTGCAATTGTTCCCGACCGAAAAGCTGACCCTGCGCTTCGGCTTCGAACCGCGCAAGAGCTCCATCCCGGCCGACAAGATCGACTTGATCGCGCCCCTGCCGGACACCAAGCTCTACAGTTTGGGCTTGAACTACAAGCTGACGCCAAACAGCGACATCAGCCTCACCGGCAGTTACATGGTCGGCCACTTCAACGTGCCGGCCAACACCGACTGCAATATCAACTGCAATAATTTTTTGAACGTGATTTACAACCCGTACGCCGGCCTCGACGTGGGCGGCGATTTCCGCGTGCGTTACTTCGGCATGAATTACAGCCGGCGTTTTTGAACCACCCCATTCTTTTCGACAGGAGTCTTTCCATGCTAAAAACAAGCGCAACCGTCTTGCTCATGGCGCTGTGCGGCGCCGCCACCGCAAGCACCACCGCGCCCGCGGCGCCCGCCAAACAGGAATTGGTGCAGCACGTGCTCAAGCTGTGGCATATGGACGAGATCGGCGTGTCCATGTTGCAAGTCCCCGTCAGCGACGCCGTGCAACAAGCCCGCGCCATGCTGCAGGGTCGCGCCTCGACCGAACGGCGCGACGCCGCCATGAGCGATATCGTCGTCGAAGCCAAGAAATTCATGGAGCAGGCGACGCCGACGGTACGCGTCAGCGCCGACAAACTCATCCAGAGCAAGGTCGCGCCGCTGCTGGCCGAGCGCTTCAGCGAAGACGAGTTGCGGCAAATGGTGGCGATCCTGGAATCGCCCGTGAAGCGCAAGTTCGAAGCCATGCTGCCGGAAATGCAAAAGCTGCTGGGCGAGTCCGTTGCCGGCGACACGCGCGCAGTCATCGACCCGGAATTGCAAGACTTGAAGCAACGCATAGGCTTGCGCCTGCGCACGGCGGTCACGCCTTGAGGGGTGCCGCGTTTCAACCGGTGGCGATCCGGTTCCATCGCCGTCGCGATAAATAGGGAGGTCCATCTTGTTCATGCACTTTACTGATCAAAATACGCCGCTGGCGCCGGTGGCGCCATGAGCTACTCTTCCGCCCTGCACCTGGTACGCGGCGTCAAGTCGCGCCTGGCCCACTCCGGCTTCGAAGTCGAAGCCCTGTTCAAAGAAGCCGGCCTGGACGAAGGCGACGGCCTCGCCTGCGATGCCCTGACCCTGTCCGACAAGCTCAGTCATTTATGGGAATTGCTGGTGGAACGCTCCGGCGACCCCCTGCTGGGCCTGAAAATCTCCACCCCGCACCGCCTCGGCTGGCTGGGCGTGATGGGCCATATCATGCTGGTCTCGCCGACCGTGCAAAGCACCATCGAACGCTGCCACGGTCACACCCGGGTCGGCATGCTGCTGCCGGGAGCCCAGCGCGCCGTGCCGCAGCAACGTTACGACTTCGTCTGGTGCGTGCTGCTGCGCACCCTGCGCTGCGCCTCGGGGCGCGACGACGCCACCCCGGTGCTGGTCGAATACGCCTTCCCGCAACCGGCCAACGCCCACGTCTACGAAGAAACCTTCGGCTGCCCCGTGCATTTCAACATGCCGCACAATGTGATGGAATTCGCCGACACCGACATGGTCATGGCGCTGCCGCCGACCGTGGCCTTGAGCGGCAATGTGCTGGCCACCCTGGCGCGCGCCCAGCCGCCCACCTTCAGCGCCAAGGTGCAAGCCCTGCTGGCCTGCATGCTGCCGAAGGGGCCGCCCCTGCGCGACGACGTCGCCGCCCGCCTGATGATGAGCGAGCGCACCCTGCAGCGGCGCCTGGCCGAAGAAGGCACCAGTTTCACCACCCTGGTCGACGACACGCGCCGGGAATTGGCGCGGCAATCGCTGAACAACGGCGAACTGTCGTTGAAGATGCTCAGCTTCCAGCTCGGCTTTTCCGAGCCGAGCGCCTTTTACCGGGCCTGCAAGCGCTGGTTCGGGCGGGCCCCGTCCGACATCGCCGGCGACAGCGTGCCGCTGCTGCCGCTCCACCCTCACAAGCTGTCGGCCTGAGCATGGCGCACCCCACCCTCGCCACCCTGGCCGCCTTGGCCACCACCATGGCCACCCTGCTGACGCTGGCGGGCGGCGCCGGCGCCGCCGTCGCGACCGACCCGGCGGCGCTGGCCCAGGCCAACGCCGCCCTGCTGGCCCGCCTGGAACCGGCCGCGCGCCCCTTTCAACTGGTGGTCAGGGATGCGCGCCAGGTGCGCGGCCTGTTCGACCTGTGGCAGCAGAATGAAAAAATCTGGATCGCGCTGCGCCCGGAACAGCTGGAGCAACCCTTCTTCCTCAGCTATAACGTGGAAAACGGCGTCGGCGAGCGGCGCCTGTACGGCGGCCAGATGGGCGGCGGCAAGATCGTCGTCTTCCGCCGCATCGGCAACCAGATCCAGCTGATCGCCAAGAACACCGGCTACCGCGCCGCGCAAGGCACGCCGCAAGCCCTGGCCGTGGCGCAAGCCTTTTCCGACAGCCTGCTGGCCAGCGCGCCGGTGGCCAGCGCGCCACTGCCGGGCAGCCGCGCCATCCTGATCGAGGCCAACACCCTGCTGTTTGCCGACATCCCCGGTTATTCGACCCAGCTGGAAAGCGCTTACCGCTTGCCGTATATGCTGGACGCGCGCAACAGCAGCTTCGTCAGCGCGCACGGCGACGCCGGCCTGACCGGTTTCCAGGTCAACGCCCATTTCGCCGTGCCGCGCCTGCCGGCGCCGGCCGCCAACGGTCAGCCGACGGCCCTGCCGCCCACCACCACGCCCGACCCGCGCAGTCTGTTCATCGGCTTTTACTACAGCTTCGCGGCGCTGCCGGAAACCATCATGGCGGCGCGCCCGGCCGACGACCGCATCGGCCATTTCGCCGGCACGGTGCAGGATTACTCGGACGACTTGAGCGCCAAGACGGCCATCCACAATATCTACCGCTGGCGCCTGGAGCCGCGCGACCCGGGCGCCCCGCTGTCGGAACCGAAGCAAGCCATCGTCTACTGGATCGACAAGAACGTGCCGTTGAAATACCGCCAGTCCGTGCGCGAGGGCGTGCTCGAATGGAACCGCGCCTTCGAGAAAATCGGCTTTCGCAACGCCATCGTGGTCAAGCAGCAAAGCGAGGACGACAATTTCGACACGCTCGACGCGCGCCACGCCTCGATCCGCTGGTTCCTCGGCATCGACGCCGGCTTCGCCCTCGGCCCGGTGCAAGTCGATCCGCGCAGCGGCGAAATCCTCGACGCCGACATCGCCATGTCCGACGTCTATGCCAGAAACGCGCGCCGCTTCGCCGTCGACAACCCGCTGCCGGCCGGCGCCGCCATCCATTGCGACTATGGCCAGGAAGCGGGCGGCGAGATGCATTTTGCGCTCGACTTGCTGGCCGCGCGTGGCAGCCTGGACATGGCCGGCCCGCAAGCGGAAGCCCTGGCCCAGGCGTACGTCAAGCAAGTGATCATGCATGAAGTCGGCCATACCCTGGGCTTGCGCCACAACTTCCGCTCTTCCACCATCTACAGCCTGGACCAGTTGCAAGACCCGGCCTTCGGCAAGGAACACGGACTGGCCGGCTCGGTGATGGATTACATTCCCTTCAACCTGGCCGCGCCCGGCCACGCCCAGGGCCAGTACGTCAACGCCACCCTGGGCCCCTACGATTACTGGGCCATCGAATACGCCTACAAGGTCTTGCCGGCGGCCGAAGAAAAAGCCGCGCTGGAAAAGATCGCGGCCCGCTCCAGCGAGCCGCAACTGGCCTACGGCACCGACGAAGACGCGCAAGCCAACGTGGCCGACCCGGAAGTGAACGCCTTCGATCTGGGCAGCGATCCCCTGCAATACGCCAGGGTTCGCCTGGAGCAGACGCGTGAACTGTGGTCCAGGCTGGAAACCCGCCAATTGCCGCCCGGCGAGAGCTATGAAATCCTGCGCCTGAGCCTGGACGACGGTTTCAGGCAGCTGGGCAACACCTTTCCGATGGCTCTCAAATACATAGGCGGCACGCGCGCCCTGCGCGACCACGCCGGCACGGCGCGCGCGCCGTACACGCCGGTGGCGCGGCAAAACCAGCGCCTGGCGCTGGCCCTCATCATCGACAGCGTGTTCGCGGCCGACAGCTTCCGCTTTTCGCCGGCCCTGCTCAGCCGCCTCGGCGTCGACCATTTCGAGCATGAATCCGACGCGCCCATCAGCCGGCGCGTGCTGGCCCTGCAAAACGCCGCCCTCGACCAGTTGCTGTCCGACGCGGTCGCGGCCCGACTGCTCGACGTCCAGGCCAGCGAAGGCGAGCGCTCGCTGTCGCTGGGCGAACTGTATGCCAGCCTGCAGGATGCCATCTGGAGCGAGTTGAAAGCGGGAAAAACCATCACGGCCATGCGCCGCAATTTGCAGCGCGAGCACATCAAGCGCTTGAGCTACGCCCTGCTGCGGCCCGGCCCGGCCACCCCGGCCGATGTGCGTAGCTTGCAGCGTGAAAACGCGGCGGCCTTGCTGGCGGCGCTGCGGCACGCCCCGCGCCGGGGCCTGGATCGGGAAAGCCGGGCCCACTTGAGCGAGTGCGCGCAAACCCTGGACGAAGCCTTGCGCGCGCCCATGCTGCGCGGGATTTGAGG
>DMYQ01000322.1:17554-21512 GCA_003482555.1 Janthinobacterium sp. | reverse complement strand
TTATCACTGAGTTATCACTGAGGAGAACGCCATGGGATGGTTGAAGCAAAATCAAAGCAAGTCGCTATTGGGACAACTCCTCGTTCAAAAGAAGCTCATTTCCGAAGAGCAACTGGCGAAGGCGATGGAGTCGCAGCGCGCCACGGGCCAGCGCCTGGGCGACATTTTGGCGGAGTGGAATCTCATTACGCAGCAGCACGTGCAAGACGCGTTGCGCAAGCAACGCCACCTGCGCATGGCGGCGGCCCTGGCCACGGCCCTGCTGGCGCCGCTGGAAAGCTATGCCGTCGAAGCGCTGCCGACGATCGCCATCAGCACCCCGGTGCTACTGGGCCGCAACGAATCGGGCTTGCAAATGCTCACCGAGGACGAGCTTGGCGGCACTTCGGCGCAGGGCTTGAACGACGACTTGCTGCACCAGTTGCACCAGCAAGGCAAGGGCGGCGGCCTGGAAGTGGTGGGCGACCTGGCCAAGCTGCTCAATCCCGTGCTGGGATTTCTGGAATCGGACGTCAGCATGAAAGACGTGGTCTACGATCCCGCCAAGGCGGCCGCCGCCATCAACAAGGATGGCTCGCTCTCGCTGCGTCTGCCCAGTTCCATCGGCGAAATCAACTTCCAGAATATCCGCGTGCAGGGCACTGAAGGGCCCAGCTTCGGCAGCATTTCCATCAAGGGAATAGACTTGACGGGCACCACCATCACGCTGGCCTTCAAGCATTAGCGATCAGGGACGGGCGGCGCTTGTCGGCGCGCTGCGCACGCGACCGAGGGCGTCGCCGGCTTTCCACGCCGGCATCTTTGGCGCGTTGGCGATGGCCTGGCCCAGGTTCAGCGTGAACTGCGCCTGCTGCGTCATGCCGCCCAGATCCCAGGCGGCGTCGTATTTGTCGCTGGACTGGTGATAGCGCTTGCCGTAAGCCTCGACCTTGGCCATGGAAGCGGCCTGGTTCCTGACGAACTCGTGCCCGGAGTCGATGGAAAACGCCGGCACGCCCGCCTTGGCGAAATTAAAATGATCGCCGCGGAAATAATCGCCCCGCAAGTCCGGATCGGCCCTGTCGATGTGCAAGCCCATGCTCCTGGCGACCTTTTCCGCCGTCTTGCCCAGGTCGCTGCGCTGGCTGCCGTCGACGCCGATGTCGCGCGTGGCGCCGACGGAATTGAGGGTATCCAGATTCAAGTCGGCGGCCGTCTTGTTCAGCGGCCAGAGCGGACTGGCGGCATAGGCCGCGCTGCCCAGCAAGCCCTGCTCCTCGGCCGCCGTCCACAGGAACATCTGGCTGCGGCGGGCCGGCTTGCGCGCGGCCGCTTTCGCCATCGCCAGCAGCGCCGCCGAACCGGAAGCGTTGTCGACGGCGCCGTTGAAGATCTCGCCGGTGGCGCTCAGCTTGCCCAAATGATCCCAGTGGGCGCTGTAAATCACGACTTCGTCCTTGAGCTTGGGGTCTCTGCCCGGCACCAGGCCGGCGATATTGAATTGCTCCACCTTGCGCACGGCGGACTTCATCTCGCCCTTCAACTTGGCCGTCAGCATGATGGGGAGGAAATCCTTGCGCTCGGCGGCCGCGCGCAACTTGTCGAGGTTCTGGCCGCCGGCCGTGAACAGGGTGCGCGCCGCCGCCTCCGTCAGCCAGCCCTGCACGCCGCTGCCGACATTGCCGTCGGCGGGCTGGAAGCGCTCCGCCAGTCCCCAGCCGTTTTGCACCACGCCCCAGGCGTAGGTGGCCGAGGCGTCGGTGTGGATCAACAGCACGCCGGCGGCGCCGCGGCGCTTGGCTTCCTCGAATTTGTATGACCAGCGGCCATAGTAAGTCATGGCCTTGCCGCCGAAACGGGCCGGCTCGGCCGCGGTCGGGCGCGGATCGTTGACCAGCATTACCAGTACCTTGCCGGCGCAATTGGCGCCCTTGTAATCGTCCCAGCCCTCTTCCGGCGCGCTGATGCCGTAGCCGACAAAGACCAGTTCGGTATCGATCTTGCGGCTGGCCTGGCCGTCGCCGGGCGCCCATACCCAGTCGCGGCCGAAGGCGATCGGCAAGGTCTTGCCGTCCGCCTCCAGGTGAATATTACTTTGATCGGGCAACACTTTCACGCCGACGATCTTCACCGACTGGCGAAAACCGGCGCCTGCGGCGGGCTTCAAGCCGGCCCCCAGGGCCTGGCTTTCCAGGTAAGCCACGGTCAAGTCGCCGCCGCGCTGGCCGGTGCCGCGGCCTTCGAGGGCGTCGCTGGACAAAAACTCAAGATGTGTGCGCAAGGCGCCTTCCTGCACCTTGGACGCGCCCATGGCATGGGCGACATGGGCGGCATGGGCGGGGAAAGCCAGGGTCAGGCTGGCGGCCAGAGCGCTGGCGGCAAAGACGGAAAAGGTATTCGACATGAGGGTTCCTGGTGCGTTTGGTGATGACGGTTAGGGCAATGTGAGGCCAAGTTAACGCCGTGGCAAGCATTGTATCTAATCAATAGATATATTGCTGCATACCAAGCGTGCAAAGTGTGGCGCCAAAGTCACGATGGCTGCGCGCAAACCCATAGTGACGCCTGTTGGCGATCGGCATCGTGAACTGGCGCAAACTTTTTCCCCGGGAAAATGATATTTCTTTCGCGGGGGCCCACCCTGTCTTTACCCACTCTTGTTTACCCGCTGTCAGCCGAGAGCCCGGCGCGCTTGAAGCATCGCGTAATGACAGACAATTATGGGCAATTCATGGGCAAAAGCAGCGCTGGATGACATGCTCCAGGCCGGCGAGCAGGCGCGGACCGTCTCCGCCGTGGGCCCGCCCGCGGGTTGCGCAAAGGAATCTCGGCCAAGCCATCGATAGGCGCGGCTGGCGGCGCCCGACAGCGCCGTCCCATGTAAGCGGATAGGGGGAACGCCCCCGTAACGGCGGTCGCCGGAAGTGGAAGTGTTGCGTCGGCGCTACACCAGCAAGGCCGCCGCCAGCGATTCGATTTCCTCGGCCGATTCGGCGAGGATGGCGCGCAAGGTGCCGCCCCCCGTTTCAAAATCGATCATGGCCGCCGCCTGCACGGCATTCTCGCCCAGCGGCGGATGCAGCGGCGAGGCGACCAGCGCCAGCTCATTGGCCAACAACAGGACGTCGCCCAGCGTCTTCGGCGGCGTGTTGCCGCCGCCCTGCCACAAACCTTCCACCGCTTGTTGCACTTGATCCGGCACGCCCAACTGACGCAGCACGCCGCGGCCGATCAGCTTTTCGCCGTATTCGATCCAGTCTTCGGTGTTATCGTCCAGCAAGCCAGGAAATTCTTGCGCGCGCGACAACAGATAAAAGCCGCCCACTTCGTGCACGATGGCGGCGAACATGGCCGTCTCCGGGTCGATGCGGGCGACCTTCTTGGCGATCACCTGGGCCAGCGCCGCCACATGGGCCGTGTGTTCCCACAACCTGGCCGACTTGGCGCGCAGTTGCGGGTCGGTGATGGCGCTGCCCAACTGGCGCACGATGACCGAGGCCACCATCGACTTCAGGGTGCGGAAGCCGAGCCGGTTGACGGCCAGGCGCACGCTGGTGATTTCATCGCCGGAACGGTTGTAGGCGGCCGAATTGGCGATCGCCACGGTGCGCGCCGACAGCACCGGCTCGGCCATCACCATCTTGGCGGCCGCGTCGATGTGGCAGTCGGGGTCGTCAAGCGCCAGTTGCAGCTTGAGCGTGGCGTTGACGTTGGCGGGAAAAGTCAGCTCGCCCTTGCCGGCCTGGGTGGCGATATCCTTGAAGATTGCGAGTCGGTCCATGAAAAATCTCTCCTTGTCCCGGAAGCTGTCGTCCAGGCTGATCCGATTGGCGATCCGGATCATTGATCGCTGCTGCCCGGCACCGCCGACGGCGCCGGAAATGCCGCGCGGCGGCATGCCCGCGCGGCGCCCTGCTCTTGCCTGTTCGCTGCAAGTGAGCTCTTCGCTTCTTTCCGCTCGCTTATTTGCTCGCTTATT
>DMYQ01000322.1:1179-17433 GCA_003482555.1 Janthinobacterium sp. | reverse complement strand
GCTTATTTGCTCGCTTATTTGCTTGATACCTTGCCCGACACGCCTTCGACAAAATAATCCATCTTGTTCAAGGCGTCGTCGCTCATCGTACCCTTGTCGAGGCGAACCTTGCCCTCGTTATCCTTGACCGGTCCGGTGAACGGCGTCAGCGTGCCGGCCACGATATCCTTCTGGCGCGCCAGCACGAACTGGCGCACATCGGCCGGCACCGATGGATTGATGTCTTCCAGCTCGACCATGCCATCCTTGATGCCGCCCCAGGTGCTGCTGGTCTTCCACTTGCCATCGAGCACAGCCTGCGCCTGTTTTGTATAGTATGCGCCCCAATGATGCGTCACGGCGGCAAGTTGCGCTTTCGCACCGTATTTTTTCATGTCCGAATGGTAGGCGATGGCGTACTTGCCCTTTTCCTCGGCCGCCTGCACCACCGCCGTCGAGTCGGTATGGTGGGTGATCACGTCGGCGCCCTGCCCCATCAAGGTGATGGCGGCGTCGCGTTCCTTGCCCGGATCGAACCAGCTATTCACCCAGATCACCTTGACGTCGGCCTTCGGATCGACGCTGCGCATGCCGCGCGCGAAGGCGTTCACGCCCTGCAGCACTTCCGGGATCGGGAAGGCGGCCACATAGCCGGCCACGTGGGTCTTGCTCATCTTGCCGGCCAACACCCCGGCCAGATAGCGCCCTTCGTAAAAACGGGCGTTCGTGTTGGCCACGTTGACGGCCGTCTTGTAGCCGGTGACGTGGATGAACTTCACGTCGGGAAATTGCTTGGCCACTTTCAGGGTCGGGTTCATGTAACCGAAGGAAGTCGTGATGATCAGCTTGCTGCCCTGCTGCGCCAGGTCGCGGATGACGCGCTCGGCGTCCGCGCCCTCGGGCACGTTTTCCACATACTTGGTCGTCACCTTGGCGCCCAGCGCCTTTTCCACTTCCTTGCGCGCCAGGTCGTGTTGCTTGGTCCAGCCGGCGTCGCCGATCGGGCTGATGTAGACGAAGCCGATGTTCAGCGGCGCCGCCGGCGCGGCCGCCGACGACAAGGCGGCGAACGTCGACAGTACGGCGCCGCACAGGGCCAGACGCAAGAATTTTTTGGACATGAAATTTTCCTTGTAATACTCCCCGTCACTACGAACTCCGCCGCCGGGGAGGGTACGGCGGAGCCAAGGCAACTCAGCCGCCCGGATTGAAGTGCTTGCCCAGCGAAGCGGGCATGTTCAGTTTGATGTAATTGGCGTTGCTCGATATCAGCACCAGCACCACGATGGTGGCCAGGTAAGGCAGCATCGACAACAGTTGCGAGGCGATCGGCACGCCCAGCCCCTGCGCGTGAAAGGTCAGGATGGTGATGCCGCCAAACAGATAGGCGCCGCCCGCCACGCGCGCCGGGCGCCAGGTGGCAAACGTGGTCAGGGCCAGGGCGATCCAGCCGCGTCCGGCCACCATGCCCTCCACCCACAGCGGCGTGTACACCAGCGACAGGAAGGCGCCGGCCAGGCCGCAGCAGGCGCCGCCGAACAGGATCGCGCCCAGGCGGATGCGGCGCACGTCGTAACCGAGCGAGTGGGCCGAGGAAGGCGATTCGCCGACGGCGCGCAGCACCAGCCCGGCCCGGCTGCGGTACAGAAACCAGGCGATTCCCGCGCACAGCAGCAAGGCCAGGTACACCATGGGATGCTGGCGGAACAGGGCGGTGCCCAGGAAGGGGATGTCTTCCAGGTAGGGAATGCCGTGCTTGCCGTTTTGCAGGCTGCGGCCCACATACTTGATGCCGATATAGGTCGAGGCGCCGGCCCCGAACAGGGACAGCGCCAGCCCGGTCGCGTACTGGTTGGTGCCCAGCCAGACCGTCATCCACGCGAAAAAGCCGGCCAGCACCATGCCGGCGGCGGCGCCGGCCAGAAAACCCAGCGCCGGGCTGCCGCTCTCGACGGCGACGCCGAAGCCGGCGATCGCCGCCACCAGCATCATGCCCTCGGCGCCCAGGTTGACGACGCCCGATTTTTCATTGATCAACAGGCCCAGGGCGGCCAGCATCAGGGGGGTGCCGGCATTGACGCTGGCGGCGATCAGCGGTGCGATCGAATCCATTATTTTCTCCAGCTCAGTTTGTATTGAATCAGCACGTCGCAGGCCAGCAGGGCAAACAGCAAGATGCCCTGGAAGACGCCGGTGATCGCGCTCGGCAAGCCCAGGCGCGATTGCGCCAGCTCGCCGCCGATGTAAAACAGGGCCATGACGAAGCTGGAAAAGATCACCCCGACCGGATGCAGGCGACCCACGTAGGCGACGATGATGGCGGCGAAGCCATAACCGGGCGAGACCGAGGGCGTCAACTGGCCCAGCGGCCCCAGCACTTCGCAGACGCCGGCCAGGCCGGACAGGGCGCCGCAGATCAACATCGACGTCCACAGCGACTTGCGCGCCGAAAAACCGGCGTAGCGGGCGGCGGCCGGCGCCATGCCGCCCACCCGCAGGCGGAAGCCGGAAATGCTTTTCGACAGGAACAACCAGCCGCCGACGGCGGCCAGCAGGGCCAGCGCGATGCCCAGGTGCAAGCGGGTGCCGGGGATCAGGATGGGCAGCAGCATGGCGTCGGAGAGCAGCTTCGACTGCGGAAAATTGAAGCCTTCCGGGTCGCGCAACACGCCGTACACCAGATAGCTGAGCAGCAGTTGCGCCACGTACACCAGCATCAGCGAGACCAGGATTTCGCTGGCGTTGAAGCGGTCGCGCAAGAAGGCCGTGATGGCGGCCCAGGCCATGCCACCCGCCATCCCCGCCAGCAAGACCAGGCCCATGACAAAGGCGCCGCCGATGCCGTCGTCCAGATACAGGGCGGCCGCGCCGCCGGCCACGGCGCCGACCACGAACTGGCCCTCGGCGCCGATATTGTAGACATTGGCGCGGTAACAGATGGCCAGGCCGACGGCGATCAAGAGCAGGGGCGCCACCTTCAAGCCCAGTTCCGTCCAGCCGCGCAAATCCTTCATCGGTTCCAGGAAAAACACGGCCAGCCCGGCCAGCGTATCCTTGCCCAGGGCGGCGAACAGCAGCGCCCCGCACAGCACCGTCAGCAAGACCGCCAGCAGCGGCGACATCCACGACATCAGCACCGACGGCGCCGGCCGCGCTTCCAGCTTAAACATGCCCGCCCTCCTTCGCCGGCAACCACAGGCCGCTCATCCATTGGCCTATCAGGGCGACGCTGGCGTCGGCGGTCTTGATCGAGGGCGACAAGCGCCCCTTCGCGATCACGTGCAGGCGGTCGGCAATCTCAAACAATTCGTCCAGCTCCTCGGAAATGACCAACAGTGCGCAACCGGCGTCGCGCAGGGCGACCAGCTCGGCGCGGATTTGCGCGGCGGCGCCCACATCGACGCCCCAGGTGGGTTGCGCCAGCACCAGTACCTTGGGGCCGCGCATGACTTCGCGCCCCACTATGAATTTTTGTAAATTGCCGCCCGACAGGCTGCGCGCCGGCGAGTGCGGGCCGCCGGCCTTGACCTGGAAGCGGGCGATGATGGCGGCCGCCCGGTCGACGATGGCGCGGCCGCGCACGAAGCCGCGGCGGATGGTGGCTCCGGTCTGCAGAGTCAGCAACACATTGTCGGACAGGGACATGTCCGGCACGGCGCCCCGCCCCAGCCTCTCCTCGGGAACGAAGCCGAGGCCGAGGGCGCGGCGCCGGCCCGGCGCCAGGCGCCCGACCGGGATCTGGCCCAGCATGATGGCAGCCGCCGCCGCGCGCGCATCCTCGCCCGACAGTGCGGCCAGCAATTCCTGCTGGCCATTGCCGGAGACGCCGGCCAGGCCGACGATCTCGCCGGCGTGCAAGTCGAAGCAGATGTCCTTGAGTTCGGTGGCGAAGGGGTGGCTCTTGCCCAGACACAGGTTTTTCACGGCCAGCATCTTTTCGCCGGGAGCCCGCTCGAGGTGCACGATGGGCGGCGGTTCGGCGCCGATCATCATGCGCGACAGGCTGGCCGCCGACTCCAGGCGCGGATCGCAACTACCCGTGTTCTTGCCGCCGCGCAGCACCGTGCAAGTGTGGCAGAGGGCGCGGATTTCATCGAGCTTGTGGCTGATGTAGAGGATGCTGCAACCTTCCGCCGCCAACTGGCGCAGGGTGCCGAAGAGGCGCTCGACGGCGGCCGGCGTGAGCACCGAAGTCGGTTCGTCGAGGATCAGCAACTGCGGCTTGGCCAGCAGCGCGCGCACAATCTCGACGCGCTGGCATTCGCCCACCGACAGGGTATGCACGTGGCGCTGCGGTTCCAGTTCCAGCCCGTACTGGGCGGCGGTCGCTTCGATGCGCCGCGCCAGCTCGTCGAGCCGGGTATCGGCCGGCAAGCCGAGGGCGATGTTTTCCGCCACGGTCAGGGTGTCGAACAGGGAAAAATGCTGGAACACCATGGCGATGCCCAGCTCGCGGGCCACGGCCGGGTTGGCGATGCGCACCTCCTTGCCGTTCCACAGCACGCGCCCGGCATCCGGTTTCACGGAGCCGTAAATGATCTTCATCAGGGTCGACTTGCCGGCCCCGTTCTCGCCCAGCACGGCGTGGATTTGGCCGGGCTCGACCGTCAAGTGGATGCCGTCGTTGGCCACCACGGATGGGTAGCGTTTGCTGATGTCGTGCAATTCCAGGCGTGTCGTCATATCGATTCTTCTTGTTCTGGCTGTGTTGATCGCGCTCGGCGCCGCGCCCTTGCTGTCGCGGTCGCTGTTGCCGTTGCCCTTGCCGCTTCCATTCCGGGAAGCACTGCAACGTTCCGTATCGTATCGGCAACGGCCACATTTATCCGCATGAGAAATTGCGCCAGTGCAGACATTTCCGCAAAAAAACAACAGCGGCGGCCTATTTTCGCCCCGAAAAACGGCCCCCCTACCCCCATCCAGCCCCACGGCGACGGGGAAATGCGATCATTATATTTCAGTATGTATAGACAGTATTACTGATACAGACAGCCCGCATGCCCGCGCTTCTCGCATCATTGACCGACTAGTCTGGCTCGCAAAGCCCCGCCGCCACCCAGCGCCATGTTTTTTTCCATGCAATGCCAAGAGGAGTTCCACGTGTATAAAACAAAAAAGAGTCTCGCGCCGCAACTGTTCGCCGCCGCCATCCTGTGCCTGTCGGGCGGCGCCCACGCCGCCGACTGGAGCGATACCTCGATCAGCTGGCGCGCCGGTAACGACTTCCGCGAACCGTTCAATCCCGAGGACATCAAAAAGAATATCTTTGCCTTCACCCACGCCAGCGGCTACAAATACGGCAGCAATTACCTGAACGTCGACCTCTTAATTTCCGATAGCAAAGACCCCGGTTCCCTGAACCAGACTTCGGGCGCCACCGAAGCGTATGTGGTGTACCGCAACACCGTCGATATCGGCAAAGTGCGCGGCAGCGACATCAAGTTCGGCCCCGTGCGCGGGCTCGGCGCGACCTTCGGTTTTGACGCCAACACCAAGAACGACGTCGGCTACAACTCGCGCAAGCGCATGCTGGTGGCCGGCCCCACCCTGATGTGGGACGTGCCGGGTTTCCTGACCACCAGCCTGCTGCTCCTGCATGAAAGCAACGCGCCCAGCGGCGCCTTCGCGCCGATCTCGAACGTGACTGGCCGCTATACTTACAAGCTGCATCCGATGCTCAACGCCGCCTGGGGCATTCCCCTGTCGCCGCTGTTTGCCTTCGAAGGCTTTGTCAACTTCATCGCCTCCAAGGGCAAGGATGAAGTGGGCAACGACACCGGCGCGGAAACCAACCTCGACATGCAAGTCATGTACGACGTGGGCGCCGCCGTCGGTCACGCGAAAAACACCTTCCGCGTCGGCCTCGAGTACCAATACTGGAACAACAAGTTCGGCAACACGGCGGCCACGACGGGCGGCCAGGGCCAGCGCGCCAGCACGCCGATGGTGCGCGCCGAGTATCATTTCTAAGCAAGTTCCCAGCCGGTATGATCAGGGGGGCCGCGTCAGTTGACGGGGGCCGGCTGCGCATGCGCGTCGGCGGCCGGCCCCCGCTCGCCACCCTCGTGCCGCGCCATGATGCGCGCCAGTGCGCCCGAGGCGCGCAGTTTCAGCATCCCCCTGGAAAATATGCGCGCATACGCCTCGCCGTCGGCGCGCCCGAAAGCCACGTATTCAAATTTCTTGTCAACACCGCCGGCCACCCGCAAGGGCGCCAGATCGGGAGGGCCGCGGCCCATTCCGGCAGCGTATCGGCAGCATATCGCGGCAGCATAGCGGCGTCATATCGGCGCCGTCCGCCACACGAAAAAAACCCGCCGCGGCACCGGGCCGCGACGGGTTTTTCGCGGCCGCGAGGCCAGTCTTAGAAGTTGCCCTTGAATTGGACGCCCAGGACGCGCGGCTCATTGATGAAGCCGGTGCGGTTGTTGAAGTCGATGGCACCCGTGATGCGCCGGGTATTCGTGATGTTGCGGCCGAACGCGGCCAGTTCATACTTGCCTTCTTGCCAGGTGTAGCCGACACGCAAGCCGCCTTCCAGCAGCGAGCGCCCCGTGTATTCCGCCGCCTGGTACAGGAAGAAATTGATCTGGCTGCGGTAAGACCAGTCCGTGAACACGAACAGTTCGCCGTCCGCCATCGGGATCGAATAACGGGCGGTGCTGTTGATGATCCACTTCGGCGCTTGCGGCAGCGGATTGCCGTCGATGACGACGCGGCCGGCCCCGTTGAGCGGGTTTTCGACGGTGCAAGAACCGCATTTCGCCACCGACAGGCTGGCGTCGGCGATTTCGGTGAAGTTATAACTGCCGCCGAGCGACATTTTCAGGCGCGGCGTGACGAAGCCTTCCAGATCGAGTTCGGCGCCATGGCCCTTGGTCTTGGCCGCGTTGATCAGGCGGGTCACATTGCTGGTGCCGCCAACGACCGTCAATTGCTGGTTCTTCACGTCGAAGTCGTAGACGCTGAAGGCGACGCGGGCGCGCCGCTTGAACAGGTCGGCCTTGATGCCGGCTTCATAGGACAGGATGGTTTCCGAATCGGCCACCGTGATCGGCACCGACGCCGACGCGGCCGCGATGCTGGGCGCGCGGAAGCCGGTGGCGACGCGGGCGTACACATTGACGTCCTTGTCCAGTTTATAGCTGCCGCTCAAGTCCCAGTTGATCTTGTGCTTGCTTTCCTCGATCGAGCCGGGCCCGATCTGCTTCACGTTCACCGCCTCGACCGTGTTGAAGTCCTTGTTGTCGCGCGTGTAGCGCAGGCCGCCGCGCACGGTGAAGGCATCGCTGACGGCGTAGTTGACGGAAGCGAAAGGCGCCCAGGCCGTGTTTTTCTGGTGGCTGGCCAGGTGCGAGGTTTGCGCGCCCGTGGCGCTGTTGAAGTTGTTGCTGAAACCGTTGGCGTCTTCATGGAAGTAATAGATGCCGCTCTGCCAGTTGAGGGCGCCGGGATTCTTCGATTCGACGCGGAATTCCTGGGTGGTTTGCCGCAAGCCGCTCAAGCCGCCACCGGTTTCGACCTGGAAGGGGATGAAGCCGGGGCCGGCCGGGGTGCCGCCGTCGATGTCGCCGCGGCTGAAGTAGCTGCGCACTTGCTCGCGACCGGTGATCGAATACAGCTTGACCGCGTCCAGATCCCAGCTCAGACGCATGCTGGCGCCGTCGGTTTGCAGATTTTGATAGTTTTGACCGTTGGTCGAAATCTTGTCGGCGTCGAAACCGTCGGCGAAGTCGTTCGTGCCCTTCTGGATCAGGTTGGCGCGGAACAGGCGCGCGCTGCCGGTCGTCATGCGCTGGTGCACATTGAACAGCGCGTTGAAGGCGCCGCCCGGCGCGTACAGCAATTGCACCCGCTCGGCGTGCTCGTTATAGCCTTCCAGCGCATTATTCTGGCCGGTGAAGGTGTTGTCGACGTAATTGTCGCGGTGCTGGCGCAGGGCCGACACGCGCATCGCCCATTCTTTGCTCAAAGGCACGTTGACGGCGCCGTCGACATTGTCGGTGCCATGGGTGGCGGTGGAAACGTTGTAATAGCCTTCGACTTTTTTCAGGTTCGGCTTTTCCGACTCGAACTTGACCACGCCGGCCGGGGTGTTGCGGCCGAACAGGGTGCCCTGCGGGCCGCGCAACACTTCCACGCCGGCCAGGTCGAAGATGGGGAAACCCTTCAAGATCGGGTTTTCCTGCACCACGTCGTCGTAGACCAGGGAGACCGGTTGCGAAGCAAACGTGCTGAAGTCGGTGTTGCCGTAACCGCGGATGTAAAAACGGGGAAAGGTGCGACCGTTCGACGATTCCACGTTCAGGCTCGGCACTTTGCCGGCCAGCACGCGGATGTCTTGTCCACCGGAGACCAGCACGTCGAGCTTTTCATCGCGCAGCAGGGTCACCGACAGGGGCACGTCGCGGATGTTTTCCTTGCGCCGCTGGGCGGTGACGGTGACCGTCTCCAATTGGCCGGCGGCGACCGGCTCGGTGGCCGTCTGGGCCATGGCCGAACCGATCGGCAGGATGGCGCCCAGCGCCAGCATCGCGCCATGGGTGCGCGCCAGGCGCTTGTGCATCTTGGATTTCTTGATCATTAACTTTCCCCGTGTAAATATAAATAATGCGAAAGCCTTTGTAAGGCCTGCGCTTCGTCAGTACATCTTGTCACGCTCAATTTTATAAAGCGGTGCAAATGGCGCGCGGCGGGTCGCAAAACTTTACTGTCCGCGCCTGCCTTGGAATTGCCGGTTTGTCGAAGTCCGATAATTTAATTCATGGGCATCGACCCAGGCAAGACCAGATTGTGCAATGAGCGGTATATACAACATATCGGCACCAGATCGGTGCATAAAGTGGGCTTTTGCGCACGGATGACTAAGCGCGGGTGATTGACGCGGCGCGCTCCAGGCAGCACAATTACCTGGCAAGATCATCAGATCGCGGGCGCGACGGCCGCCGGCCGTCATTTCCGCTTCCACCGCCGAAAAGTGAGCCGCCGTGAAACCGCTCCAAAGGACACTCCCCCGCCCGCCTGCCCTCAGTTGTGCCCTCGCCTGCGCCCTCGCTTCGCTGCTGGCGGCCCTGTGCGCCGCGCCGGCCCGGGCCGATCAGGTCAGCATGGCCTTCGGTGAAAAAATTCCTCCCTTCTGCTTCCCGGAAACGAATTCCGGCATCGAACTGGAGGTGATCGGCGAGGCGCTGGCTTTCCGCGGCCACACCTTGCGGCCAAAATACTATCCCTTCGCGCGCGTGCCGCTGGCCTTCAGGAACCGTGACGTGGCCGCCGCGATGAGCGACCTGGGCCAGGACATGCGGGCCGAGGGCGCCGCCTATGGCGATCCGGCCGTGTTCTACGACAACGTCTTCATCACGCTCAAGGCCCGCCACCTGAGCATCCGCACGCCGGATGACTTGCGCGGCTTGACCGTCATCGCCTTCCCCGGCGCCGCGAAACGCTATCCCGACTGGCTGGGCGCGGTCCAGAAAGCCGGCCACTACAGCGAGCAAAACGACCAGGCCCTGCAGGTGCTGACCCTGAACCGCGGCCGCTACGACGTCGCCCTCAGCGACCGCAACATCTTCCAGTATTTCACCCTCTTGCTGTCCCGGGAAAAAGGCTTGCAGCCGAAGCCCACGGAGGAGCAAGAGTTCGTCCAATTCAATCCCATGGATTATCGGCCCGTGTTCCGCGACAAGAAAATCCGCGACGATTTCAACGCCGGACTGAAACATTTGAAGGATAGCGGCCGCTATCAAGCCATTTACCGGAAGTATCTGGGCGAGGCGGCGCCCCGCTGATGCCAAGCCCCGATGGTCAATAGTCGCGCACCCACTTGAGCGTCGTGTTGCCGGTGTTCTTGCGGTAGATCAGGGCTTGCGTTTCCAGCCGGGCGCGGGCGATGCGCACCGTGCCCCCGACCAGGAAATAATGGGTTTGCAACGCCGTCTCGCCGGCCACGAGGGGGGTGTGGGCGCGGTTTTCAAAGTCGCCCTCGTCGCGAAAATAGGCCTGCGCGCGGCTGGCGAGCAGGGCGCCGGTCTGCGCCGCCGAGCGCCCCATGCGCGCGGCCAGCACCAGGGCGCCGGCCGTGTTCACGTTCACCTCGGTCGGCTCCGGCAGCAGCACCACATAATCCTTCAACTTGTCGATCACTGGCAGGGTGAAGCCGGGCACCGTCAGCAAATCGTCGTATTGGGTCAATTGCGCCAGATCGGGCGCGGCCGCCGCGCCATCCGCCGACGGCGCCTTTTGCGTGGCCGCCAGCGCCGTCGCCAGGGCTGGCGCCAGGGCCGCGTCCAGTTGCAGGCTGGCCAACAGGCGCCGCAAGACATCCACCTCCTTCGGATTGGCGGCGCCGTTTTGCGCCAGGTTGCCCAGGTTATACAGGGACTGGGCGTCGACGATGGTGCGCGTCATCGCCGCGCCGCCCTCGCCGTTATCGGCGCCGCCGCTGTCCAGATAATCGTCCAGCCCCGTCTCCGGCGCCGGCACGGCCCAGGCCTCGCCCAGGTGGTCGACGGCGGACAATTGGGCGTCTTCGCGCAGGATGCGGCGGGCCCAGTCGAGGGTGCCCAGCAAGACCCACTTGGCCTGCAATTGCAGGCGCTGGTTTTCCAGCGAGCGCAGCTCGACCTGCTGGCGCCAGAACAGGCTGGCGACCAGGGTCACGGCCAGCGTCGTCAACAGCAAGGCGGTGACCACGGCGACGCCGCGCTGGCGCGCGGTCGGCGCGCGCATCAGACCGGCCCCACCAGGAAGACCTTGACCATGCCGGCCGCGTGCCCCTTGAGCTTTAATTCCACCCGCAAGCCCAGGGGCGGATCTTGCAGCGCGCGCACGCTCAAGCTCTCCACCTCCGACTGCAGGCGCACGGCCGGGCCGGCGTCGCTGCCGGCCAGTGCCGCCCGCCACGACTGATCCAGCGCGCGCAACTCGCGGCTGGGCGGCGATTCCCGCCGCGTCAGCGCGCCGTCGGCGAAGCGGTAAGAGACCACCTCGAACCGGGTCGCCTCGTGCTCTGCCACGACGCTGCGCAGCAAGGTCAGGCCGCCCTCCCCGACCAGCAAGGTGGGACGGCCCGGGACTTCGCCGGCGCCGGCGATCTGGGCGCAATCGCTTTGCAACTGGGCGAACGCCAATTGCGTGCCGCGCAATTGTTCACTGTTGGCGTTCAAGGCCAGGCGCGCGCGCACGATCGCGTCCAGGCCGCGCCAACCGATCACCGCGACCACGGCCAGGATGCTGATGGCGACCAGCAATTCGACGAGGGTGAAGCCGCGCCCGCCCGCGGGCGCCGGATTAAAGCGCATTCGGCACCACCTGGATCAGCTTGACGAGGCGCCGGCCCGGGTCGGCGCCGTCGAACACGCTCACCTCGACGCGGCGAAAATTCGGGTTCGCCGAGGCCAGCACTTCCTCTTCGCAGCGCATGGCCAGGCCATCTTGCGCGCAATCAAAACTGTTCTTGCCCAGGGGCGGCCATTCGCCGTCGATGCGGATGTTCGCCAGGCGGTTTTCCGCCGACCAGGTCGCCATCGTGGCGGCGCGCAGCGCGCCATTGTTGCGGGTCAGATTGCCGACCGCGCTCAGGCAGGCGCTCAGGGCGATGCCGACGATGGCCAGGGCCACCAACACTTCCAGCAAGGTGAAGCCGCGCGCCGAGCGTGACAGGGTCATGTGCATTGTTCGATATAGAGTATAGACGAGTGCAAAAGTGCAAAAACCCCCGTTCCGGCCGGAACGGGGGCCAAGCCAAACTCAGTCGTTGGCGATCAGGGTCACGCCGCTAAACTTGGCATACGAATTAAGCAACAGATAGTAGGTGCCGGCGGCGGGCGCGGTGATGGTGATGCTTTCCGCCGTCGTCGAGCCGTCCGATTTTTTCAAATAGGACGAAGTGGTCGGCGCCGAACCGCGCTTCACATAGATATCGGCGTCGCCCGTGCCACCCGAAGTCTTGAAGCTCAGGCTCGGACGTCCGGCCGGCACCACGATGGTGTAGACGGTGGAAGCGTTGGTCGCCAGCGCGATGCCGGTCAGTGGCACGTGGTTGGTCAAGACATTCGTCGGCGGCGGCAAGACGCCACCCATCGCGGGGGCGAAATTAGCCATGTTCAAGCTGCCGTAGCCGCTCGCATAATCCCAGCCGGCCTTGGCCGAATACCCGCCATTTTTACCCGAGGTGATATCGTGGAACATGCCCGGCGTGGCGGCCGCTTTCTGGTAAATGGCCGCGGCCGGGAAGGCCAGGGTATTGTTGTTCATCGACTGGACGCGCGCCCAAAAGCCGGCGAACAGCGGCGCGGCCAGGCTGGTGCCGCCGATTTGCTCGTTCGAACCATTGATCAGCACCAGGGCGCCGCTGGCCGGATCGGCATCGAGCGCCACGTCCGGGGTGCCCCGTTTATTGGAACCGGCCAGCACGCCGGCGTTCACTTGCCAGCTGGGCGCCGCTTCCAACAGGCTGGGACCGCCGCCCGCGCCGCCGTTTGCGCCTTGCTGGCACAACGCCGCCGTCGTGCAAGCCCACACCGATTCCGAGACCCAGGTGGAACCCGTGGTATTGAGCAGCGTGCCGCCCACCGAGATCACATACGGTGAAACCGAAGGATAGCTTTGCGACGTGCCCGGGCCGCCACACTCGTAAGAGCCGGAATCGCCCGAGGACACCGAGAAGGTCTGGCCCTGGGCCACGGCGGCCTGGAAGATCTGGTCATTACTGGCCATCACGCCCGAGCTTTGCGCATCGTTTTCACACTCGCCCAGCGACACGTTGATGGTCTTGGCCTTGTTGTCGCTGACCACGCGGTTGTACGCGGCGGTCAAATCATCGTCGGCCAGCGTGTTGGCCGAGTAAAGTATCATTTGCTTGATGGTGCCGCCGGCGGCCGCCAGTGTATCCTGGGTGTCCATATTCCATTCGCCCAAGCCTTCCGGATCGGACGCGGCCGTGCCCATCTGCACCGTGCTCACGCTCGGTTGCGGATAACTGGCGCTCGAGGCGAAGCGTTTCAAGTCGGTGATCGTCTGCGTCATGTCGCCCTGGGTGATGATACCGATGGTGGCATTGACCGCGCTCGGCAAACCGCTGGCATTGTAGATGGAGGAGAAATCGGCCGGGCTGTGGCCCGTGCTCGACTGGGTTTTCGCGGCCGGCTTGGCCATGACGTGATGCAGGTGGATGGTTTGCAAACCGTGCACCGCCAGCACCGTGGCGCCCAGCGACTGCGGCACCGCGGCACCGCGGCGTCGCTGATGTTGGCGTAGGCGACGCGTCCATTCACACTATATGTATGCAGCTCGGTGTTGAAACCGGCCTTCACCGCGGCGGCGGTGCCGTCGGCGCTGACCAGCATGCGGTTGGCGGCCACCGTCACGTTGACGAAACCGCTCTTCCTGAGGTGATCGACGACGCTTTGCACCTGGGCCGCCGTGGGCGCGAAACGGCTGACGAACTCTTCGCTGGTCAAGGCTTTGCCATTGCCGGCGGCCAGCTTGGACGTCAAGGTATCGAGCTCGGCTTTATTGCGCAGCTTGAGCGTGACCACGACGTGGGTCGTGCTGCCCGCTTGCATCAGCGACATGTGGGTTGTCGCGTTGCCCAGGCGTGGAACCTTGGTGGCGGTCGAGACCCAGCTTTCCGCATGGGCGGAAACACTCATTGTTGCCAACACCAGTGCGACGAGCGGTAACAGCTTGAACTCTTTATTCAATTTCATTTTACTATTCTCCAATTTTATTATGAAAGTTCTCCGTCTGACAGATGCGGTCGGAGTGGCTCGCTTACTGCGCCCCAAAAAAAGCGCGCTTCCTTTTTTTGGGGACGACATCGCCCATCGGCCGCCCCGCAACGGGGTCGGTCAAGCAAGCATGCCTATTGCAAACCGGACAGCGCACTGTCAGGCTTGAAATTCCGGGGGAGGTGGGCCAGGCGCGCGCTAGAGCTGCGCGGGCGCGAGCGGGCCGGAGAGCGGGCCGGCGGACGGTGCCGGCCGCGACTGGAAGCGCAACGGTGAAAGAATTGCTGATGCCACTGATTTCATGGGTGACTCCTTATGCGGCGCCGCGCGGGCTTATGGTCCGTTCAGCGCGTTTCATCAAGCCAGGCACGGGATGGTGATCCCGACTGGCGGCAAATGGATGCGCAAACCGCGCAACATGCATGCAACGACTACCACGACGCCACGACGCCACGCGCGACAGGTAGCAGCGCGCACGGGGGATCAGTGTGACTGGGGAGCAGAGGGAAAACGGGCGGCGGTGCCTGGGACGGCGGTGTCAGACGGTTCTGATATGCCATGAGGAAATACGTGGACGGCGACGCGATACGGTAGCCGGGCAAGTTTGGCGCGGGCAACACGAGCGGCTTGACCGAGGGCACATCGGCGCGAAAGTTGGCGACGTAATGGCAGGTGCCGCAGTCGACCGTCTGTTCGATGATCGCGTGCGTGTGGCAGGACGTCAACAGCAATTGCAGGGCCAGTATGATCAGCGCGACCAGCAGCGCGACCCTTTGGCAAGGGGTCTTGACTGTCGTGGCGGCGCTGAAGCGGCTGACTGATTGCATGTTAAGGAAATCTCCTTGATCCACGACATCTTGAGGGCGGAAACAAATAGGCTAAGCAATAACTGAAATCAAGTATAGCAAGCAATCACGACACAGTGTTTACATTTTTATACTATTGATTTTCTGTGCAATATTTCGCGCATGCCATCCTTGCATGCCCCGCAAACGGGCGCGTCCGACGTGAAAAATCCCGCCGCCAGCCGGCGTCCCCGGCCATGGCTTGCGGGAAAAATTCACAATCCTGGCGCCGCGCGCGGCGGCGCTTGCAACAAGCCGCTAGCCTAAATGGCAAAGATGGATTAGATTCTGCCCATGACACAAGCAATCGACATCGCGCTGCTGGCGTTCGACGGCGTGCAGATACTCGATATCAGCGGCCCGGCGGCCGTCTTCGCGGCCGCCAACGACGCCTGCGGGCGCGCCTTTTACCGGGTACACATCCTGTCCGCCAGCGGCGCCACGGTGCAGAGCAACTGCGCCGTCGGCATCGCCACCAGCGCCCTGGACGCGCTGGCGCCGGCCCGCGTCCACACCCTGCTGATCGCCGGCGGCGACGCGGCCGGCCTGCGCCGCCTGGCCGCGACCAAGGCGGTGCGGGACTGGGTGCTGGCAACGGCGGCGACGGCGCGGCGCTACGGCTCCGTCTGCAGCGGCGCCCTGGCGCTGGGCGCCTTCGGCCTGCTCGACGGCAAGCGCGCGGCCACGCACTGGGACAGTTGCGCGGCGCTGGCGCGCGAAAACCCGGGCGCCAGCGTCGATCCGAACGCCCTGTACGTGGAGGATGGCCGCCTGTGGACGTCGGCCGGCGTGACGACCGGCATCGACATGTGTCTGGCCATCGTCGAGCGCGACCTGGGCGGGGCCGTCACCCACGCCATCGCCGAGCGCTTCGTGCTGTACGCGCGCCGGCCCGGCTACCAGTCGCAATTCAGTCCGCTGCTGAGCGCCCAGGCCCGCGCCGGCAAGCTGTTTTCCGGGCTGATCGAGTGGATGCGCGGGCACCTGACCCTGACACTCGACGTGCCCGTCCTGGCCGCCCGGGTCGCCATGTCGGAGCGCAGCTTTCACCGCAAATTCACGGCCATCGTGGGCGAGACCCCGGCCCGCTTCGTGGAAACCCTGCGCCTCGACCAGGTGCGGTTGTTGCTGGGCGGGGCCGCCAGCCTGAAGGATGTCGCCGCCAAGACCGGTTTCTCGACGCCGGCGCAACTGGCGAAAGCCTTCGAACGCCGCTTCGGCGTGGCGCCGCTGCTGTTTCGCGCGATGCAGAATGGCGGCCCTTCCGCCCCACACGAGGTCAGCGCGAGCGTCCATGCCGAATAAACCCTACGCCCGTCCCACCAGGACGGTGCTCATCGCCCTGCCGCAGCAAGACTTCGACCCGAGCGAGGTGGCGCTGACCTGGCGCGCGCTGCGCGACGCCGGCTTCGACGTGCGCTTCGCCACCCCCGATGGCGCCCCGGCCGAGGCCGACGCCCTGATGCTGCACGGCGAAGGGCTCGATTTCTGGGGCGGCGTGCCGCTCTTGCGCAAGCTCAAGGTGCTGGGCTTGATCTTGCGCGCCAGCGGCGAAGCGCGCGCCGCCCACGCCGCCATGACGCGGCTGGTGGCGTTCCGCCAGCCGCTGGCCTACGCGGCGCTGGCGGTGGCCGATATCGACGGCTTGATACTGCCCGGCGGCCACCGGCCGCGCGGCATGCGGCGCTATCTGGAAGATG
>DMYQ01000322.1:0-981 GCA_003482555.1 Janthinobacterium sp. | reverse complement strand
CTCACCTGGGCCATGGAAAACAAGGCCTGGACCACGATGCGCTTCGCCGGGCGCTTCTGGGATCCCGCCTATTACCGCACCTACAGCGAGGAGGCGGGCGAAGCGGTCGGCCACCGCGGCGTGCAAGCCGAAGTCACGCGGGCGCTGGCGGCACCAAGCGACTTTCTCGACGTGGCGCCGCGAGCGCCGCACTTTTTCCGCAAGAACAGCGGCCTGTTCCGCGATACGGCGCGCGACAGCCGGCCGGCCTGGGTCGTGGTCGACGGCAATTACGTGTCGGCGCGCTGGCCGGGCGACGTGCACGCCTTCGCGGCCGCCTTCGCCACCCTGCTGCGGGCGACGCCGGCGGCGGCCGCGCCGCATTCAGGCGGGTGCCATCCACCGGCCCCGTCACGGGCCGCGGCGGGTCCCGAATAACATGCAAGTCAAGCCCAGCGCGAGCAACGCCAGCGCCGGCGGTTCGGCCACGGCGTTGACGCTCAAAAGCGGCGCCAGGCCGGTGGCGGACGACCAATACCCGTTCGGGCCGGACGAATAGGACAGCCCCGAACCGTCGTTGAGGAAGGTATCGATGGTGGTCGCGCCCGTCAACATATTGCCATAGGCGATGGTGGTGCTGGAGCCGTCCGGCGCGGCAAAGATGCCGAAGGACTCGGTGATGGCGGCGCTGTTGGGGTCAAGCCGGTCTGAAAAGTAAAAGTTGTTCAGCCCGAAGGTGGCGGACAGGCGGGCGCCGCCCGCCACCAGCGAATAATCGGGCAGGGACGAGGCGGCAAACAGGGGCGCGCCGCCAGCCACGGCGACGCCGTCGAACCAGGCTTGAATGGCGTCGATATTGATGTAGTTGGCGCCGGAGATATCCCCGTTGAAGGTGGCCGACAGCGTTTCACCGTCGACGAACTGGTAAGAAAATTTCACGGGATAGGCGCGCGCCTGTGCCAGTGCGCCCAGCAGCAGGGCCGCCACGCACAGCTTGTTGAT
>DMYQ01000109.1:5270-8430 GCA_003482555.1 Janthinobacterium sp. | reverse complement strand
TTAGTGGCGTCCTTTGCGCGTGAACAAGGAGCGCCGCCGCCGATGCGCTAGTGTGATATTGCACACCGCCCTTACCTCGTTTTAGAAGGAATAGCATGATGCGCGTCCAGGCACGGCTTGGTGCTTTGACCTTGTCGGTCGTCTGCCTGGCCGGCCATGGCGAAGCGCCGCCCCGCCTGAACGGCCAGGATTTTCTGGACTACTATCTGGGCGCCCCGGGCGTGCCCAAGGCGGAACAGGGGGCGCGCGCCTTGGTGCGCTGGCGCTACGCGGCCGGGTATCTGGATGGCGTCGCCGACACTTCCCGGGGCCGGGCCTGGTGCGCCACGGGAACGGTCAAGACGATAGAAATCGACGCCTACGTGGTCGATGAAATGAGGACGCTGCCGGCGGCCGTCCTGGCCGGCGATGCCGCTCCCCTGATGATCGGCCTGCTGCACAAGAAATTTCCATGCTCGCGGAGGACTTCATGAAACCCGCCTTCAAGCTTTTGGCGCACAACTACTCCAGCAGCAATACCGTGGCGAAGCGGGAACTGTTCGAGGAAATCGGCTGGGACGACTTGATCGACAACCCAGGCTACGACAATACCTGCGCCATCCGCGTCAGTCTGGCGCTGATCAAGTCCGGTGTCGCCCTGCCCGGCCGCATCGCCATCAAGAAGGGGCCGTTCGCGGGCGCCCGCATCGAAACGGGACAGGGCAAACTGTCCCATATGCTGACCACGCCCGGCTTCCTGGGCAAGCCGGAAACCTTCGCGGGAGGCGCCGCCGAAGATGGCATAGGCGCGCGCCAGGGCTCGCTGTCGTTCTGGCGCATTCCCGATTATCTGAACGGCAATGGCGGCCATATCGATATCGTCTGGCCAGGCGCGGACGGGGGCGATATGTGCGGCTCGGGCTGCTATTGGAATTCGGCCGAAGTGTGGTTCTGGGAACTGGCTTGAAGCGTCGAGGCGCTACCGGCCAGTTCCCGGAAACCGTGTCGTGTCGCGCTCGCGTGGGGTTTCACACACGGATCCGCGCTTCACTGCGCTAGTACGCCAGGTAAGGCGTGGGGGCGCCCGCCCCCTCGAAGGCGACAAACACGCTGCGCCCGAAGAAAAACGGCAAGCCCCAGTCAAAAGCATTGTTGAGCGAGGAATGTGAATCGCCGAAATTGGTGCCGCCGACCGAGGCGGCGGTCACCGAGCCGTTCAGCCCATCCACGCTTTCGATGGTGAAATTAACCAGGCCGGACACGCTGCCGTCGAAGGCGGAGTTGGTCGCGCTCAGCGTGAGCGGCGCCGTCGGGCAGTAAAAGCCCGTGCTGGTCGGGCACATGCGCAGGCTGGTGTCGCTGAAATACAGGGCGTTCGAACCGCTGTCGAAGAAGCTGGCCGTCCACGGCGTGCCCCTGTAGGTGGTGTTGATGTTACCCACGGCATCCGTGCGATACACGGTGGCGGAACCGATGCGGTTATTGCTTTGCGTGCCGATGCCGAAGATCAGGGTGCCGCTCAGGGAGTTCGCGCCTCCCGTCGGGACGCTCGGCAACACGAGCACGACGCCGTTATTGTTGATCGGAAAACCGATGACGGGATTGCTCACCTGTTGCTCCAGAGGCATGGTGCTGGCGCTGCAGGCGCCGCCGCCGCAGGAATAATAGGTGGCGGCCTGGGCCACGGTGACGCAGTTGGCGCCGCAATCGCGCTGCAGCACGCCGATGCCGAGGATGCCGTTGGCGCCCAGCGCCGCGACGGTGCCCAGGTTGTTGCCCGTGCCGCTGCAATCGCGCGGCACGCTGGCGAAAGCGGCGGCGCTGTCGTTCACCACGTGAATCGAGATGCCGGCCGCCGTTTCGCCGCCGATCTTGACGTCGGCCCGCTTCACCGAACCCCAGGTGTAGCCGCTGACAAAGGACGTGCATTCGCCGGCCGGGCCCGACTGGCCATTCACGGCCGGCAAGCCGAGCGCGGGATCGAGCGGCGTCAGCACCCGCAGGCCGGACGAACCGGTGTCGACCAGCACGTGGTCGATGGTTTGGCAAGTCGTGGTGCCGGGCTTGCAAATGGTGACGCTGACATAGGGCGCGTTAAGGGCGGCGCGGGTGCCCGGCCCCTGGTCGACCGTCATCGGCGCGGTGTTGGCGGCGGCCGCGACCACGGCGGTCGCGCCCGGCGCCGCGACCGCGGCCGAGTCGGAGCCGCCGCCGCCGCCGCCACAGGCCGTCAGCCAGGCGCAGGCGCCGAAGGCAAGCAGGCGCAACACGGCGCCGGGCGCCCGCGGGGAGGCGAAAATACGGGATGGGGTCGAGGTCATGTGGGTGCGCCCTGGGCGATTATTGGATGTCGGCGGCGCTGAAGCCGGGCGGAAAGTCGGTCGGTATCCAGGCGCGCCCGACGAAGGCGCGCATGTGGCCGCCCGATTCGATGACGACCTGCGGCCGCGTCACCACCAGTTGCGAATGGCCGGCCTTGGGCGTCTGGGCCGCCGCCGTCGTCAGGGTGGTGAAGTGCTCGCCGAGCAGGGTGCGCAAATCGGGCAGGAAGGGCCCTTTCCAACTGACGGCAAACACCTGGCCGTCACCCTTGATATATTCGCGCACGGTGGTGCCGTTGGCCAGGACGCTGTCGCTGACCTTGTAGGCACCGCTGGCGGCGGCCAGCACGCGCGCCTTGAGCCCGGTCTTGGCGACGCCGAAATCGCTGGGCGCGCCGCCCAGGGCGGCGTGGGCGGCGCCCTGGGCCAGCAATCCAGCCAAAAACACGAAGATGAATGCGCTGCGCATGACGACTCCCAATGGTGAAATAACAGGCCGGCACGGCACTGGCGTCGATGGCCGGCACCAACAGTCTAAATGCTACATCGGACTACATATGTAAGCAATGGTAACACCGGACTCCTTAAATTGTTGCTTGATAAACATAGTCCGCCTTGAGCGGCCTCAATCACTTGCCGGCCGAATATTTCCATACGGACATGCGGTATCGTGGGTTCACCGCGTCACAATCCCGCAAGCGCCCACCCGCCCGCCTGCCCATGATCGCCTCCGCCCTGCTGCAATTGTTCGCCGCGCCGCCCGCGCCGGCCTTGCTGAACCACGGCAAATACGCCCCCGCCCTGGTCGGTCTGTCGATCCTGGTGGCGCTCTTTTCTTCCTGGATGGGCTGCGCATGGCG
>DMYQ01000109.1:0-5110 GCA_003482555.1 Janthinobacterium sp. | reverse complement strand
GGCGTCTGGGCCATGCACTTCATCGGCATGCTGGCCTTCGACCTGTGCACCCGCGTCGACTACGCCCCCTTCATCACCATCGTTTCCATCCTGGCCGGCGTGGCCGCCTCCTTCGTGGCCCTGTCCATCCTGAGCCGGCGCGAACCGGGCCGGCGCGCCCTGCTGGCCGGCGGCGCGCTGATCGGCTGCGGCATAGGCGCCATGCATTGCACCGGCATGGCCGCCATGCGCACCAGCTTGAACCTGCGCTACGACTTGCCCACCTTCGCCCTGTCGCTGCTGGTGGCGGTGGCCCTGTCCACCCTGGCGCTGTGGGTGCGCTTCGGCCTGCGCCAGCGCCTGTCCCCGCGACCGCGCCTGCTGATCGGCGCCAGCGTGATGGCGTGCGCCATCGCCGGCACCCACTACACGGGGATGGCGGCGGCGCGCTTCGTCGGCCAGATCGAACCGGGCAAGGCCGATGGCGCCAGCGACGCCTTCCTGGCGCTGGCGCTCAGCCTGATCACGGTCGCCTTCACCGTCTTCGTCGCCTCGGCCAACGGCTGGCTGCGCTACCGCGAACTGTTCCTGCAACTGAGCCAGAGCGAAAGCTGGATGCGCGCCCTGCTCACCACCACCATCGACGGCGTCATCACGGACGAGCGCAACGGCACCATGCGCGAATTCAACGCTTCGGCCGAGCGCATCTCCGGCTGGTCGCGCCGGCACATCGTGGGGCGCAACATCAGCCTGCTGGTCGCCGACCCGGACGCCGCCGATCACGAAGGTTTGCTCAACTTCCTGCGCACGGGCGAGCGCGGCTTGCTGGACCGGGAGAGCGAAACCCTCGGCGTGCGCCAGGACGGCAGCACGGTGCCGCTGCGGCGCGCGCTCGGCCACGCCGGCGAATTGTTCGTGCTGTTCATTACCGACATCAGCGAACGGCGCGCCATCGAACAGGCGCTGCGCGACAGCGAGCAGCAATTCCTTTCGCTGATCGGCAACATCCCCGGCATTTCCTTCCGCTGCGGCACACTCGGCACCCAGCAACTGGCCTTCATCAGCGACGGCGTCGAACGCGTGGCCGGCTACCCGGCCACCGACTTCCTGCAGGGGACGCGCGGCGCACCCTGAATTCCCTGATCCTGGAGCAAGACCGGGCCCGCGTCGACGCCGTCGTCGCCCGCAGCGTGGCCGACGAACAACCCTACCTGGTCGAATACCGCCTGCGCCACGCCGACGGCGGCGTGCGCGGGTTGTGGGAACACGCCGCCATCGTCGCCGGCGAGGACGGCCGGGCGCGCTGGATCGATGGTGCCGAATTGACGGCCCTGACCGGCGCCGGGCGCCACCCGGAAGCGCAGGCGCTGGCGCACCGGATACGCGGCATGGCGGCCAACCTGGGACTCGAGCAACTGGCATCGACCCTGGCCCGGGTCGAACAATTGTGCGCCGCGCACGGGGCCGACGCGGCCGCCATGAGCGAGGCGCTGAGCCGGCTGGTCGCGCAATTGCCGGCCGCCTTGCTGGCGATACGCGGCGAAGCGGCGCCGGCCGCCGCGACCATCGTGGCCCGCACCGCCACCCCGCTCGACCCGGCGGCGGTACGGACGGCGGCCGCCCAGGATGCGGCGGCGCGACTGGGGCCGCTGCGCCTGGCCCTGGACGACTTCGACTTCCCCCTGGCGCAAAGCGCCTTGCGCGCCGTCCTCGACACCCTCGATGCGGAACCGACACGATGATCCCTCCCCACAAGCTGCCGCTGATCCTGGCGGTCGACGATGAAGCGGGCAATCTGCAATTGCTGCGCCAAATATTGCAAGACGGCTACCGCCTGCTGTATACCAAGGACGGCGCCCGCGCCCTGGAACTGGCGCGCCAGGAGCGGCCCGACTTGATCTTGCTCGACGTGATGCTGCCCGGCATGAGCGGTTACGAGGTGTGCCGCCACTTGAAGACCGATCCCTTCACGGCCGCCATCCCCGTCATCTTCGTGACCGCCCTGAGCGATCCGCGCGACGAGGTGATCGGCTTCGAGGCGGGCGCGGTGGACTACATCACCAAGCCGCTCAGCCCGCCCATCGTGCGCACCCGCGTGCGCACCCACCTGTCGCTGGCGCACATCGACGAACTCAAGGAGTCGCGCCTGCACGTGGTCCAGCGCCTGGGACTGGCGGCCGAATACAAGGACAACGATACCGGCCTGCACGTGATCCGCATGAGCCATTACGCCAGGGTGCTGGGCGTGGCGGCCGGCATGGACGCGGACGAGGCGGACGACTTGCTGCACGCGGCGCCCATGCACGATGTCGGCAAGATCGGCATCCCCGACCGCATCCTGAAAAAGCCCGGCCCGCTCGACCCCGAGGAGTGGCGCGTCAGGCAAACCCACGCCGAGATCGGCGCCGACATCATCGGCGCCGGCCACCGCGGCATGCTGGCGGTGGCGCACAATATCGCCCTCACGCATCACGAAAAATGGGATGGCGGCGCTTATCCGCGCGCCCTGGCGGACACGGCGATCCCGCTCGAAGGGCGCATCGTCGCCATCGCCGACGTGTTCGACGCGCTGACGTCGCCGCGCCCGTACAAGGCGGCCTGGAGTGTGGAAGACGCGCTGACCTATCTACGCCGGCAAAGGGGTTCGCATTTCGACGCCGAACTGGTGGACTTGTTTTTGGCGCGCATGCCGGCCATCCTGGCCATCAGGGAGCGCTGGGCCGAGGCTGGAACGCGGGGGACTGAAGGTTCAGATGTGTGCAGGGTGAAAAGTGAAGCGTGAAACACGGGGGCGCCGCGACGGTGGTGAACTCCCGCACTAACAGCGCTGTTGCGTCACACAATGAGCTGGAAATAAGAATATGGCTTATGCCGCCATTGCTGACCGCTGGGAGGGCCGAGAGTTCCATTGCATCTTAGGCGGTGACAGGGGGGCGGGCTTGACAATTATCAAGCCCCTTGAAGAAAGCCCCGCCCGCACGACCATTTACAACACATCTGATCTGCGTCAACAGAAGAGTTGACGCAACGCGCATGCCCGCGCCAGTCAGGTCCGGGCATGCTCCGCATCACACCTTGCGCAGGGCGACCGCGTCGACCACGCACAGGGCCGTCATGTTGACGATGCGGCGCACCGTCGCCGACGGCGTCAAGATGTGCACCGGCTTGGCGCAACCGAGCAGGATGGGGCCGATCGCGATGCCGTTGCCGGCCGCCGTCTTGAGCAGATTGTAGGCGATGTTGGCGGCGTCGATGTTCGGCATCACCAGCAGATTGGCATCGTGCTGCAAGTTAGAGCCGGGCATGATTTTCGTGCGCAACTTCGAATCGAGCGCGGTGTCGCCGTGCATTTCGCCATCGACTTCCAGCTCCGGCGCCAATTCCTTGATGATGGCCAGGGCGGCGCGCATCTTTTGCGCCGATGCGCTATTGCTCGAACCGAAGTTCGAATGCGACAGCAGGGCCGCCCGCGGCGCCAGGCCGAAGCGCACCATTTCATCGGCCGCCATGATGGTGATTTCGGCCAGTTGCTGGGCGTCCGGATTTTCATTGACGTGGGTATCGACCATCACCAACTGGCGTTCCGGCAAGATCAAGACATTCATGGCCGCGTAGACATTCCTGCCGGCCCGCTTGCCCAGCACTTGATCGATGTAATGCAAGTGCAACTGGGTGGTGCCGAAGGTGCCGCAGATCATGCCGTCGGCGTCGCCCTTGTGTATCATCATCGCGCCGATCAGGCTGTGGCGGCGGCGCATTTCCAGCTTCGCGTATTCCTCGGTGACGCCCTTGCGGCTGGTCATTTCGTAATAGCTGAGCCAGTAGTCGCGGTAGCGCTCGTCGAAGTCGGGATTGATGACGTCGAAGTCGACGCCCTGCTTCAGGCGCAGGCCGAATTTTTCGATGCGCGCCTCCAGCACGGCCGGGCGACCCACCAGGATCGGGCGCGCCAGGCGCTCGTCGACCACCACTTGCACGGCGCGCAAGATGCGCTCTTCCTCACCCTCGGCGTAGACGATACGCTTGAGTTCGGCCGGCGTGCTTTTCGCCACCTGGAACAACGGCTTCATGAAGGTGCCGCTGCGGTAGACGAATTGCTGCAGGCTGTCGGCGTAGGCTTGCAAATCCTTGATCGGACGGGTCGCCACGCCGGACTCGAAGGCGGCCTTGGCCACGGCCGGCGCGATCTTGATCAACAGGCGCGGGTCGAAGGGCATGGGGATCAGGTATTCCGGCCCGAAGGAGAGATTGCTGATGCCGTAGGTGGTGGCGACGATGTCGGACTGCTCGGCGTGGGCCAGGTCGGCGATCGCGTGCACCACGGCGATTTCCATTTCGCGCGTGATGGTGGTGGCGCCGCAATCGAGGGCGCCGCGGAAGATGTAGGGGAAGCACAGCACGTTGTTGACCTGGTTCGGATAGTCCGAACGGCCGGTGGCGATGATGGCGTCGCTGCGCACGGCCTTGACGTCTTCCGGCAGAATTTCCGGGTGCGGATTGGCCAGCGCCAGGATCAAAGGATTGGGCGCCATCTGGCGCACCATGTCTTGCTTGAGTACGCCGCCCGCAGAGACGCCCAGGAAGATGTCGGCGCCGGGAATGATTTCCGCCAGTGTGCGCAGCGGCGTTTCCTGGGCGAAGCGTTCCTTGTCCGGATCCATCAGTTCGGCGCGGCCTTTATACACCACGCCGGCCAGGTCGGTGACGAAGATGTTTTCCAGCGGGAAGCCGAGGTCGACGATCAAGTCCAGGCAGGCCAGCGCGGCGGCGCCGGCGCCGGACACCACCAGCTTGCATTCCTTGATGCTCTTGTTGACCGCTTTCAAGCCATTCAAGATGGCCGCGCCGACGATGATGGCGGTGCCGTGCTGGTCATCGTGAAAAACGGGGATCTTCATGCGGTCGCGCAACTGGCGTTCGATATAAAAGCACTCGGGCGCCTTGATGTCTTCCAGATTGATGCCGCCGAAGGTGGGTTCCAGCGAGGCGATGATGTCGACCAGCTTGTCGGGATCCATCTCGTTGATCTCGATGTCGAAGACATCGATGCCGGCGAATTTCTTGAACAACACGCCCTTGCCTTCCATCACAGGCTTGGCGGCCAGCGGCCCGATGTTGCCCAGGCCCAGCA
>DMYQ01000160.1:4105-4727 GCA_003482555.1 Janthinobacterium sp. | reverse complement strand
CCGGTCCGCCAATTCCGCGTGCTGGTGGCGGAAGACAACCGCACCAATCAAATGGTGGCCGGCGGCATGCTGGCCATGCATAGTTGCGTCTGCGAATTCGCCGCCAACGGGCGCGAAGCGGTCCAGGCGGCCCAGCGCGGGCACTTCGACCTGATCCTGATGGATTGCAGCATGCCGGAAATGGATGGCTACGAAGCGACCGCCCACATCCGCATCCTCGAAGAAGCGCTGGGCCGGCGCACGCCGCTGCTGGCGATGACGGCCAACACCCAGCGCGGCGACGCCGAAAAATGCCTGGCGGCCGGCATGGACGACTATCTGGCGAAGCCGATCACTCTGGTCGAAGTGCGCCAAAAGCTCGACAAATGGCTGCCGCGCGGCGGCGCCGAGGCGCCATCGACGGCGGTCGACGCGGCCGTCTTCGACAAGCTGCGCGACTTGCTGGGGGCCGCCCTGCCGCAGGCGGTGACGCCCTTCCTGGAAGACGCGCCGGCCTACCTGGAGCAACTCGAACAAGCCGTGCACGGCGGCGACGCCGCCACCGCGCGGGCGCGGGCGCACGCGCTCAAGGGCGCGTCCAGCAACCTGGGCGCGAACGGCCTGGCGCAACTGGCCGCGCAAG
>DMYQ01000160.1:1856-3864 GCA_003482555.1 Janthinobacterium sp. | reverse complement strand
CTCTACGACGCCGCCGACGCCACCGGGGAACAGGCCCAGGTACTCATCGTCGACGACGACCGCAGCACCCGAAGCACCCTGCGCCACACCCTGCAGCGCGACGGCTTCCGGGTCGAAGAAGCGGCCGACGGCGTCCAGGCCCTGGCCCTGCTCAAGCGCTTCCAGCCGGACGTCATCCTGATGGATGCCGTGATGCCGGTGATGGACGGCTTCACGGCTTGCACGCGCATGCGGGAACTGCCGGGCGGCAGCGCGATTCCCGTCCTGATGATCACTGCGCTGCAAGACAACGCCTCGGTCGAGCGCGCCTTCGCCGCCGGCGCCAGCGACTACATCCCGAAACCGATCCACTACGCCGTGCTGTCGCAGCGCGTGCGCCGCATCATAGAGGCAAACCGGGCCGAAAAGCGCATCCGCCACCTGGCCTACAACGACTTGCTCACCGGCCTGCCGAACCGCACCCTGTTCTTCGAACTGCTGGCGCAGGGCGTCGAGCGGGCGGCGGCCGCCCAGGGCTTGCTGGGCGTGCTGTTCCTCGACCTCGACCGCTTCAAATACGTGAACGACAACCTCGGCCACGACGTCGGCGACCGCCTGCTGGTGGCGGTGGCGCAGCGCCTGCGGCGCAGCGTGCGCACGGTCGATACGGTGGCGCGCCTGGGCGGCGACGAATTCACCGTCGTGCTGAGCGACATCGACGGGCCGGCGGCGGCGGCCACGGCGGCGCAGCACATTTGCCGCGTGCTGGCCGCGCCCTACCAGATCGACGGCCACGATATCTTCGTCACCAGCAGCATCGGCATCGCCATCTACCCGCACGACGGCGCCGATGCCGGCGCCCTGGTCAAGCACGCCGACAGCGCCATGTACCGCGCCAAAAAAACCAATACCGGCTTCCAGTTTTACGAAGCGTCGATGGAAAAGCTCATTTCCGAGCATGTGCGCCTGGAAAGCGACTTGCGCCGCGCGCTGGAAAACCACGAGCTGGAAGTGTATTACCAGCCGCAAGCGACCCTGGATGGCGGCCGCGTGATCGGCATGGAAGCGCTGCTGCGCTGGTCGCACCCGACGCGCGGCATGGTGCCGCCGGTGGAATTCATCGCCCTGGCCGAGGAAACGGGACTCATCAACCCGCTCGGCGACTGGGTCTTGCGCACCGCCTGCGCCCAGTTGCGGCGCTGGATAGACGAAGGCTTGCCGCCGCTGCGGGTGGCCGTAAACCTGTCGGTGCGCCAATTGCTGCAAAAGGATTTCGCCGCTTCGGTCGAGGCGGCCCTGGCCGACACCGGCCTGGCGCCCCACTTGCTGGAGCTGGAAATCACGGAAAGCACCTTGATGGAATACGCCCAGGATACGCTGCTGGCCCTGCACCGCTTGCGCGCCCTGGGCGTGCGCCTGTCGATCGACGACTTCGGCACCGGCTACTCTTCGCTGTCTTACCTGAAGCGCTTCCCGGTCGACATCATCAAGATCGACCGATCCTTCGTGGTCGACTTGCCGCGGGACGCGGACGACGCCGCCATCGTCACCGCCATCATCGCGCTGGCGCACAGTCTGCGCCTGGAAGTGGTGGCCGAGGGCGTGGAAACGGCGGACCAGTTGCGCTTCCTGCAAGAGCGCCGCTGCGACCTGCTGCAGGGCTATTACCTGAGTCCGGCCGTCCCGGCCGAACAGTTCGCGCAATTGATACGCCAGGGCGAAAATCGGCACTTGCTACCGGCCTGAGCGGCCCCCGGCATCAGGCCGCGCCCCGGCAACAATAGGCTCGGTCTCGCATTGTCGGTTTTGCCGCGGGCAAGGGCAAGAATGGACCCAGGTTTCGCATTGCCGGCGCATTGTCACCATGCACTAAGCGGGAAGCCGGGGACACCGCCCCGTGTCTGTCCCGGCGTCGTTCAAGCCGTCCTCGGGGCGGCTTGCCGCCGGCGCGCTCGACCATCGGTCGCCCCCGATATCCCCCCTTCAGACCGCGCCGCCGGCACGCGCGCGTCCGCATCCCATCCCATCC
>DMYQ01000160.1:615-1805 GCA_003482555.1 Janthinobacterium sp. | reverse complement strand
CAGCAAGGAATACTCACCAAATGTCACGATAACAAGCTTATCTGCGTTATCATCGACCGTCGAATTAATTACCATTAAACAAATATAGTTTCATATCGCCATTGCTTTATTCCCTTTGTTAACTTGGTGCGAGATGAAACAGATCGAGGAATTGACATGTTTGAGAGCATCGAGTTAAACCCTATCGTCGCGCAACGCCCGGCAAATACATCCAACCCACCCGCCATGAGCGCGGACATGGCCGACCTCCTGGTAGCCTACCTGGAGCGCCTCGGCATCGACTATGTGTTCGGCATTCCCGGCGGCGCCATCGAGCCCCTGTACAACGCGATCGCCCGCAACCTGCGCCGGGGCGGCAACCTGAGCCACATCGTCGCGCGCCACGAAGCGGGCGCCGCCTTCATGGCCGACGGCTATGCCCGCGAGACCGGCAAGATCGGCGTGTGCGTCGCCACTTCCGGCCCCGGCGCCACCAATCTGATCACGGCCGTTGCCACCGCCTACGGCAACGACGTGCCCATGCTGGTGATCACCGGCCAGCCGGCCCTGCCCTCGTTCGGCAAGCACACCTTGCAGGAATCGACATGCACCGGCATCGACGTGCTCGGCATGTTCCGCCATTGCACCCGTTACAATTCCCTGGTCTCGCATCCGCTGCAACTGGAAAGCAAACTGATCACCGCGCTGCAGCATGCCACGCGTTCCCCGCGCGGCCCGGTGCACCTGAGCGTGCCGGTCGACGTCTTTCGCGCCCCCAGCCCGCGGCACACGCCCGCCTACGACCCGGCCGCGCTGATGCGCCCCTCGGCCCTGGTCGACAGGGCCGCCGTCGAAGCCCTGCGCGCCTTGCTGGCCGGGAGCCGCAACCTGGTGCTGCTGGTGGGCGGCGCTTGCGGCGGCGCCATTCACTCCATCCTCCAGTTCGCCGCGCTCAAGGGCGCCACCTTTGTCACCACGCCGGACGGCAAGGGCCTGGTCAGCCCCCAGCACCGCCTGTTTCGCGGCGTCTTCGGCTTCGGCGGCCACGCCTCGGCCGAAGCGGCCCTGCGCGATGAATCGGTCGACCTGATCCTGGCCGTCGGCACCAGCATGGGCGAATGGAACACGGGCGGCTGGTCGGACAGCCTGCTCAACGAACGCCTGGTGCACATCGACGAATCCGAGGAACACCTGGCGCGCACGCCGATGGC
>DMYQ01000160.1:0-431 GCA_003482555.1 Janthinobacterium sp. | reverse complement strand
GCGCCGCGCCCGGAAATCGACGCCGTCGCCGGGCGCCGCCTGGCCGCGCGCGCGCTGGGCATGCTGGACTGGAAAGCGGACAGCATCCTGGCCGAGCCGCAAGCCTATCTCAGCGAAGCGACGCCGATCAAGCCGCAGCGCCTGATGCGCGACCTGGGCCGCCTGTTCCCGCCCAGCACGCGCTTTCTGGCCGACGCCGGCAACAGCGTGGCCTGGGCCACCCATTACCTGCAGCCGCAAGACCGGCGCCTGGGCGCGGTCGAACGCAAGCGCGACCTGGGCCAGCGCAAGAGCGGCGGCGGCTGGCTGCGCCTGACCAGCCATTTCGCACCCATGGCCTGGGCCATCGGCGCCGCCGTCGGCACCGCTGCCGCCAATCCAGCCACGCCCGTGGTGTGCATCACCGGCGATGGCAGCATGCTCATGAGCGG
>DMYQ01000182.1 GCA_003482555.1 Janthinobacterium sp. | reverse complement strand
GCCTCCTGGAGTCACTTCCGGAACACTGAAATTCCATTGCTCAGATGGAAGTAATTCGCTCGCCCGTGTTACCCAAAAAAAGACGTTTTTGAACCACGTCCATTTTTGAACCACGCCGTCACTTGGGCAAAGTAACGCAAAGGTTGCTCGAAGTGACAACTTCTGAAATTTTCGTGGATTTGGGCGCAGAACCCCCTTACAGAAGTTGTTCCCACCTCAGTGGAGGGAGCCGCCCGTGTCACCGGGTGAACCTAGGCCTTCAACTGCGGTTAACCACAGTTGTGGCAGCTCGGACGGCAGGTAATAATGCGTAACGTAATGCAAATTACTTCACGTATTAACAACCCACTGAGGAGACATTGTGCGCGCAAGAAATCTAATTTTGATGTTGTCGGCAGCTGCCATAATGAGTGCAAACGCCTATTCCCAAACCCCGATCGTGATTAAATTCAGTCACGTTGTCTCCACTGATACACCGAAAGGCAAGGCAGCATTGCGTTTCAAGGAATTGGCTGAAAAAGCGACGCAAGGCCGGGTAAGAATTGACGTGTACCCAAATAGCACGCTGTACAAAGACCAAGAAGAAATGGAGGCGCTGCAAGTCGGCGCCGTGCAAATGCTCGCCCCGTCGCTCGCCAAGTTCGGGCCTCTCGGTGCCAAGGAATTCGAATTATTCGATTTACCCTATATCTTTCCCGGTAAAGACGTGCTCGACGCAGTTACTCAAGGGCCGATCGGAAAAGAACTCTTTAAAAAGCTGGAGCCGAGGGGAATCACCGGCCTTGCATACTGGGATAACGGCTTCAAGATCATGTCGGCTAACAAGCCCTTGCATTTGCCGGCTGATTTCAAAGGTTTGAAGATGCGCATTCAAGCTTCCAAAGTACTGGATGCCCAGATGCGTGCCTTAGGCGCCAATCCGCAGGTTCTCGCATTTTCCGAGGTGTACCAGGCACTGCAAACCGGCGTGGTTGATGGAACTGAAAATCCGCCATCCAATCTCTATACGCAGAAGATGTATGAAGTGCAGAAATATGTGGCGATGTCGAATCACGGTTATCTTGGCTACGCAGTCATCGTCAACAAAAAATTCTGGGATGGCTTGCCGGCGGATATCCGCGGCGAGCTGAATGGCGCCATGGTAGAGGCCACCAAGTACGCTAACGCCATCGCGCAGAAAGAGAACGACAGCGCGATGGACGCCATACGCAAATCCGGTAAAACGACCGTCTACAATTTGACTGACGCGGAGAAAGCCGCATGGCGCAACGCGCTACGGCCGGTGCAGCAACAAATGGAGGGCCGTATCGGCAAAGGCTTGATCGCGGCGGTCAACCAGGAATCCGCCAAGTTGGGGTACAAATAAATAGTCGGGACGCCAAATGGATAGGCGACCGGTGGCATTGAAAATGCCGGCCCGGTCGCGCACCTGACTGAGATTGATTCGGAGGCGGCGACTAGTACTGAGACTCATAAAAACGAAACATAAAATCATGTCTTGTCACGCCATACGTCGTTGCAAATCCTCGCGATAGCCAGCTATCGCTGTGGTTTGCGCCTAGTCTGTCGCGGCAATCCATCGCTTCTATTTGTTTCATTTTTCATGAGTCTCAGCACTGTCGCTTCTTGCCCTCGCATTGTATGGAGATTTCATGAAATTTTTCGACCGTCTGGAAGAGTGGCTGATTGCATCGTTAATGGCAATGGCAACTATTCTGATTTTCCTTGCTGTAGTGCATCGTTATGCCTCGGGACTGCCAATTCCCTGGGTCCAGGATGAGCTCATCAAAATTAACACCAGTTGGGCGCAAGAGCTTTGCATCTACATGTTTGTGTGGATGGCGAAATTTGGCGCCGCTTACGGCGTGCGTGTCGGCATTCACGTCGGCGTCGATGTATTGATCAATAAATTGAATATCCCTTGGCGTAATAAATTCATCGTGTTCGGCTTGCTGGCGGGTGCCTTTTTTACCGCTACCGTGGGCACGTTAGGTGCTGAATTTGTCTGGGAAATGGCCCATACAGACACGGTTTCCGCCGATCTTGAAATACCGATGTGGATAGTTTACATGGCCGTTCCACTGGGATCGTACCTGATGTCGTTTCGCTTTTTGCAAGTGACGTGGCAATTCTTCAAACACGGAGAGCTTCCAAAGCACGATCACGCACACGTTGACGGCGTGGAAGACGCTGCCGATCTAGAACACATAGGAGCCTAGTCGTGAATGCCCTGATTATCTTTGTTCTATTATTCACCTTGATGTTGACCGGGATGCCAATCTCGATCTCGCTCGGGTTGACTGTATTGACGTTTCTGTTCACCATGACCCATGTGCCGATTGAATCGGTGGCATTGAAATTGTTCACCGGCATCGAGAATTTCGAAATCATGGCGATTCCGTTCTTTCTTTTGGCCGGCACATTCTTGACGCACGGCGGTGTGGCAAAGCGAATGATAAAATTTGCGACGACGCTGGTTGGCCATTGGCATGGCGGCATCGGCTTGGCCGGCGTGATCGGTTGCGCGTTGTTTGCTTCAGTGTGCGGCTCAAGCGTGGCAACAGTTGCTGCGATTGGTTCGGTGGTATTGCCGGAAATGGTCAAACAGGGCTTCCCCAAAAAATTCGGCGCTGGCGTGATCGCCACATCTGGGGCGCTAGGCATCCTGATGCTGCCGTCGGTGATCAAGGTGATCTATGCTGTGTCGACCAATACATCGATTGGCGCGTTATTTATCGCGGGCTTGATTCCTGGAATTATCCTCACTGGGATGCTTTTCCTGACGACCTGGAATATTGCACGTAAAAATAACTACCCACGTTTGCCGAAAGCGACCTGGCGTCAGCGGTGGGAGGCGTTCAAGGATAGCTCATGGGGACTATTCCTGGTGGTGATCGTTATTGGAGGGATTTTCAGCGGCATATTTACGGCAACGGAAGCTGCCGCGATGAGTGCGGTGTACGCTTTCGTGGTGTCGATTTTTGTTTATAAAGATATCGGTTTCAAGGATGTGCCGAAAGTATTGCTCGACTCAGCCGCGATGTCCGCCATGCTGCTCTATATCATTACCAATGCAACCTTGTTTTCCTTCCTGATGACGTCTGAGAATGTGCCTCAGGCATTGACCGATGCCATTCTGCATATGGGTTTGGGCACCACAGGCTTCCTGCTGGTCGTTAATCTGTTACTATTGTTGGCGGGTAATGTGATGGAGGCGTCATCCATCATTTTGATCATGGCGCCGATATTGTTTCCGGTTGCCGTCAAGCTTGGCATCAATCCTATCCATTTCGGCATCATGATGATCGTCAACATGGAAGTCGGCATGTGTCACCCGCCGGTTGGCTTGAACTTGTATGTCGCATCGACCATTACCAAAATGGGCATTACCGAGTTGACCAAGGCTGTTTTGCCCTGGTTGCTTACCATGATTGTTTTCCTGATTCTGATTACCTATGTTCCTTCCATTACGATGTTTTTGCCTAATCTGATCTATAAATAGGCGTGATTCAAACGAGGGTTACACGCGCCGCGTGAATTGTTGTGTTTGACAACTGGTTGCGGGTTTTGAATGAAATCGGCGACCGGTTTTGGACCAATCTACCGGACTTAAGCCATCCGATTTTATTGCGCTTGACCGCCGAAATCGCTTGACAAGATAACCGCTTCGCGCGGCCGCCGCCCTGCATGCGAGGTTTTTTTCGCGTGCAGGGCGGCGGCCAATGAAGATCTTTTTGATCTTCATTGGCCCTTATGTTGCTCGAACTACTGCTCGCCGCCTTTTCCGAATACCTGCGTTCTGACCACTTTCTCGCTCTGGCGCGCCATGCCGATCACCCGAACGCGTTCACGCGCCAGCGCAAACTGCCATCACCGGCCCTCGTGGGCGTGCTCCTTGGCGGTATGCGCAAGAGCATACAGGCAGAGCTCGATGAATTTTTCACCCACCTCGATCAAGGTGCTCAACTTCTACGCCACGTGTCCGAGCGCGCGTTTTTCCGAGCCCGCGCCAAGCTGGCCGCCACCGCCATCCCGGCCCTCAACACCTGGCTGATTCAGCAGGCCGAAGCGGCCGGTGCCATACCGCGTTGGCACGGTCGGCGCCTGGCCGCATGACTTCGGTCCATCAAGCAATAGTGGGGCTGGCTGACCATCTGCGACAAGTGATCGTCTTCAGCCACTTCAAGCAGGGCATCTGCCATTTCTTGATGACCTACCGGAAGAATAAACCGGTAAAGTTACTGCAAATCGAGCGTGTGGGTGACATTTCGAAACTTGAGGCGCCCGAAATCGTACATTTTTTGCACAACGAACACGAACGGAAACGTGAGGCCATCCTTCAATTCGCAAGCGGCGAAATTAACCAGCATACGGCAGGCGACCTGCGTGTTTTCCTTGAAGTCGAAATTGGCTACCGCTTCGCCAAACAATTGGTCGGAGTGCACGAGGAAAATCTGTCCGACCGCATTGACCGTCTGTGTGCCTCCGGAGCTGTCACAGGGGGTACGGCGAATGAAGCGCACGATTGGCGTGAAATTCTCAATCCGACGCATCATACTTGGATCGATTCCGACATCGACGATCAACGGCATACGGCCACCCGTTTCATGGACTTTGTCTATCACCGGCTGGTACCGGTCGCCAACGTAGACGTCGCGATGCATGTGGCATAGGCCACAATGCCTTCTCTGCGATCCTAACCGTTGACCGTCTGCGCCGAGTGAAACCGGCCTGTCGGGCAGAGGTTGTGTTTTTATCCCAGTGGTTAAGACCTTCCAAGTTGTGCGTATGGACCAATTTATAATCAGGTGTTTCCAAGACAATTTTCGATTCGCCGTAGTGTGTTCCTTCCATTTCAACATGGGTGCTAACAGAAGCGGAAGTTGGGGAATAACGAGGGCAAAGTACGATAGATTACCAGGAACCCTTCGGCACAATCGTTAAGCTCGGCGAAGTGGGCCTTTTTTCGTGCGACAGGCCAGATCTATACCGGTCCAGTGGGAAGAATTTTCGATGGCGATGTGTACCGGCAGCGACCGGACGTTTCCCGTAGCGACCAGATATGGACCAGATAGCAAAAAGCCCATGAACGCAAATTCGTGGGCTTCTTGGATATTCGTGGTAGGCCGTGCGGGATTCGAACCTGCGACCAACGGATTAAAAGTCCGCTGCTCTACCAGCTGAGCTAACGACCCACGGTGTAACGGTAATGCCTGGAAGGAAAAAGGGCCGCCAGCCGAAGCGAGCAACCCTTTTTCTGTACTACTTATTCGTGGTAGGCCGTGCGGGATTCGAACCTGCGACCAACGGATTAAAAGTCCGCTGCTCTACCAGCTGAGCTAACGACCCGAAAAAAGTAAAACAACAACGGTCAATCTTTGCGGTAAAAAAATGGTTACAAACCGAAGTCTGTAACCAGCTTCTCTATTGCGGTATTCGTGGTAGGCCGTGCGGGATTCGAACCTGCGACCAACGGATTAAAAGTCCGCTGCTCTACCAGCTGAGCTAACGACCCGAAGAAGAAAGATTATAGGGGCAGCCGGCCATCCTGTCAAATGCCGCGCGGCATTTGTCCCACATATCTATTTCTTGGACAGGCGTTCCTTGGCCGTTTGCGCGGCGTTTGAATCGGGGTATTGGTTCACCAGCGCGACCAGCGTTTTGTGGGCGCCGGCCTTGTCCTTGAGCTCCGTGTAGCAACTGGCGATGTTGAGCATGGCGTCGGCCGCCTTCGGGCTATCCGGATACACTTTGACCACCACTTGCTGGGCCGCGATCGAGCTCTTGCAGTCGCGCAGGGCGTAGTAGGAATTGCCCAGCCAGTATTGCGCGTTGGCCGCGTAACCCGATTGCGGGTAGCGCTTGACGAAGGCGTCCAGGGCGCCGGCGGCGGCCTTGTAGTCGCCCGCCTTGAACACTTGCAGGGCGTTGTCGTAGGCGCTCTGCTCGGACGGCTCCACGGCCGCTTCCTTGCCGTCGATGGTGATCTGGCGCGGTTCGAGTTTACGCAGGCGGCCGTCGAGGTCGACGTAGAAATCCTTTTGCCGCTTTTGCGCGTTGGCCAGCTCGTTGGCCAATTCTTCGATCTGGCCGCGCAGCTTGGCGATGTCTTGCATGGTCTGCTCGTGCTGGTTGATCAGGTCGAGCGTGCTGGTCTTGTCGGCCTTGCTGTCGATGCGGGCATTCGTGTCGCGCGCCAGGGCGTCGATCTTGCCGCGCAAGTCGAGGATGGCCTGGCGCGCCTCGTTGTCGTCGAGCAGGCCGGCGCTGGCCTGCATGGGCAGGTAGGCAAATGCCGCCACCAGGGCGGCCGCGATGCCGGCTTTGGAGAATGTCTTCATGATTCTGGATTCTTTCAAAAGCGGTTGTGCAAACGGGGCGGGGCGCGGTCGATGCCGCGCGCCGCCCCGTCATTATGCCCGCGACCGGGCATCGAGGTGATTAATAGACGATGTCGGCGCGACGGTTTTCCGCCCATGCTTCTTCGTTGCTGCCGGTGGCTTTTGGCTTTTCCTTGCCCAGCGAGACAGCTTCCATCTGCGATTCCGGCACGCCCAGGGCGGCCATCGATTTGCGCACGGCTTCGGCGCGTTTCTGGCCCAGGGCCAGATTGTATTCGGCGCCGCCGCGTTCATCGGTGTTACCTTGAATCAGGATCTTGCGGGTCTTGTTCTTGCTCAGGTATTGGGAATGGTTTTCCACCACCGGTTTGTCGGCGTCGCGCACGACATAGCTGTCGAAGTCGAAGTATACGCTGCGCTTGGCCAGCACGCCTTGCGGGTCGTTGAGCGGATCGGTCGACGCGGTATCGACCGGGTTCACCGCGCGCGTGTCGACGGGCGGCGGCGTCGCGTGTTCAGGCGCGCGCTCGACGACCGGGGTGTCGGCCAGTTTCACGGGGGTGCTGCAAGCGGAAAGCAGGGCGGCAGTGGTGATGACGAAAGCTAAACTTTTAAAATTACTCATTTTCTTCTCCTGGTCGTTGTGAAAGTGCGATTATTTCATGAAAGGACCCCAAGTGGGCTCCTTGATATTGCCCGCTTGCGTGGTCAAGCGTTGCTTGACGCGGCCGTCGACCGATACCACGGCCAGCGACTTGCGTCCGCCCGAGGCGGTCGCGTACATGATGTACTTGCCGTTCGGTGAAAAGCTCGGCGATTCGTCGCTGGCCGTGTCGGACAGGCGCAGTTCCTGGCCGCTGGCCAGGTCGAGCGCGTACAGCTGGAAATTGCCGTCGCGGCGGGAAATATAGGCCAGGGTCTTGCCGTCCGAAGCGATGCGCGGACTGATATTGTAACTGCCGCCGAAGGTGACGCGCTTGGCGTCGCCGCCGCCGGCGCTCATGCGGTAGATTTGCGGGCCGCCGCTGCGGTCGCTGGTGAAGTAGATGCTCTGGCCGTCGGCGGAAAATTGCGGCTCGGTGTCGATGCCGTTGCTGTTGGACAGGCGGCGCAGATTGCCGCCGTCGGCGTTGACGGAATACACCTGGGTATGGCCGTCGCGCGACAGGGCCACGGCCAGCTTGCTGCCGTCCGGGCTCCACGAGGGCGCCGAATTACTACCTTTTTCATTGGCGATGATGGCGCGCGCCCGCGTCACCAGGTTTTGCACGTAGACGATGGGCTTTTTCTTTTCAAACGAGACATAGGCGACCTTGGTGCCGTCGGGCGACCAGGACGGTGAAATGATCGGTTCGTTCGAACGCAGCGCCACCTGGATGCCCTCGCCGTCGGCGTCCGCCACTTCCAGGCGGTATTGGCGGCCGGACTGGGTGACGTAGGCGATGCGGGTGGCGAAGGCGCCGCGCACGCCGGTCAGCTTCTGGTAAATGTCGTCGGCGATCTTGTGCGCCGAGACGCGCGTGAATTGCTGCGAGGCCGACAGGTCGAGCGCCGACAACTGGCTGGCCTTGACGGTGTCGAGCAGCTTGTAGCGCACGTCGAAGCGGCCGTCGGCCAGGCGCTGCACGCTGCCGACGACGAGGGCGTCGGCACCGCGCGACTTCCACTGGCCGTAGTCGATATTGCTGGTCTCGGAAATGGGGCCGCCGGTGTCGATGATCTTGAACATGCCGCTGCGTTCCAGGTCGGCCTTGATGATGGCGGAAACGCTGGCCGGCGCCACCGATTCGTCGGCGAAGGCGGCGATGGCGATCGGGATCTGATTGCTGCCGACCCCGGTGATCTCGACGTGCAACTGCGCCTGCGCGAGGCTGGCGCCGCCCAGCAGGCCGGCGCAGACGAGGATGCGATGGATTTTTTTCATGGTAAACATTAAGGCGTGTCCTTCAATTTAAATTCCGCTGTGACTTCGCGGTCGACCGTGCCGTCCTTCTTTTTCGGCAGGGGCGAGGATTTATGAATGGCGTTTTCCACCGCGCTGTCGTAGGCGGGGATGCCGCTGCTCTTGACCTTGCGCACCGACAGAATTTCCCCCGTCGGCAACTGTTCTATCTTGAAGACGGCACGCGGATCGCCTTCCATGTCGCTGCCGCCAGTGTATGCCAGGTTACCCTTGATCTTGGCGGTGACGGCGGCCTGGTAACCGCTGTCGCTGCGCGGCCCGGTTGACTTGGCCGCCGTGCCGCTGCCGCCCGAGCCGATGGCGCCGGTCATCCTGCGCATGTCCTCGGCGCGCAGCTTGTCGATCGCCTTGTTCTCCTCGGCGGCGCGCTTGGCCTTGGCCAGCTTGTCGGCAGCGACCTTCTTCTCGGCCAGTTCCTTTTTCTCGGCCAGTTCCTTCTTCTCTGCCAGTTTCTCCGCTTCCTTGTCCTTCTCGGCCTTGGCTTCCGCCTTGGCCTCGGCCAGCGCTTTCGCCTTGGCCTCGGCCCTGTCCTGCAATTTGGCCAGCTTAGCCGCTTTGTCGGCTTTCTCTTGTTCTTCTTGTTTGCGCAATTCCTCGCGGCGCTCTTCCTCGGCCAGCTTTTCTTTCGCCAGCTTGAGTTTTTGCTTGCGCCGTTCCAGCGCGATATCGGCGTCGGGCACCTTGGCTACGGGCGGTTCGACGACCGGTTCCGGCGGCGGCGCCACGCGCTCGACCGGCGGCGGTGTCGGCGTCGGCGGCGTCGCTTCGGCTTCCGGTTCGGGCGGCGCCTTCGGCGCGGCGGCCTGGGTCTTCATGTCCCACACCTCGGCCTCGACGGCGACCGGCGGCGTGCTTTGCCAGTGCACGCCGGCCCACAGGAAGAAAAACAGCAAGGCGTGCATGGCCGCCGCCATGGCCAGTGAGGGCCAGCGGCTGCTATCACGCGGCACCCGGTACGGGGTGTCGCCGGCGGGGGCGTTTTTTGTCGTCTGCAAGGTGTCTTAGTCTTTACTTGGTGGCCAGTCCGACCCGGTTGATGCCCATCTTCTTCGCTTCCGAAATCAGCTGGATCACATCGTCGTATTTGCTTTCCCTGTCACCGGCGATCAGCACCGGGAAGTCGGGATTGTCGGCGTGCAGCACGCGCAACTTGCGCAGCAGGGCGTTACGGTTGGGCGCGGTTTCCGGCGCCAGCGCGTTCTTGCCGTTCACGCCCAGCGACAGCGCGCCGTTCGGCTTGAGGACGATCTGGATATAGTCGTCGGGCGGACGGGTCGTTTTTTCCGCGCTGGGCAGGTTCACCACGCTGGGATTGTTCGACGAGGGCATGACCATGAAAATGATCAGGAGCACCAGCATGACGTCGATATACGGCACCACGTTGATTTCCGACTTGAATTTGCGGGTGCGGCTGCCGCGCATGCCGCTGGAAAATGAGGATGCCATGGGTCTGCCTCCTGATTAACGGGATTGCCGTTGCAAGATGTTGGAAAACTCTTCGACGAAGCTTTCGAAGCGGATCGCCAGGCGGTCGATATCGTGCGAAAAACGGTTGTAGGCGACCACGGCCGGGATGGCGGCGAACAGGCCGATGGCGGTCGCGATGAGGGCTTCGGCAATGCCGGGCGCGACGGCGGCCAGGGTTGCCTGTTGCACATTGGCCAGGCCGCGGAAGGCGTTCATGATGCCCCAGACGGTGCCGAGCAAGCCGATGTAAGGCGAGACGGAACCGACCGAAGCGAGGAAGGCCAGGTGCGATTCGAGCACGTCCATTTCGCGCTGGAAGGCGGCGCGCATGGCGCGGCGGGCGCCGTCGAGCACCGCGCCCACGTCGAGCGCTTCGCGGCTGCCGTAGGACGCCTTGCCCTTGATGAATTCGCCCATGCCGGCGTCGAAGATGCGCGACAGGGCGCCGCCGTTGTCGCGGTTGCTGCCCGCGCTCTGGTGCAGCGCGTGCAGATTGCCGCCGGCCCAGAAGCTGCGTTCGAATTCAACCGTCTGCCGGCGCGCCGCCCGCACCGCGAAGATCTTGCGGAAGATATAGGTCCAGCTGGTCAGCGAGATGCCGAGCAGCAGTGCCATGATCAGTTGCACGATCAAGTGGGCGTTGGTGATGAGTGCAAGGAAGGAAAGGTCTTGTGTTGCGTTCATGGGCGGGCAGTCTGTGTGGGGGATCGTAAGGTCCGGGAGGGCGGGCGTGCCGTTCAGGCGGCGCGCATCTTGGCCGCCACATCGGGCGGCACCGCGCGCGGGCGCAGGGTCGAATCGACGCAGCCGATCTTGACGCGGGCCGTGTTGAGCAGACGGTCGGCGCACCAAGCCTCTTGGACGAAGAGGATGGAGGCGCGCCCCATTTTTTCTATTGTTAACGTTAATTCTAGTACATCATCGAGTTTTGCGGGCGCATGATAGTCGGCGCTGACGTTCTTGACGACGAACATGGCGTCATGGTCGCGCAGCATGTCATGTTGACCGACAGCGAGGGCGCGCAACCATTCGGTGCGCGCGCGTTCGAAAAATTTCAGGTAGTTGGCATAATAGACAATGCCGCCGGCATCCGTGTCTTCGTAATAGACGCGGAGTTTCCAGGTGAAGACTGAAGGCATGGTTGACTTGCCACTAGTAAGATTGAGCAACATTTTACGCGATATTATTATTGGTCGGGGCCGCCGGGACGGGCGGCCGGGCGGCGTCGCTGCTTGACGCCAAGCATATTAAGTTGCACTGCAACAGTAAAACCTATCCCATAACAAACAAACAGCTTTGTAACACACGCTTACGTTTTGCGACAATTAACAGTGCCGCCGTCGGTCGGGCGCGGCCTCATCCTCGACGCCAGACCGCGGCGAAACGGGGCAGCCAAACTAGTCTTGCTAGAATATTGCTTATATTGCATGAATAGGGGATGGCATGATCTTGCGTCGCGATATTGTAACGGTATTATTCTTGGTTGGCGCGGGCGGTTGCTCAAAACCTTCGCCCAAACTTGCGCCCGTTCCGCGTTGGGTGGGCGGATCCTTCGTCAATGTGCGCGCCGGCGCGGAAAAAAACGCCGCCGTGCGCGCGCGGCTGGTGATCAACACGCCCGTAAAACAGTTGGGCGAGCATGATGGCGCCTGCGAAATCGCCTGGGGCGAAGGCCAGCAAGCTTACATCGCCTGCGCCATGCTGAGCGATAAGGCGGCGACCCTGGTCGGGCTGGGGGCGCCGACCCTGGCCGATGGACTGGATAATCCCGCCTATCCGGTGCCGCGGGCTTTTTGGCTGGAGCCCGCTTATTCGCGCCTGCTGGCGGCCGCCGCCTATTTCGAGCGCACGCAATTGCCGGCCAAACAGCGCGAGCTGGAAGAGCGTTTCATCGGCGCCGCGCCGCCTGGCAGCAGCCACTGGAAGAATGCGCCCCCGCTCAGGCGCGCCGCCATCCCGGAATTCGACGCCATGAAGGCCCTGCTGGCAAAAGGCGTCGTCGCGCCCGCTTCCCTGTACGCGCCGGCGCCGACCTGGGCGGAGGTGCTGGCGCGCGTGAAGCGGGCCGCAGCCACGCCGGACGCGCCGGCCGACCCGGAACTGCCGCAGATCAGCTACAGGGATCCCGAACTATTCGGCAAATTCGTCCCGCCGCCCGCGCGCGCCTCGTTTTTCAAGAATGTGAGCGAGATCGGCGGCATTTTGCCCTTGCCGGAGAAATTCAGCGCCCAATACGGCATACCGTGGAAGTTGACGGTCAACCACGCGCTGGCCTGGGGCGGCGACGATATCAGCGGCCCCGCCCGCAACGGCGCCTCGGACATGGGCATGGTCACGCAAGCGCTGGCGACGCCGGTCTATGGTCTGGTCTTGAGCGAGCAGCAAACCTTGCTGATGGCCACCACCCTGGCCGAGCGCAGGGAGGTGCCGGGCGGGCGCAACGGGGAATGTCTGAGTACCGAGCAACCGGCATGGCCGGGCAAGGCGGCGCTGGCGGCCGCCGCGCCCTTCGATAATCCCCTCACGGTCTTGCACTTTCCACGCACTATCAAGCTGGGCAGGGCCAAGCTTACCCGGACTGAGCAAGAGCGTGCCTCCACGATCGTCCTCGACCTGGACGGCGACGGCGCGGCCGACGTCTTGATCTGGCGCGCCGACTACGAGAACGGCTTTGCGCCCCTGATCCTGGTGAACGTGGGCGGGCTCTGGCATCTGCTCGACTTCAGCGACCCGACGCCCTGCGGCGACTGACAGGCCGGCCGAAGCGAAGGCGGCCGAGCCGGGCCGCCGCCCGCAAGCGCTTAGACGCGTTTGATGGTGAACGGCGAAAAGCCCTGGCAAGTCGGCATCATCTCGATATTGTTGATATTAATATGCGGCGGCAGGGTGGCGATCCAGTAGGCGGTGTCGGCGATGTCTTCGGCCGTCAGCGGCACGGTGCCCTCGTAGACCTTGGCGGCGGCGGCGTCGTCGCCCTTCATGCGCACATTGGAAAATTCGGTGCCGCCGCACAGGCCGGGCGCGATATTGCTGGCGCGCACGCCGGTGCCGACCAGATCGGCCCGCAGGTTCAGGGTGAATTGTTCGACGAAGGCCTTGGTGGCCCCATACACGTTGCCGCCCGGATAAGGATAAGCGCCGGCGATCGAGCCCAGGTTGATCACCAGGCCGGAGCCGCGCGCCACCATGGCCGGCAAGATCGCCCGCGTCATCGTCACCAGGCCGGTGCAATTGGTGGCGATCATGGTTTCCCAGTCTTCCAGTTCGGCGTTCTGGGCCGGGCCGGTGCCCAGGGCCAGGCCGGCGTTATTGATCAGCACGTCGATCTGGCGCCAGGCTTCTGGCAGCGCGGCCAGGGCGGTGTGGATGGAAAGTTTGTCGCTGACGTCGATGACGACGGGCAGGGCGGCCGCGCCCAGTTCCGCCGCCAGCGCCCGCAGGCGGTCGGCGCGGCGGCCGCTGAGGATGACCTGGTGGCCGCCCTTGACGAAGGTGCGTGCCATGGCGGCGCCGAAACCGGCGCTGGCGCCCGTGATGAAGACGATCATGATGAAATCCCTGTGGTGAATGAAAGCTGGTGTGATGATGCGCGACACTGGCAAAATTGTATCCGAAACGGTGGCCCTGGCCGGGGCGGCGCCGAAATCGGGCCGGCCGCCCCCGCGACGTTGCAAGAGATGCAGCGCTTTCCTTGCTCAAACGGAGCACTTAATCTACAATTTGGCTTCCATTACGTCTCACGTGACTGGCGAAAAGTCGGGAAGATGGCCACCTTGTGGTCGTCGATCCACCGGCGAAAGGTGGGCATCCACCGGGAAACGTGAGATTTCATACGCCGTTCGCCTGGGCAGCCCACGATGGAAATGCACGAAGAGGCTGCCTTTCCGTATACACTCGGCCCTCATTCGATCCTGGCAATACCGTCATATTTACTATCGATTGGAATTTACATGTTCGCAAAAGATCACACCCTCGCCAACGTCGACCCGGAATTGTGGGCCGTTATCCAGAAGGAAAACGTGCGCCAGCACGATCACATCGAGCTGATCGCGTCGGAAAACTACACCTCGCCGGCCGTGATGGAAGCGCAAGGTTCGCAACTGACGAATAAATACGCCGAAGGCTATCCGGGCAAGCGTTACTACGGCGGCTGCGAATTCGTCGACATCGCCGAGCAACTGGCGATCGACCGCGTCAAGCAACTGTTCGGCGCCGAATGCGCCAACGTGCAGCCGAATTCCGGCTCGCAGGCGAACCAGGGCGTGTTTTTCGCCATGCTCAAACCGGGCGACCTGATCATGGGCATGTCGCTGGCCGAAGGCGGTCATTTGACGCACGGCATGCCGCTGAACATGTCCGGCAAGTGGTTCGATGTCGTCTCCTACGGCTTGACGCCGGAAGAAGACATCGATTACGAGGCGATGGAACGCCTGGCCCACGAACGCAAGCCGAAATTGATCATCGCCGGCGCCTCGGCGTTTTCGAAAAAGATTGACTTCGAGCGTTTCGCCAAGGTCGCCAAGGACGTGGGCGCCTATTTCATGGTCGACATGGCCCACTACGCGGGCTTGATCGCCGCCGGCCTGTACCCGAATCCGGTGCCGCACGCCGACTTCGTCACCTCGACCACGCACAAATCGTTGCGCGGCCCCCGCGGCGGCATCATCTTGATGAAGGCCGAGCACGAGAAAGCCATCAATTCGGCGATCTTCCCCGGCATTCAAGGCGGCCCTTTGATGCATGTCATCGCCGCCAAGGCCGTGGCCTTCAAGGAAGCGCTGAGCCCGGAATTCGTCGTATATCAAAAGCAAGTGGTGAAAAACGCCGACGCGCTGGCCAAGGCCCTGATCGCGCGCGGTTTGCGCATCGTGTCCGGCGGCACCGAGTCGCACGTGATGCTGGTCGATTTGCGCGCCAAGAACCTGACCGGCAAGGAAGCCGAAGCGATCCTGGGTTCGGCTCACATCACTTGCAACAAGAACGGTATCCCGAACGATCCGCAAAAGCCGTTCGTCACTTCCGGCATTCGCCTGGGCAGCCCGGCGATGACCACGCGCGGCTTCAACGAAGCGGACGCGACGCAAGTGGGCAATCTGATCGCCGACGTGCTCGACAATCCGCACGACGCCGCCACCATCGAACGCGTCAAGGCCGCCGTCAAGGTGCTGGCCGATGCGCATCCGGTGTACGCCGCTTGAATCGTTGATCCTTAGTTCAGGCATGGGCGCGCGGCCGAACCGCCGCGCGCCCGTGTTGTCGAAACAAGTAAGTTTATGTCTTTGCAGCCTACATGAAATGTCCCTTTTGTCAGCATGACGAGACCCAGGTGCTCGATACGCGCGTATCCGAGGAGGGCGATGCGATTCGCCGCCGCCGCCGCTGCGCAAAGTGCGACAAGCGCTTCACCACTTACGAGCGCATTGAACTTATCATGCCCGTCGTCGTCAAAAAGAATGGCAGCCGGACGGAGTTCGCTGCGGCTAAGTTGCGTGGCAGTTTAATGCTGGCCTTGCGCAAGCGTCCCGTTGCGGCCGCCGCCGTGGACACGGCCATTTCGTCTATCCAGGAAAAGCTGCTCACGAGCGGCAAGCGCGAAGTCGATTCCGGATACATCGGCGAATTGGTGATGCAGGAATTGAAGCAGCTCGACAAGATCGCTTACATTCGCTTCGCGTCCGTGTACAAGAATTTCGAAGACTTGGCCGAGTTTCAGGATGCCATCGCCGAAGTCGGTCATGAGCGCAAGCCGCGCAAGCCTTGAGGCGGGGCATGCGTCTTCAAGCCATGCGCCGTCCTCGACGGTGTTGGCGTTCTTGATATTTTTGACGCTGAACGCCCGTTTTCTTCCACAGGCACCCTCGATTCCTTCTTTTTTGCAATAGTCCACGTCAACTTTCCTGCAGTAATCTCGACCCTGCCGCGGCGGTTTTTACGCCGCGCTTGCGTATTCTCATGTCCGAAAATGGATGCTCTGCTAACTTCTAGCTGAGCCATACGGAGTGAGCAGGCCCGCCCGCCAGCCCTCCCGGCACAGATGTGTTCCCTGGGAGGAGTCATGCGCGCTCGCGGAGTTTCCGGTTTCAGCATCGTCGAAGTGCTGGTGGCGATCTTGCTGCTGGCGCTGGGTTTGCTCGGCGGCACCGCCATGCAATTGTCGGCCCTGCGCACCCGGCATCAATCGGCGCTGCTGTCGGAGGCGGTGCATCTGGCTTCCGGCATGGCCGACCGGATGCGCGCCAACGTCGCGCAAATGCGCCTCGGCGACGCCGCCAATCCCTATCTGAACCTGCGCTACGACGCCGCCACCGATGCCGCGCCGAGCGTGCCCGCGCACCTGTGTTTCGGCGCGTCCCCGTGCAGCGGCGCGGAACTGGCCAGCTTCGACATTTACGAACTGGAGCAGCAGGTTCGGGCGGCGCTGCCCGGCGGCAGGCTGGTGATTTGCCGCGACGCGGGGCTGTGGGACAGTGGCCGCCGCAACGCCACCTGGGATTGCGGCGGGGGTGGCGCCGCGCCCATCGTCATCAAACTGGGCTGGCGCGGCAAGAATCCGGACGGTTCACCCCAGCGCGACGACCAGCGGCGCTATGCGCCCAGCGTGGAATTGCCATTGACGGGGGCGCCGGAATGAGGCGCCGCCAGGGCGGCGCGCCCCGGCGCGCGCGCGGCGTGACGATGGCCGAGCTGACCGTGGCGCTGGCGCTGGGCGCGCTGGTCGCCCTGGTCGGCAGCGCCTTGCTGGTGTCTGCCAGCGCCAGTTATTTGAACCAGGCCGAGGCGGCACGTTTGAACGATGGCGGTTTGTATGCGCTGCAAACCATAGGCCGGGCCGTGCGCCAGAGCGCCTTCGGCGGCTGGGACGACGATGCCGGGCCGCTCGGCGCCCGGCCAGAAGACGGCGCCAGCGTGAGCGGCATCGACGCGCGCACGCTGGGGCGGGACAGCGAGGGCATCGAGCTGCCGCTGGGCGGCGCCGTCAACGGCAGCGACGTGCTGGCCCTGCGCTATGTCGGCGCAGGGGCCGGCGCGGACGGCGACGGCAGCGTGCTCAATTGCGCCGGCTTCGGCGTCGCTAAGGCGGCGTCCGACGCGCAGCGGAGCTGGAGCATTTTCTATGTCGGCAGCGATGCCGGCGGCGAGGCCGAGTTGCGCTGCAAATATCGCGGCGCGAACGGCTGGGGCGCCGACGCCATCGTGCGCGGGGTCGACAGTTTCCAGGTCTTGTACGGGCTCGACACCGACGATCCGGCCGACGGCGTCGCCAATTTGTATGTGAACGCGAGCGCGATCGAAGGCTTGGACGGCGCCCTGGTGCCGCTAGGCGCCAACGCGGCGGAAAGGGCGCTCGACCGTAACCGCAAGACCCACTGGAAGCGGGTGGTCAGCGTCAAGGTGGCGCTCTTGTTGCACGGGGCGCCCGGCTCGGCCGGCGGCGCTTTGCCGGCCCGCTTCGACTTGTTCGGCAAAGCTTATTCCGACGCCTGGGGCGGCGGCGACACGGGCGTCGCCATCGATGAAAAAATCTTGCCGCCGGCGCAGCGCGGGCGGGCCCGGCGCATGGTCGATGCGACTATTTTGTTGCGCAACCCGCAGAGCGAACGATGAGGAAGGCGCGTCCTTTCCGCCGTCGCGGCGCCGGCCAGCGCGGCGTGGCGCTGGTATTGGCCCTGTGTTTGCTGATCGCCATCTTGCTGATGGGCGCGTCGGCGGCCCAGTTGGCCTTGCAGGGAGAAAAGTCGGCGCGCGGCGAGCGCGACTGGCACATTGCTTTTCAAGCGGCGGAGGAGGCATTGATGGATGCGGAACATGATATCGAGGGCGCGCCCGGCGCGCCGGGACGCGGCGCCCTGTTCGCGCCGGATAGCGCACTGGGCTTTGCCGACGGTTGCGGCGCCGGGCTGGGCAACGCCAGCCTGGGGCTGTGCCTGCGCGCGGCAGAGGGCCGCACGCCCGTGTGGCAAAGCGTGGATTTCTCGGACGGCGCGCCCGCCAGCGCGAAGTCCGTGCCCTACGGCCAGTTCACGGGTGCGACGATGCGTACCGGGGAGGGTTTTTTGCCGTTCAAGCGGCCCCGCTATATCATCGAGCTGCTGCCTTACACGCGGGAAGGGGAGGATGCGACCACGGCTGCGCGCTATTTCTACCGGATCACCGCGATCGGTTTCGGCCCGCGCGAAGGCAGCCAGGTGGTCTTGCAAAGTTTTTATTGCAAGCCGGACGTGTCCGGGAGCATGCCATGAGGCGCTTCGTGGCAATCCTGCGGGCGACGCTGGCGCTGGTGCTGGCGCTGGTGTTGGACCTTGCCGCCAATGCCACCAACACCGCCCCCGCCGCCACGCCGGAAGTCGACATCGCCGATGGCACACCGGGCGCGGCCGGCGCGCGGGTGCCGCCGAATCTCTTGCTCAATCTGTCGCTCGGCTATACGGCCGCCGGCGCGGCCTATCCGGGCGCCGACGATTATGCGCGCGGCAAGGAGTACGCGGGCTATTTCGATGCCCGCATGTGTTATGTCTATCCATTGCGACGCAAGGCCGGCGGCATCTCCATGGAACCGGACTTGAACGAAGCGACCGCTTACTTCACGGTGTCGAAGGCGGCCAGCGCCAGTCACGAATGCGGTGCCGATTCATTCAGCGGCAACTTCATGAATTGGGCCGGCGCCGCCACGCTCGACATCCTGCGCTACGCTTTGAGCGGGGGCGACCGCGTGATCGACAAGCCGGGCTTGACGGTGTTGCAGCGCGCCTATCTGCCGGATGGCAAGCGGAATCCCGATTTCTATGCCCATCCCCGGTATTTTCCGCGCAAGGTCTTGCGCGCGGGCGGGGCCGGTGGCGCGCCGAATCAAGTGACGCCTTTCGACACGGCGGTGCTATACGTCGTTTCTTGCCGTAACCGCATCCTGTTCAGCGATTCCCCCGATGGCGGCAATTGCGACACGCCGCGCATACCCGCCGACCCCGGCGCACCTGGACATGGCGACAGGTTTTTCGGCGAATTCCTGGCGCGCGTGAAAGTGTGCGACACCGCCGAAGGGCCGCGCCGCCCCGACTTGTGCGTCGCATATGCGAATGCCTACAAACCGGCCGGCAGCCTGCAGCAATATGCGGGCAAGATGCGCTTTGGCCTGTTCGCTTATTTGACCGAGCACGGCGCCGGCGACCCGAATCTGTACGGCGGCGCCCTGCGCGCGGCGCTCGGGCATATCGGCCAGAGCCGATACGAGGCGCCCGATTTCAGCGCCAGCGTCAACGACCGGCCCGAATGGAACGGCGCCAGCGGCGTCCTGACGGGGGGCGCCGGCGTGCTCAACTACGTCAACCTGCTGGGGCGTAGCGCGCCGGGCCGGCTCGGCGTCTACAAGAACGCCGAACCGCTGAGCGAACTGTATTACGAAGCCCTGCGTTATTTGCAGGGGCGCCAGCCCAGCGCCGGTAAGCCGGGCTTCGCCAGCGACGACGGCTTGCCCATGCTCGGCGCCTGGCGCGATCCGCTGGCGGCCTCGTGCCAGCGCGACGTGATCCTGACGGTCGGCGACGCCTACACGGACGGCGACCGCTACGTGCCCGGCAATACCCGCACCGATCATGCGGACGCCGCGCGCGCGCCCGATGCGTTCGGCCCTCTGGCGCCACTGAACGCGATGGAATGGACGCGCCGGCTCGGCGACATGGAAGCCGACCCGGCCGGCGCCCATGGCAACGGCGCCCCGCGTCCCGGCCTGCGCGGGCTGGAACGGCAAGACACGGGCGCGGCCGGGCGCGGCACCTACTATATCGCCGGCCTGGCGTACTGGGCGCACACGAATGCGATTCGCGCGGACGGCGCGGCGCGGGTCGACAATTATGTCATCGACCTCGACCCGGGCGCCGGGGCGGGCGCCGGCGCTCTCGATCCCCGCGACAGGCAACTTTACCTGGCCGCGAAATACGGCGGTTTCGACGGCAATCCCCTTGGCGCGAACGGCGAAGCAGGTGCCCGGCCGGTCTTGGCGGACGCCGAACCGGGCGGCGCGGATGGCTATCCCGCCCACTACGCCCTGGGTGGCGATCCGGCCGCGCTGATCGCCGCCATCCGCGCCATGTTTGCCGGCGCCGCCGCCGGGCCGGACCTTCAGCCGGGCCCGTTCCTGATGACGACACCCGTCGCCGCTGAAGACGGCTATCTGTTTCAAGCCGATTTTTCCGCCGCGGCCAGGCGCGGCGGCCTGTCCCGCTTTGCCGTGGAAATGGATGGCGAGGGCTTGCCGCGCATCGGCAAGCGCCTGTGGGAAGCCGGCGCCATATTGGGCGGCCAGCCCGGCGCCAAGCCAACGGTCCCGGCCGCGCGCCATGTCTACACCTTTGGCGCGGCGGACGGCAAGCCGGCCACGATCAGCTTCGAGTGGGCGCAATTGTCGGCGCGGCAGCGCGCCTTGCTGGACCTGCCGCCGGGTCCGGGCGAAGCGGGCGCCAGGCGCGCCGATGGCTTGGGCGAGGCGCGCCTGAACTATCTGCGCGGGGATCGCAGCCGGGAAATGGGGCGGGCCGGCGGTATTTTCCGGCGCCGCGATGGCGTGCTGGGCGATATCGTTCACGCCGCGCCCGTCTTCGTGGGCGCGCCCTCGGCCGGCCTGCAAGGCCCCGCATACGATGCTTTTTATGCGCGCCACAAGAACCGGCGCCAGGTCGTCTATGTGGGCGCCAACGATGGCATGCTGCACGCCTTCGACGCGGCCGGCGGCGCCGAATTGTTCGCCTACGTGCCAAATGCCCTGATGGGCGCGCTCAATGAGTTGACCGGCGTGCGCGGCGCGCACCGCGCCTATGTGGACGGCGCCGCCGCCGCCGGCGAAGCCCTGCTGCCGGGCGGCTGGAAAACCGTGCTGGTGTCGGGCATGGGCGCCGGCGCGCGCGGGGTGTTCGCGCTCGACGTGAGCGAGCCGGATCATTTCCAGGCCGGCGGCGCGCTGTGGGAATTCACCGACCGCGACGACGTCGCCATGGGCAATCTGCTGGCCGCGCCGGCCATCGCCAAGTTCAAGACCGGCGTCAAGGACGGCTTGCCGCAATACCGTTATTTCGCCGTGCTGACGAGCGGTTTGAATAGCCATGTCGGCGCGCTATTCCTGCTGGCGCTGGACAAGCCGGCCGCGCAAGCCTGGCGCCTCGGCGTCAATTACTACAGGCTGGCGCTACCGGCCGGCGATCCGGGCACGGCCAACGCCATCGGCCCGCCGGCGCTGGCGCTCGGTGGCGACGGCGCCGTGCGCCATGCCTACGCCGGCGACTTGCAGGGCAATCTGTGGCGCGTCGACTTTGGCGGCGGCGCGCCCTGGCCGGGCGCCGTCGAGCGGCACGCCCTGTTCGTGGCGCGCGACGGCGCCGGCGCGCACCAGCCGATCAGCGCGCAGCCGAAGCTGGCCTTCGCCCCCGGCGGTGGCTATCTGATCCTGTTCGGCACCGGGAAATTCATCGAAGACGGGGACGCCTTGCCGGCCAATTTTAGGCAGCAATCGTTTTATGCGATCCGCGATGGCTTGGCGGATCAGAGCGTGCCGGCCGGGCGCGCCGCGCTGACGCCGCGCACCCTGAGCGGGGCCGGCGGCGCGGCCGGCTTGGCGGTGGGCGGCGCCGCGTTCAGCTATGCGGGCGCGGGCGCCAGGCAGGGCTGGTATTTCGATTTTCCGCACACGGACGGCGAGCGCGGCATCGGCAATCCGGTGCTGGCCGCCGGCAAACTGTTTTTCAATTCCCTGGCGCCGGGCCGGGACCCCTGCGCGGGGCCGCGCACGCGCGCCTATATCGTCGATAGCCTGAGCGGCTACGCCGTCGACGAGACTGGCCTGGCGCAGGCCGGTGCCGTGACGGGGAAAATCCTCGACGCCGGCAGCGCCGGCCCACCCCTTGTTTTTCGAGTGAAGGCGCGCGCCGGCGCCCGCAATGCGACCGGGCGAGCTCTGGTAACGGAAGAATATGTGGTGCTGGCGCCGGGCGGCGGCGTGCGCAAGGCCACCCTGTCCATGCCGGCCAAACGGCTGGGGTGGCGCGAAGTGACGAACTGGCGCGAATTGCACGCGGCCAGCACCAAATAAGGGAGGGCGGCATGCGATATATCCGACACGTCCGACATATCCGGGATATCCGCCCCGCGCGGCGGCGCTCCACGGCTTTCGCGCTGATCGAATTGATGGCCGTGCTGGCGATCGTCTGCATTCTGGCGGCGCTGGCTTACCCGTCCCTGCATCGCTACATTGTCCTTGGCAAGCGCGCCCAGGCACAGGCGGCGCTGCTGCAATTGATGCAACAGCAAGAGCGCTATTTCTCGCTAAACAACAGTTATCTGGCCTTTTCGTCCAATTCGACGGATCCGGCCGAGAAATTGTTCAAATGGTGGTCGGGCGCCAGCGCGGCCGAGAGCGCTTATGAAATCGAGGGCGTCGCCTGCCCGGGCGAAGCCATTGCCCAATGCGTGCAATTGAACGCCCGGCCCGGCACGGCCAAGGTCGATCGCGTATATCGCGACCTCGATTGCGGCATCTTGTCGCTTAGCAGCGCGGGCGAGCGCAGCGTGTCCGGCGTGGCGCCGCGTTGCTGGCCATGAGGCGCGGCCGGCGCGGTTTTAGCCTGACCGAACTGATGGTGGTGATGGCGATTGCCGCCATCGTGCTGGCGGCGGCCATCCCCAACTTGAGCGGGCTGATCGCACGCCAGCGCTTGCGCGTCGCCACCAACGATCTGTTTGCGGCGCTCGATCTGACGCGCGCGCAAGCGATCGCGCGCGGCGAGCGCGTGTTGCTGATGCCGTCCGAGCCGGGGGGCGACTGGAGCCGGGGCTGGGTGGTGTTCGTCGACAGGAACGCCAGCGTGAGCCTGGACCCCGGCGACGAGCTGATCTTCCGCCAGGGGCCGGTCGGCGCCGGCATTTCCATCAAGGCGGTGTTTTCCTCGAAACAGTTGCCGTCCTATCTTGCTTATAATGGAGCCGGACGCAGTTGCAGCGTCAGCAACAGCATGGCGGCGCGTTTCGGCACCATCTCTGTGGCCATGGGCGGCAGCGTGCGCAACATCAAGATCAATATGCTGGGCCGGGCGCGCGTCTGCGATCCCGAGGTCGAGCCGGACAGTTGCGGCGCCGCCGACTAGCTACACTCGTCGCTCTTTCACTTTTTTAAAAGATACCGTGCAAATACTCAACGATCTCGATGGCATGACCCTGGCGCTGGAATGGGCCGCCAAAGGACTCTACACCACCTCGCCCAACCCGCGCATCGGCTGCGTCATCGTCAAGGATGGCCGCGTCATCGGCGCCGGCGTGACCCAGCCGGCCGGCCAGGATCACGCCGAAGTGCAGGCGCTCAAGGACGCGGCCGCGCGCGGCCACGACGTGCGCGGCGCCACCGCCTACGTCACCCTGGAGCCGTGCAACCACCACGGGCGCACGCCGCCCTGCTCGGACGCCCTGGTGCGCGCCGGCCTGGGCCGCGTCGTCGCCGCCATGAGCGACCCCAATCCGCTGGTCGCGGGGCAGGGACTGGCCAAGCTGGAAGCGGCCGGCATCGCCGTCAGCACGGGCTTGCTGGCCGAGCAAGCCCATGAAATGAATATCGGCTTCTTCGCGCGCATGCGGCGCGGCCGGCCCTGGGTACGCCTGAAAACGGCGGCCAGCCTGGACGGCATGACGGCCCTGCACAATGGCCAGAGCCAATGGATCACCGGGCCGCAAGCGCGCGCCGATGGCCACGCGTGGCGCGCGCGCACCTGCGCCATCCTGACCGGCATCGGCACCGTCAAGGCGGACGACCCGCAATTGACGGTGCGCGCCGTGGACACGCCGCGCCAGCCGCGCCGCATCGTCGTCGACAGCCGGCTCGAGATCAGCCCCACGGCGCGCGTGCTCGACGGTGGCGGCACCTGGATCGTGGCCGCCGTCGGCGACCCGGAAAAGGAAGCGGCGCTGTGCGCGGCCGGCGCCGAAGTCATCCTGTTGCCGAATGCGGCCGGGAAGGTCGACTTGCCGCAACTGATGCGCGAACTGGGCCGGCGTCAAATCAATGAATTGCACGTCGAGGCGGGCGCCAAGCTGAACGGTTCCCTGATACGCGAAGGCTGCGTCGATGAATTGCTGGTCTACCTGGCGCCGGCCTTGCTGGGCGACGCGCAAGGCATGTTCGCGCTGCCGGCGCTCACCGAGCTCGATCGCAAGCATCAATTGAAATTTCACGAGGTCAAGCAAATCGGTGCCGATTTGCGTATCCTTGCCAGATTCACTCCCCTTTAAGATTGGTATCGCATGTTTACTGGAATTGTTGCCGCCGTTGGAAAAATTAACTCGGTGCAGCCGCTCGATGGCGGCGCGGACGCGGGCGTGCGCCTGAATATCGACGCCGGCGGCTTGCCGCTGGCCGACGTCGCGCTGGGGGACTCGATCGCCATCAATGGCGCTTGCATGACCGTGGTCGAGAAGAGCGACACGGGCTTTTGCGTCGACGTTTCGCGCGAAAGCTTGAACTGCACGGTCGGCCTGGACACGACCACCGAGGTGAACCTGGAAAAGGCGCTGACCCTGGCCGAGCGCCTGGGCGGCCATCTGGTGTCCGGTCACGTCGACGGCCTGGGCCTGGTGCACAAATTCGACGCGGTGGGCGAGTCCTGGGAACTGGTGGTGGAAGCGCCGCGCGAGCTGGCCAAATACCTGGCGTTCAAGGGCTCCATCGTGGTCAACGGCGTCTCGCTGACGGTGAACCGGGTCGAGGATATGGGCGCCGGCGCGGCCCGGGGATGCCGTTTTTCGATCAATCTGATCCCGCACACGATCGCCATGACGACCCTGAAGAACTTGGTCGTCGGCTCGCGGGTGAACCTGGAAATCGATTTGATCGCGCGCTACGTCGAGCGCATGCTGTCGCTGGCGGCTTGAGGGCCCGGGCCGAGAGCGCAGTCCCGCACGGAATCCGGCGGCGCGAGCACAAGTGGCGTGAAAGGCATCGCCTGGCGCCGCCGCTGTCGCACTTTCGGCCGCGCCGTGCCCGGGAAAAATGTTAATTAAGGTTTGGATGCGCTAAATCCATTAAAATAGCAGGCTATAGAAAAACCGCACGAGCGGTTTTTGCCACAAAAGGATTAACACATGTCTATTTCCAGCACCGAAGAAATCGTCGCCGAGTTGCGCGCCGGCCGTATGGTGATCCTGGTCGACGAGGAAGATCGCGAAAACGAGGGCGATCTGGTGCTCGCGGCCGACTTCGTCACGCCCGAAGCCATCAACTTCATGGTCAAGCACGCCCGCGGCCTGGTCTGCCTGACCCTGACCGAGGAACGCTGCGACCAGCTCAATCTGTCGATGATGACGTCGCGCAACGGCACCGCCTACGGCACCAATTTCACGGTGTCGATCGAGGCGGCCGAAGGCGTCACGACGGGCATTTCCGCGGCCGACCGCGCCAAGACCATCCAGGTGGCCGTGGCCAAGGAAACCCAGCCGACCGATATCGTGCAGCCTGGCCATATCTTTCCGCTGAAGGCGCAAAAGGGCGGCGTGCTGATGCGCGCCGGCCATACGGAAGCCGGTTGCGACTTGACGGCCATGGCCGGTTTGACGCCAGCCTCCGTCATTTGCGAGATCATGAAGGACGATGGCAGCATGGCGCGCCTGCCCGATTTGCTGGAATTCGCCCGCGAACACAATCTGAAGATCGGCACGATCGCCGACCTGATCCATTACCGCAGCCAGAACGAATGCCTGGTCGAGCGCGTTGCCGAGCGCGTGATCCGCACGGCCCACGGCGAATTCCGCCTGATCGCCTTCCGTGACAAGCCCAGCGGCGCCGCCCATCTGGCCCTGGTGCATGGCGACCTGGCGCCCGGACTGGAAGCGTTGGTGCGCGTGCATCAGCCGGTATCGGTGCTGGATTTGCTGGAAACGGAAGCGACCACCCATTCCTGGAATGTGTCGGCATCGATGGCGGCCATCAAGGCTACCGAACGCGGCGTGATGGTGCTGCTCAACTGCGGCGAATCGGCGCCCGAGCTGTTCGCGCAGTTCACCGCCCTCGACACGCCGGAAGTCAAGCCGAAGGGCCGCGCCGCCAGCATGGATTTGCGCAGCTACGGCATCGGCGCGCAAATCCTGCGCGAACTGGGCGTGGGCAAGATGCAATTGCTGGCCAGCCCGAGGAAGATGCCGTCGATGACGGGTTTCGACCTGGAAGTCGTCGGTTTCCAGGCCCGTCCCGGCGCCCGGTAATTTACTCCCCCATTTTAAGAGGCTAGTCATGACAGTAGGAACATACGAAACAAACTTGGCCGGTGACGGCTTGCGCATCGGCATCGTCCAGGCCCGCTTCAATGACATCGTCGGCGCCGGCCTGCTGACGGCCTGCCTGGCCGAGTTGAGCCAGCTGGGCGTGGCCGACGAAGACGTGCTGCACGTGACCGTGCCGGGCGCCCTGGAAATCCCCCTGGTGCTGCAAAAAATGGCGGAAACCCAGCAGTTCGACGCCCTGATCGCGCTCGGCGCGGTGATCCGCGGCGAGACCTACCATTTCGAGCTGGTGTCGAACGAGTCGGGCGCGGGCATCACCCGGGTCGGCCTCGATTTCGGCATCCCGATCGCCAATGCGGTGTTGACGACGGAAAACGACGAGCAAGCGGAAGTGCGCATGCAAGTCAAGGGCGCGGACGCGGCCCGGGTGGCGGTGGAAATGGCCAATCTGGCGCAGGCGCTGGAAGAGTTGCAGGAAGCGGGCGAAGAAGAGTAAGTGCGGGCGCACCGCCGGATGCCGGCGGCGCGGCCGGAATTTGTAGCGAACACATGTAATTAAGAACAGGTAAGAAATCATGACAGAGAAAACTTTGCTCGCCAACCCCAGCAAGAACCGCACGCCGCGTCACCGCGCGCGCGAGTTTGCGCTGCAGGGTTTGTATCAGTGGCTGCTTAACAATGAAGACGCGGCCACCGTCGTGAACCATATTCGTGCCGCGCACGGCTTCGACAAGGCCGATGGCGACCATTTCAGCGTCTTGCTGTACGGTGCCATCAAGGATTCCGTGGCCTTGCGCGCCAGCATCGCACCGCTGATCGACCGCAACATCGCCGAATTGTCGCCTATCGAGCACGGCATCCTGCTGATCGGCGCCTTCGAGCTGAAGAACAACCTGGAAATCCCTTACCGCGTGGTCATCAACGAAGCGGTCGAACTGGCCAAATCCTTCGGCGGTATCGACGGTCATAAATATGTGAACGGCGTGCTCGACAAGCTGGCGGCACAGTTCCGCGAAGAGGAAGTTGCCGGCGGCAAGCGTCGCTGAAACACCGCCCGCGCCACCTGAAGCCGCCACGGAACTTTCCGCGGCGGCTTTTTTTTGTGGTGCGCCCG
>DMYQ01000290.1:2710-6506 GCA_003482555.1 Janthinobacterium sp. | reverse complement strand
GTCAACCGGGGTCGCGGGCGGTCAATTCCAGCGCGATCTGTTCTTCCAGCCGCTCCAACTCGGGTTCCAGCTGGGCCACCAGGCGGCGCGCCTGCGCCAGGTCGCCGTCCGTCGCCAACTCTTCCAGGCTGTGGCACAGGGCGCCGAAGCGCATCGCGCCCACCGCCCGCGCCGACGATTTGGTGCGGTGCCCCAGTTCCGTCACGCGCAGAAAATCGTCCTGCGCCAGCGCGGCCCGCATTTCGGCGATGCTGTCGCGCGCCGCGCCCTGGAACATGAGGGCGAACTTGCGCATTTTTTCCGGCTTGTGGCCGAAGGTTTGCGCCAGCGCCGCCAGATCCAGCGTGCTTTCGAGTGCGGGCGCAAGCGCGGGCGTCGGCGCGGGCGGGCGCACCCGCACGCCGCCGCGCTGGGCGATCCACCTGGCCAGCACGGTGAACAGCAGTTGCGGCGCGATCGGCTTGGTGACGAATTCATCCATGCCGGCCTCCAGGCAGCGCGCCTTGTCTTCGCTGCCGGCGTTGGCCGTCATGGCGATCACCAGGGTGCCCGCCAGTTGCGGATGCGCGCGTATCAGGCGGGTGGTTTCAAAGCCATCCATGGTCGGCATTTGCACGTCCATCAGCACGCAATCGAAGCGTTCCTTGAGCAGCAGGTCGATGGCTTCCCTGCCGTTGTTGGCCACGCACACGCTGGCGCCCGCGTCTTCCAGCAATTCCTGGCCCACCTGCTGGCTGAAGATATTGTCTTCGACCAGCAGGATGGATGCGCCCAGGATCGCGTCGAGCACCTCGGCCTGCACCAGGTCGGCGCCGTTGGCGTCGACCTCGACGCCCTTTTCCAGGCAGGCCGAGAACCAGAAGGTGCTGCCGGCGCCCGCTTCGCTGTCGACGCCGATGGCGCCGCCCATCAGCTCGGCCAACTGCTTGCTGATCACCAGACCCAGGCCGCTGCCCCCGTATTTGCGGGTGGTCGAGGGGTCGGCCTGGTGGAAGGGGTGGAACAGCTGCGCCACTTGCTGCTCGCTCATGCCGATGCCGGAATCCTGCACCTCGAAGCGCACCAGGGTGTGGCTGGCGCCGTCTTCCTGGGGCCGGGCGCGGATGACGATCTGGCCATTTTCTGAAAACTTGATGGCGTTGCTGGTCAAATTGAGCAACACCTGTTCCAGCCGCAGCGGGTCGCCGCGCAACTGGTGCGCCAGTCCGGGGCGGATTTCAAACGCCAGGTTCAAGCCCCTGGCCGCCGCGCTCTGCCCCAGCTGGCTGGAAATGTTCGCCAACAGGGTGTCGAGCGTGAAATCGAGTTCTTCCAGCTCCAGCTTGCCGGCCTCGATCTTGGAAAAGTCGAGGATATCGTTGATCAGGCCCAGCAGGTGCTGGCCCGAGTGGTAAATCTTTTGCAGGTAATCGCGCTGGCGCGGCTCGGCCACCGTCTTCAGCGCCAGGTGGGCCATGCCGATGATGCTGTTCATCGGCGTGCGGATTTCATGGCTCATGTTCGACAGGAAGTCGCTCTTGGCGCGGTTGGCGGCGTCGGCTTGCTGCTTGAGGCGCTGCAGTTCGGTGACGTCGGTGGAGAGCGCGATGACGGCGTTGACGCTGCCCTCGTGGGCCAGCGGCACCGTCACCGTCCACAGGTAGCGCAACTCGCCGGCGCCGTCCACGTATTGCTCCTCGCTGGTGCGCTTGAGGCGCGCCTCGAACACCTGGCGCTCCAGTTCCCAGGCGGCGTCGGCGCGCGCGGCCGGCATCAGCTCGCGGTCCAGCTTGCCGATGATGTGCGCCACCGGCACCCCCATCACAGCCGCCATCTTGGCGTTGGCGTAAATGTAGCGCCGCTCTTGATCCTTCATGTAGACGTGGGCGTCGACGCTGTCGAGCACCGTGTCGAGCAGCAGGCGCTGGGCGATGGCCTCGCGGCGCGACAGATTGAGGGTGACGAAATAGGCGAAAATCAGCATGCTGCCGGCGCAGCCGGTGAGCAGCGCGATCCAGGGAAAGTAGCGGTCGAAGGCCGTGTACAGGTCGGTTTTGCGCACCTGGAAATGCGCCTTCCACAGGCTGCCGTTGAAGTCGACCGGCAGCACGGTGTCGAAATATGCGCCGGGGTCGGCCGGCGGCGCCTCCGCCATCAAGCCGCGGTCGTTGAACAGCAGGCGATCGTCCTTTTCGATTATCAGATGGCGCTGCTCGGCGTCGACGGCGCCGTCCGCGTACAGGGTCAGGTGCACCTGGCTGACGGCCATCTCGTCGATCGCGCCCTGCACCAGCTTGGGCACGCTGAAGCCGATGCCAACCGAGCCCATGTAGGCGGCCCGGCGCTCCCCGACGTCGCCCAGCGGCATGCCCTTGCGGTACACCGGCAGGCGCATGCCGAGCGCGATGTGGGGCGGCGGCCCGCGCACCAGGATGGCTTGCCCGGAGGCGCTGACCCGGCCGCTGTCGCGCGACTGCGCCAGCGCCTTGTCGATGGCCGGGTTGGCGGCGATGTCGACGCCGAACTTGTCCATCAGCGGCGCCATCGGTTCGAGAAAAGTCAACACCTGGTATTGGGCGCGCACGCCGCCCGGGCGGATGCTGAAGCCGGGATAGCCGCCCGGCGTCAGGCTGGTGTCGGCGCGCACCCCGGCGATGAAGGCGTCGCGCTCGCCGGCCACCAGCAATTGGGCATAGTTGAGCGCCTCGATGGCGGGGAAGTTGCGGGCCACGTCGAGAGCGTCGACGTATTCATGGAATTGGCTGCGGCTCAGGGAGTCCGAGGTGCGAAACAGGGCCACCAGGCCCCGCACCAGGTCGGAATACGACTTCACCCGGGCCGACAAGCTGTACTGGGTGCTGCGCGCCAGGTTGTCGAAGCGTTGCTGGGCGTCATCCTCGACCGTCCGGTCGGCCGCCACGAACAGGGCGCAGCCGATGGCCAGCGCGAGCGACAAGCCGGCGCTCCACAATGGCAGCCTCGACACTACCCAAACCTTATCCACACCGCCCAAAGTCCGCATCGTCGATCGCTTTATCGTCCTGCTCCTGGCATGCGGCGCCGGCGGCGCCACCGCGTCGGAAATCAGATTCCTAAAGGATACTATCAAAGATTCGGGGCGACCAGTTTACCTTTGCGTGCGGCGCGTGCATCTCGGGCGCCGCCGTGCATTTTCGCCGCTTCCCGGCCGCCTGGCGGCCGCACAGGCAAAGGGGCGCCCATGCGGCGGCGCCCCGTCCCCGTGCGCGCGGGCGCGCGGCCCGGCAAACTTAATTGAACAGCGGGGTCGCGGCCGGGAAATCGATTTCGGTCCGCGCCACTTCATTGACATAGTTGGTCAGGGTATTGAGCGCCACATGCAAGACGATTTCCAGCACCTGGGCGTCGCTGTAGCCGGCCGCCTTGACCGCATGCAGGGCGGCGTCCTCGACATGGCCGCGCCGCTGCGCCACGCCGACGGCGAAGCGCACGGCCGCGTCGGCCTTGCCATCGGCCGAGCCGCCGCGGCGGTTGGCCGTCATTTCAGCCTGGTCCAGGTGAGCGACGTGCTGGCCCAGGTAAGTGTGGGCGGCCAGGCAATAGCCGCAAGCGTTGACCTCGGCGATGGCCAGGGCGATGCGCTCGCCCGTCTTGGCGCCCAGGGAACCCTTGGCCAGGGCGCCGTTCAGGCTCAGATAGCCTTCCAGCGCGGCCGGGCTGGCGCCCAGCAGCTTCATCAGATTGGGCACCACGCCCAGTTGCTTGTGCACGGCGTCCAGCAAAGGCAGGGAGGCGACGGGGGTTTGTTCGGCGTTCAGGATGGCGATACGGTTCATGG
>DMYQ01000290.1:0-2586 GCA_003482555.1 Janthinobacterium sp. | reverse complement strand
CAAATTACAGATCGGCGGGATTTTTCACGGCGATGGTTTTCCAGTTCGCTTCAGCCTTGGCGATGTTGGCGCCGATATCCTTGGCCCAGATCGCACGGATCTTGGTGTCGAGATTGAAGTACAGCTTGTTGTCGACGATGTCGTAGACGTCGGGATCGGCCACGAATTTCTTGCCGATCGATGCACCGCAGGCGCAAAAGCCGCCGAATGCCGGCAAATACTTTTGCGGATTGGCTTGAAATGCCTTCTTGTTTTCATCGCTGGTGAACAGATAATCGACGCCGTCGTGGCTGGCGACGTGATGGCCGGTGCCCTGGGCCGGCTTTTCACTGCTGAAAAAGGTCGTCAAGTCGTAGCTGCGGGCGCCGATCACGCTGTTGGCGACGGTGTCGGCAAGCGCGGCGCCAGGCGCGGCCAGAACCAGCGCAGCCACGGCCGCCAACAATAATGCTTTCAATGTGCCCAGCAGGCCGGTGGAAGAGTGAGTCATGATGCAATCCTTTTAAGTGAGGTTGGCCGCGCCCTATCGCCGCGATGCCCGGCGAATGAAGCCACTTTACAGAATTCCTTCAAACTAAAGAATATTCATCGCAGGCAATTTATTATTCCTGATACTGGAATTATTCAACGCTCCGTGGCGCGATTCAACAAGGCCGCTGTCACGAAGCAGCAAGACGGGCCGGCGCCGGCTCTCTAAGCTCAGTGAAAAAAAGTGTCTCGATGGAACTCGACGACAGCGGGGCCGGCCCCGGCCAAGGCCCCGGAAAACACAGCGGCGCCACGCCAGCGGCGCCTGACAGGCTTACCCATCTTATTGAGACTAAACATGGATCGTCGGAGATTTATACGCAGTGCGATGTACTTTACGGTTGCCAGCGCGACCCTGACCCTGAGCGCCTGCGGCGGCGCCGACGAGTCGGTGCCGAAAGACGCGTTTTCCTTCCCGCTGGGGGTGGCCAGCGGCGACCCGAAAGACAGCAGCGTGGTGTTCTGGACGCGCGTCCAGAGCGCCGCGCCGCAAAGCGCCATCGCCCTGCGCCTGGATGTGTCGACCAGCGCCGCCTTTGACACCGTGGTGGCCACCGTCAGCCTGAGCGCGACGGCCCAGTACGATTTCACCGTGCGCGCCAAGGTCACCAAGCTTGAGCCGGGCACGCGCTATTACTACCGCTTCGTCAGCGGCCAGGACGTCAGCGCCATCGGCCAGACCAAGACGGCGCCGGCGCCGACTTCGACGCCGGCCCAGTTGCGCTTCGCCTGGCTCACTTGCCAGGACTGGAGCGTGAACCACTGGGCGGCGCTGGACTTGATCGCCGCCGAAGACATCGACTTCATGGTGCATCTTGGCGACTACATCTATGAAACCGTGGGCGCCTCCTTCCAGAGCGGCCTGGCCGAGCCGGCGCACGGCGCCATCCACCTGCCGAACGCCCTGCCCCACGGCGGCGGCGGCAGCGGCGTCTACGCCAACAGCCTGGAAGACTACCGCACCCTGTACCGCACCTACCGCGGCGATGCCCGCCTGCAAGAAGTGCACCGCAAGTTCCCGATGATCGCGATCTGGGACGACCACGAATTTTCCGACGATTGCTGGCAAGACCACCAGACTTACAGCAACGCCAACACCCAAGAAACCTCGCGCCGGCGCAACGCCACCCAGGCCTGGATCGAATACATGCCGATCGATTTCGGCGACGTTTCCTTCGATCTGGGCAACGCCGCCTACGACAATATCCGCATCTACCGCGACTTCCGCTTCGGCACCCTGATGCACCTGGTGATGACGGACGAGCGCCTGTACCGCGACGACCACATCGTCAGCGAGGCGGCCCTGGCGCGCCTGCTGGGCCACGACCCGCAAACCGGCAACGACGCGATCGGTTCGCGCTACTTCGTGCCGCAATACCTGCTGCAAGAGTTCGCCGGCCTCGACACGGCCGTCCTCAAGCGCGCCCCCAGCATGCTGGGCGCCACCCAGGGCCAGTGGTGGAAAGACACCATGAAGGGCGCCAGCGCCAGCTGGAAAGTGTGGGGCAATGAAGTGACCCTGAACCGCATGTGGGTCGACTTGCGGGCGCAGGCGCCGGCGCCGTACAACAACGTCTACGTGGTCAACGCCGACGCCTGGGACGGTTATCCGCGGCAGCGCGCTGAACTGATGGGCTACCTGAAGGCGCAAAACATCCAGAACGTGGTGGCCATCACGGGCGACTTGCACGCCTTCCAGTGCGGCGTCATCCGCGACAATCCCGACCCGGCCGTCGGCACCCCGGTCGCGGTCGACTTCGTCACGGCCGGCATCAGCTCCTCGTCCTTCTACGATTATCTGAAGGCCGGCGCCGGCGGCACCCCGCTGGCGGCCCTGGTGGCGACACCGGAAACCTATGACGGCATCATCCGCGCTCACAATCCCGACTTCGCCTACGTCGACCACCATGCCCAGGGCTACGCGCTGGCGACCGTCACCGCCAGTTCGTTCACGGTGCTGTTCAACAAGGTGAAGCCGCTCAACGCCGACGGCGGCAAGCCGGCCGATCCCCTGCTCCAAACGCACCCGCATCACATTGCAGCTGGGTTCAACCACGC
>DMYQ01000180.1 GCA_003482555.1 Janthinobacterium sp. | reverse complement strand
CGCAACGGCGCCGAACGGGGCAACCGCTGGCTGCCGACCGAAATCATCGAGCGCCTCAAGCCGCTGGCGCGCCAGCAGGGCCTGTGGAATCTGTTCTTGCCGCAATCGACGCGGGCGCCCCAGGGCTTGTCCAACCTGGACTACGCGCCCCTGTGCGAAATCATGGGCCGCGTGGGCTGGGCGCCGGAAGTGTTCAATTGCGCCGCGCCCGACACGGGCAATATGGAAACGCTGGAGCGCTACGGTTCCGAACAGCACAAGCGCGACTGGCTGGAGCCGCTGCTGCGTGGCGAGATCCGCTCGGCCTTCGCCATGACGGAGCCGGGCGTGGCCTCGTCGGACGCGACCAATATCGAGACGCGCATCGAGCGCGACGGCGATCACTACGTGGTCAACGGGCGCAAGTGGTGGATTTCCGGCGCCGGCGACCCGCGCTGCAAGGTCTTCATTACCATGGGCAAGACCGACCCCAAGGCCCAGCGCCACGTGCAGCAATCGATGTTGCTGGTGCCAGCCGGCACGCCCGGCCTGCGCATCCTGCGTCCGCTGCCCGTGTTCGGCTACGACGACGCGCCGCACGGCCACTGCGAAATCCTGTATGAAAACGTGCGCGTGCCGGCCAGCAACCTGCTGCTGGGCGAAGGACGGGGCTTCGAGATCGCCCAGGGCCGCCTGGGGCCGGGCCGCATCCATCACTGCATGCGCGCCATCGGGGTCGCCGAGCGGGCATTGGAGCTGATGTGCCAGCGCCTGAACCGCCGCGTCGCCTTCGGCAAGAAGATTTCCGAGCAGGGGGTGTGGCGCGAGCGCATCGCCGAAGCCCGCATCCGCATCGAAACGGCGCGCCTGCTGACCCTGAAGACGGCGGCCCTGATGGATAGCGTCGGCAACAAGCAGGCGCAGGCGGAGATCGCCATGATCAAGGTGCTCGCGCCCGCCGTCGCGCAACAGGTGCTGGACTGGGCCATCCAGGCGCACGGCGCGGCCGGCGTCTCGGACGACTTCCCGCTGGCCGCGCAATGGGCCGGCAACCGCACCCTGCGCCTGGCCGACGGCCCGGACGAGGTGCACCGTAACGCCATCGCCAAGCTGGAACTGGCCAAGCACCTGGAACCGGACGAGGAGCCGGGTGCGCGCTGAAACACGCCCTTAATCGCTGTCCGCGTTATCCGGCTCGGCGGCGACCCGCTTGACGGCCAGGCGCGGCAAGATGACGCGGAAAGCCGAGCCTTTGCCCAGCTCGCTTTTCACTTCGATGCGGCCGCCGTGTTTTTGCACGATGCCGTAAGATAGCGACAGCCCCAGGCCCGTGCCCTTGCCGATCGGCTTGGTGGTAAAGAAGGGATCGAAGATGCGCCCCAGGTTGGCCGGCGCGATGCCGCCGCCGCTGTCCTCGACTTCGACCCAGACGGCGTCGCCGTCGTGGCCGGTGCGGATGGTGATCACGCCGCGCTCGGCGATGGCGTGCGAAGCGTTGACCAGCAAGTTCATGAACACCTGGTTCAACTGCGAGGGCAGGCATTCGATCTGGGGAATCTTGGCGTAGTCACGCTGCACGTCGGCCTTATACTTGAGCTCGTTCCACACCACGCGCAGGGTGCTTTCCATGCCCGCTTCCAGGTCGGCCCATTGGCGCTCCGACTCGTCGACGTGGGAAAAATCCTTCAAGTCCTGGACGATGTTCTTGACCCGCTGCAAGCCGTCGAGCGACTCGGCCAACAGGCTGCCGATGTCTTCGTTGAGGAAATCGACGTCGATCTCTTGCTTGAGGCGCTTGATGTCGCCCAGCATGTCCCCGCTCAAGGCCCCTTCCACGGCGGCGTAGGCGGCCAGCAATTGCAACATGCCGTCCGTATAGCGCTTCAGCGCGCCCAGATTGGAGTTGACGAAGCTGACCGGGTTATTGATTTCATGGGCGACGCCGGCCGCCAACTGGCCTATCGTCGCCATCTTTTCCGACTGCAGCAACTGGTTCTGGGTTTCCGCCAGCTTGCCGATCAGCTCGGTCTGCCGCTCTTGCTCCGTCTTCAGGGTCGCGTTCGCCGTCTGCAAGTCGGCCGTGCGGCTCCGCACCCGCGCCTCCAGCTGGTCGCGCGAGTCGCGCAGCGCCGCCTCGGCCAGCTTGCGTTCCGTGATATCGTTAAAGCCGAACACGCGGCCGATGATGCGCTCGCCCAGATATTGCGGGCGCGACACGCACTCGAAAAAGCGCCCGTCCCGCAGCTGGAACAAATCCTCGGTCTCTTGCGCGGCGACGATGTCGCTCAAGCGTTCCCGGCACAGTTCGGTTTCCAGCACGCCCCCGGCCATGAAGTCGAAAATCGCGCCATCTTGCGCCGCCAGCAACAGTTCCTCGGGAATCGCCCACATCTTGCTGAGCAGACGGTTCATGCTGGCGATGCGGCCCTGCCAGTCGACCACCAGGATGCCGTTGCCGGTCGATTCCAGGGTCGCTTGCAACTGCGACAGGGTTTGCGCCAGGGTATCCTCGACTTCGCGTTCGCTCTGCACGTCCGTCGCTTGCACCAGCAACAGGGTGGCGCCCTCGTATTCCAGTATCTGGATCGATTTCATGACCGTGAGCATCTTGTCGCCGGCGCACTGGTACATGCCCTCCTGCACCTCGACCGCCAGATACTGGCCGCTACTCACGTCTTCCCAGTAAAACACGTCTTGCAGCGAACTTTCGATGTCCGTGATCCGCATCGCCAGCAAGACGTCTTCGGCGTAACCGAGCGCCAACTGGGCCGTGCGGTTGGCGATGACGATGCGTTGCTCGCGCGGCTCGACCAGCAGCATGATGTGCGGGCTGTGGTCGAGCATCAGGCGATCCAGGCCACTCATCGCGCTGCCGCCTCCTGGCCCGGCTTGCCGGCCCCAAAATAATAACTGACCCGTTTGCGCGGGCTCAGGTAGTTATACACTTCGCGCGCCACGTGAGCGGGCCGGATCGCCTTGGCGATATTGATTTCCGTTTCGTGCTCCATGTCGATCAAGATCGCCTCTTCCTTGGGCACGTCGGCGTCGTACACCATGATCATCGGCTTCATCGGCTTGATCGTGTTGATGGTGGTGACCATGCCCAGCACGCCATTCGAGAGTTGCACGATGGTGCCGGGCGGATAGACTCCCAGGCAGCGTATGAAGACCTGCAACAGCTTCGCGTCGAATTTGCTGCGCTGCTTGGCGAACATCTGCGACAGCGCCTCGTGCGGCGTGAGGGCATCGTTGATGTTGACCGGGTTGCACAGCTCGTCGTAATGGTTGGCGATGGCGACGATGCGCGAGAGCAAGCCGATGGCCTCGCCCTGCAAGCCGGCCGGATAGCCGCTGCCGTCGGAAAGTTCGTGGTGTTCGCGGATGATGGCCAGCACGCTGGGCGGCAATTGCAAGAGCTTGCCCACCTCGCCGCCGTACAGCACGTGCATTTGATACAGATGGCGCTCGGCCGTGCTCAGGGGCGCCATGCTCAGCAAGATGGCGCTGGGGATTTTCTTGTGGCCGATGTCGTGGAATAGCGCGCCCATGCCCAGCGCGCCCAGCACCTGCGCCGGCAGCTTGATGTCGCGCGCCATCATCATCGACAGCACGGTCACGTTCAGCGAGTGCAGATACAGTTCCTCGCCGCCCGGGTTGTCGCCCATGACTTGAATCGCCAGCTCCGGCTCGCCCAGGATGGAATCGGCGATTTGCTGCACCAGTTCGCCAGCCTGGCGCACGCTTTCGACCGGTTTGCTCAAGAGATTCTTGTCGATGTCGCGCAGGGCGCTGGCCGTGCCGGCAAAGGCCTTTTCCACCTGCGCGGTGGCTTCGCGCTGCAGCTTGATGCGCTCGATCATGGCGCGCTTGGCCACCAGGGCCGGCGACACATTCGGCGCCAGCCCCGGCGCCGCCGGCGCCGCTGGCGCCGCCTGCGGCTTGTCCGGCGGCACCTCGACGCTGCTCAGCGTGGGATTGCAGCGCACCGTCCGCAAGCCCAGGCTGCGGATGATCTTGATCTGCTCTTCGGACTTGATCTTGAAATTGCTGAACGTAAAAGGCTGGTCGAACCATTTCAAGTCGAGGTAAATATACAGGCCGACCTGTAATTGATCCATGCTGATATGAACGGTGTCTTGCATAGCCGGGCCGAATCGCTTGGTTGATGAGGGTATGCCGCACAGCCATCACCAAGGGCATCGGTGCTGACGGCGTATTTCGATACTACACCAGAAAGCGCCGGAATCGTCCGTATTGCATTGCTAGCGGCCAACATTGGCGCGCCCCCGGCCACACGGGGGATAGGCTGTCGGGTGCCGATTTTGTTTTGTAACGATATGGCGTAAAGCAGAGCAATCGTTGACTCCGCACAATGGGACGGCGGCTTTCCCAAGCAAACTCAGCGAACGGTATTCGATAAATATATCATCATTTCATTGCGACCACGTTGCACAGACAGGAAGTAGCCCTCTTTTACGTAAGGTCGGGCTCGATGCGGGTCGAAACCACACCATAAGGATATCCAAATGGGAAAATACGAAAGAGTGCAGTACGTCGTCGGCAAAGAGACCAGCGTCCTGCAATGTGGCCGCCTGTCCGACAAGACGGTCAACGTGCGACCTAATCTGCCGGGGAACGTCATCGTGATCCATGGCGTCAACGATGTCGGCACCAGCTACGAGGCGGTGGAACAGGGACTGTGCGCCGGACTGAAGAAGCGCATCGGCTGGGACTACGTGCCCGGCACCTACGTGATGCCGCAGGCGTCGGACAAGGGCAAATTGCGCGACGACCCCGACGACGTGTTCTTCAAACGGAAAATGAACGAGAAAACCGACAGCCCGGTGATTCCGTTTTACTGGGGGTATCGCGAAGAGT
>DMYQ01000018.1 GCA_003482555.1 Janthinobacterium sp. | reverse complement strand
CGTAAGCGTCTAGCCAGCACCGTCTGTACCTCTTGACTCGGTGTCTGCATGATTGAGGTTGGGCCACAAATCAGTTGTGTCCACAAATTCAATTATGGACACAATAATTCAACCGGTCATTCCGCCTTTAAAGCGGGGCACCTACCGCCGCCACACGGACGAGTTCAAGCGTGCCGTCGTCGCCCAGTCACTGCGCGGCGATAGCTCCGTGTCACGGGTCGCGCGCGAGCACAACGTCAATGCGAACCAGGTATTCGCCTGGCGTAAGCAGTTCGGCGATGGCCGGCAGAGCGTGTCTGCCGAGGCCTGCACTTTCTTGCCGGTGGCGCTGGCCACAGCGCCGGCCGCACCAGCATGCGGCGAAACGCCAACGATGCAGCCCGGCGTCATTGCACTGACCATCGGTCAAACGCAACTGCGTCTTGAAGGCAGCGTCGACATGGACGTGCTTGCGCTGGTGCTGCAGCGACTATTGCCGTGATTGGCCTGCCCGCGAACACCCGCATCTGGCTCGCCGCCGGCGTCACCGATATGCGCTGCGGCTTCAACAGCTTGGCGGCCAAGGTCGAGACGGCGCTGCAGGCCGATCCGTTCAGCGGCCACGTGTTCGTGTTTCGTGGCCGCCGCGGCGACATAGTCAAGCTCCTATGGTGGACTGGCGACGGCCTGTGCCTGCTGGCCAAGCGGCTTGAGCGCGGCCGCTTCGTCTGGCCCCAGGCCGCCAGCGGCAGCGTCACACTCACGCAGGCCCAACTGTCGATGCTGCTCGAAGGGATAGACTGGCGCCAGCCGCTGCGCACCTGGCAACCATCGTCAGGCTTGTAAACGTCCGCAGCCTCGCGTAAACTTGGCGCATGCTCAGCCACGCCGACCTGCCCAACGACCTAGCTGCCTTAAAGGCCTTGCTGCTGGCGAGCGAGCAGGCGGTGCGCGAACGCGACGAGATCGTGGCCGGGTTGCGCGAACAATTGACCACCAATGGTGTCGAGATCGAGCACCTCAAGCTGATGATCGCCAAGCTGCGGCGCATGCAGTTCGGCCGCAAGTCAGAAAAGCTCGACCACCAGATCGAACAACTCGAATTGCAGCTCGAAGACCTGCAAGCTACCGAGGGCGAGGCCGAGCGCGAGATGCCGCCGACGGACCGCGCGCCGCGCGCCAAGTCGGCGCGCAAGCCGCTGCCGGAACATCTGCCACGCGACGATAAAATCTACCCGCCAACGGCTGACGCCTGTCCAGCCTGCGGCGGCGGCCTGCGCCACTTGGGCGAGGACGTCGCCGAACAACTGGAGTTCGTGCCGGCCAGCTTCCGTGTGATCCGCCACGTGCGCCCCAAGCTGGCCTGCAGCTGCTGCGACACGATCGTGCAGGCGCCAGCGCCGAGCCGGCCGATCGCGCGCGGCATCGCCGGGCCAGGCTTGCTGGCGCATGTCCTCGTGGCCAAGTTCGCCGATCATCTGCCGCTGTACCGGCAGTCGGTGATCTACGCACGGGAAGGCGTCGATCTCGACCGTGCGCTGCTGGCCAACTGGGTCGGCGCAGCCTGCGCTTTGCTGCGTCCCTTGGTCGATGTGATCCGGCGCCATGTGCTGGCCGGGCCCAAGCTGCACGCCGACGATACGCCGATCCCCGTACTGGCGCCAGGCAACGGCAAGACCAAGACGGCCCGGCTGTGGACCTACGTGCGCGACGACCGCAGCGCCGGCGACACGACCCCGGCGGCGGTCTGGTTCGCCTACACGCCCGACCGCAAGGGCATTCATCCGCAAACCCACCTAGCCAACTTCAAGGGCGTGCTGCAAGCGGACGCGTATGCCGGCTTCAACGCCTTATACACCGACGGCTCAATCCAAGAAGCGGCCTGCTGGGCGCACGCGCGCCGCAAGTTCTACGACCTGCACGCAGCCAGGCCCTCGCCGTTGACCACAGAGGCGTTGCGGCGCATCGCCGAACTGTATGTGATCGAGGCCGAGATTCGCGGAAAACCGCCCGACGAACGTTTGCTGGCACGGCGCGCGCATGCGCGACCACTGCTCGACGACCTGGGCCGCTGGCTGCACGCCAGTTTGGAAAAGCTATCGCGCAAGTCCGACACGGCGGCGGCGATCCAGTACACACTGAATCTGTGGCCGGCATTGCTGCGCTACTGTGACGACGGTCTCATTGAGATCGACAACTCGGCCGCCGAACGGGCCTTGCGCGGCGTAGCAATCGGCCGTCGCAACTATCTGTTCGCTGGCGCCGACAGCGGGGGCGAGCGGGCCGCCGCGATCTACTCGTTGCTCGGCACGGCCAAGCTCAATGGCGTCGACCCAGAGGCCTGGCTGCGCCATGTGCTGACCAGGATCGCCGATCACCCCGTCAACCGCGTTGACGACTTCCTGCCTTGGAATGTGGCTGATAAACTGAGCGCTGCTACTGCGTAGTTGTACCGTTGCATCCGGTGACGGTGGCTGCGCTGCACTTACCTTCACACTCATGGCCAAACTGCACCGCGTCATTACCTTGCGCATCGATATCGCTGGCATTGCGCCACCCATCTGGCGCCGCATCGCTGTCGATGGCGACATCAGCTTGCGCGCGCTCCATCACATCATCCAGGCCGCGTTCGGCTGGACTGATGCCCATCTCCATGAGTTTCGCGTTGAGGGCGACACCTACAGCATGCTCGACAATGAAAACGTCCTGGAAGGCGGCTTCGACGGCGACGAGCAAATGCTTGACGACCGTAAAGGAAAGCTGAATAGGCTACTTTATACCGGCCAGCGTTTCACCTACCAATATGACTTCGGCGACAGTTGGCAGCATAAGATTCATGTTGAAAAAATCGAAGAGCGGCCGGAACCAATGGGCAGCGCCTGGATCATCGACGGGAAACGCGCGTGTCCACCAGAAGACGTCGGCGGCGCTGGCGGATACAGCGACTTCCTCATGACTCTGCAGGACGAACCCGACAGCCAGGAAGCGGCGGACTACCTAAGATGGGTCGGCGGCAACTTCGATCCCGAGGCGTTCGATCAACGAATGGCGAACGCAACGCTACTGCGGATGGCTTGGAACGGCTGGGGCCGGAAGTAAGCCTGGGTCAAGACGGTGTTGGCGCCACGCTTACC
>DMYQ01000294.1:47648-49638 GCA_003482555.1 Janthinobacterium sp. | reverse complement strand
GCCCCGCCGCCGCAAGTGAGCGCGCTACGCTTCGCGCTGCCCGGCCGGCAGCTACAATTACAACGCCCAGGTCTGGCTCGAGGTGAGCGACGACTTGAAACAGTGGGAAGCGCTGGGCCCGGCTTCCCTGAACTGGCTGCGCAACAGCGAGACCCAGACGCTGGCCAACGACAAGATCGAATTCGCGCCGCGCGCCTTCCGCTACGCGCGCCTGAGCTGGAAGGAAGGTAAACCGCTGCTATTCGCCCGCGTCAACGCCGAATTGCTGAGCCAAACCGAAGTGGCGGCCCAGACCGAGCAATTGCTGCTGCAGCCATCGCCGGGCAAGCTGGAGCACGACCTGGTCTACGCCGCCGCCATCGCCATTCCCGTCGAAAAGATCGGCCTGCAATTCAGCGAACAAAACGTGGTGCTGCCGGCCCTGCTGGGCCGCTACCAGGAATTGCCGCCGCGCCAACTGGGACAGTCCGGCAGCCTCAGCTTCCAGCCGCTGGCGAGCGCCACCTTTTACCAGATCACCCAGTCCGGCCAGCAACGCAGCTCGGGCGAACTGCCCATCGCCACCGAGCACACGGCGCAGTGGGTGCTGCGGCCACAAGCGGGCAGCGCCAGCCGACCGGCGCTGCGCCTGGTCTGGTCGCCGGCCAGCGTGATTTTTCTCGCCAACGGCAACGCCCCCTACACCCTGGCCTTCGGCCGCGCCCACGCCGAAGCGGCGGCGCGCGACCTGGCCCAGGTCGCGCCCAACTTCCAGTCGGCCGAATTGCTGAACCTGGAGCAAGCCAAGGCGGGGGCGCTGCAAACGCTGCGGGCCAGCCCGGCCGGCGCCGAAGCGGCGGAGGCGGCCGCCATGGCCAAGGCGGCGCAATTGCGCCTGGCCGCGCTGTGGAGCGTCTTGCTGCTGGGCGTGGCCGTGCTGGGCTTTTTCGCCTGGCGCCTGGTCAAGCAAATGAAGGAAGGCGAAGGCGCGCCGTGAGCGTCCGGGGGCGACGCGTCGTTGCAAAGTACCGGCACGCGCCACCAAGGCGCCCGCTCCGCTGAACCATGTCGTTTTGTATTGTTGCCGATGCGGGGAACGGGAATCATGGCCGTTCCGCCGTACCACACAATACAAGGACTTGAACATGAAAGCACTTTCGCTGATCGCCCTGCTCGGCTGCGCCCTCGCCCTCCCCGTCGCGGCGCAAGCCGACAATCTGTACGTCGGCGCCAGCCTCGGCGGCGCCCGCGGCCGCATCGATTCGAACGGCAACCAGTCGAGCGCGACCAATACCGGTTTCACCCTGTATGGCGGCTACCAGTTCAACCCGACCTTCGGCGCCGAAGCCGGCTACGCCTATCTGGGCAACGCCGACGCCAGCTACAACGGCGTCGATGGCGCCCACATCAAGCCGCACGCCCTGTACGCGGCCGCCACCGCCACCCTGCCCTTGAGCACGGACTTCGCGCTGTTCGCGAAGGCCGGCGTGGCGTTCAACCACACCCGCTTCGAGATGCCGGGCGGGAATCAGACTCTGGACAACGGCAACACCACCCCGATGTTTGGCGTCGGCGCCCGTTTCAACATCACGCCCGCCATGGCCCTGGTGGCGGAATATGACAATTACGGCAAGGTGCAGCGCGAGGATTTTGCGCATATCAAGGCCGACATGATCTCGTTCGGCCTGCGTTACGCCTTCTGAGCGCCGCCCGCAAAGCAAGACAGGCGGCGTTTCTCGACGCCGGAGTCGATATTTACTAAGTCGACAAGTTTTTTCTTGCGCCAGCTTGCCAATCCGGTAATCATGCCCTCTCAAATAGATATATCGGAGGCCACATGAAGCGCTTGCTCTTGATTTGTTTGCTGTGCGCGGCCGGCCTGGCCCGGCCCGGGCCGGCGTCTCGGAAGTATCGACCGCTTCGGAAGACCTGGACGCCGCTTCCGGCGTGGTACTGATCGGCTCGATGTCCATGCTGGCCGCCTCCGGCGAGGTGGTCGTCACCAGCGTCG
>DMYQ01000294.1:24978-47516 GCA_003482555.1 Janthinobacterium sp. | reverse complement strand
TGCACCATTCGCTCGCCGCCGAGCCGGGAGCCTGAATGAACAAGGCCACCTTGCCGGCATTGCTGCTGTGCCTGTCCGTCGTGGCGCCGGCGCACGCGGGCCGCTCCTGCGAACCGAAGAAGGCCGACCCGGCCAACGCCGTCAAGGCGCTCGACCTGGCGCTCAAGGCGCGCGGCGCCCTCGACGCCTCCGGCGCCCAGGTGGCGCTGATCGCCCGCGCCGGGCAAGACCTGTCGAAATACCATTTGACATATTCGCACGTGGCCCTGGTCTGGCGCGACCACCCGGCCGGACGCTGGCTGGTGGTGCATGAATTGAACAAATGCGGCTCGGCCCTGTCGTCGCTATACAACGAGGGACTGGGCAATTTCTTCCTCGACGACGTGTTCGAGTACAAGACGGAAATCCTGCTGCCGAGCGCGGACGTGCAAGCCAGCCTGGTGCGCCTGCTGGCCTCGAACACGCCGCTGCGCCTGCATGCGCCGCAATACAATATGTTGTCCTACGCCTACTCGACCAAGTACCAGAACTCCAACCAGTGGGTGCTGGAAACCTACGCGGCCGCCAAGGTCGCGCCGGGCAAGATCGAGACCCGCAGCGAGGCGCAAGCGTGGCTGAAGGCGGCCGACTACCGCCCCATCACGCTTGAAATCCCGGCCGCGACGCGCCTGGGCGCGCGCATGTTCCGCGCCAACGTGGCCTTCGACGACCACCCCTTCGAGCGCCGTATGGCCGGCCACATCGACACCGTCACGGTGGACTCGATGATGCGTTTCATCAAGCGGCACGACCCGCAAGCGCGCGACATCGAGGTGTCCCTGCCGTGATGCCGCCGACGCGGAGGGCGTCCACGGCCGCGCCCGCGTGCCGGAAATATCGCCCTGCCCCGGCCGGCAAGGCGGTGTCAAACGGTATCGCTTGACACCACCGATCCGACAACATACCGATACCCCATCCTTTTCACTTGTACCCTGCCGCCCGATCGGCAATCATGCCCTGTCATATCGATACCTTGGAGCTCTCATGAAACGCTTGCTGTTCATCTATTTATTCTGCGGCGCCGCCGCCCATGCCGGCACCCAAGACGCCTCGCGCGCCTCGGAAAACGTGGGCGCCGGCTCGGGGATCGTCCTGATCGGTTCGCTCTCCATGCTGGCCGCGTCCGGCGAAGTGCTCGTCACCGGCGTCGAAACGGTGGCCGATGGCACAATCGTCATGCTCAAGGGCGCCTCCAACGCCGCCACCGTCTCGGTCAAGCTGAGCGGCCAGGCCGCCACCGACGTGTCGCAGGCGACCGGCAAGGCCGTCGGCGTGATCGCCGTCTCGACCGGCTATGCCTTGATATTGTCGGGCAAGGTCATCGCCTACATCCCCGGCGAGATCGGCAAGTCGCTGCTGCACCATTCCGCCGTCACCGAACCGGGCGCCTGAGCCGGTACATGGCAAGACTGTCGATTGACACACGAGTCGTTGATCCTCCCGCGTAGCGCCTGTATAGCGAACGCGGCAATCCCGACGTTTTCGAGCCCTTGCCGCCGTAAGGGCCGCCATCAACATGTCCGGTCGGCAGCGCCGCGCCGTCAGAACGAGGCGCGCAAGCCCAGCCGCACCGTGCGCGGTTCCAGCGGATGGATCAGGCGCCCGTCTATGCCCGCGCCGCAACTGCCGTTGGCTTGCTCGCCGCGCGTGCAGGCGCCACCCCAATACTCGATATCGTTGGCCTGGCGGTCGAATAGATTGAGCACGTCCACGCTCAGGCGCAGGGTGGGCGTGATGCGGTAGCCCAGCTTCAGGTTGGCGATCCAGAACGGCGTCGAGCGCTGGGCATTGCTTTCTTCCAGGGCGTAGGCGCCCATGTAGCGCAGGCGCAGTCCGCCGAACCAGGCGCCGCCCGGCTCGTAACTGGCGCCCAGCGAGGCCGTCAGCGGGATCGCGTTCGGCACGTAAGAGCCGCCGTTGCCGTCCACCGGCTCCTGGAAACGCGCGTGCGACCAGGCCAGGTCGGCGTCGATGATGAGGGTCTGCGTCGGCGTAAAATAATTCGACCACTCCAGGCCGTGCCGGCGCGACGCCCCGCGCGCCTCGGTGACACCCTCGTCGCCGACGAAGACCAGCTCGGACGCCGCCTTCATTTGCCACAGGGAGACGCTGCTGCTCCAGCCCGGCAACGGTTTACTGCGCATGCCGATTTCCGAACCGCTGGACTTGGCAAACAAGTCGAGCTTGTCGGCCGGACTGCCGTCCGACGGATGAGTCACCAGGGTGGCGCCGCGCGCGTCGTTGCTGTGAAAACCATAGCCCCAGTTGGCGTACAGCTCGCTATCCCCGTGGGCGCCGAAGGGCCCGAACACCAAGCTCAGCTTGGGACTGGTCTGGCCGGCGTCGGCGCGGCCGCCATTGTCGGCATTGAAGGCGCCACCGGTGGGCGTGACCCAGGCCAAGATCTGGTCACGGCGCAATCCCAGGGTGCCGCGCAACCATGACGCCCATTGCCGCCGCGCTTCCAGGAACAGGCCCACGCCCGTCTGCAAGATGCGGTCTTCGCCGACCGTCAAGGTGCGCACCCGCGCCACGGTTTCATACAGGCCGTCGGTGGCGATGCGGTCCTGGCGCAGTTGCAGCCCGACCGTCCAGTCGAATCCGGCGATGCTTTGCGTGCGGCGCGCCTCGCCGCCCCAGGTGACGCGTTGGTCGGCCTGCTCGTGCTGGTCGCCCTGCGGCCCATCGATAAAACCCGAAGGCGCCGAGAAATAATTCAGGCCGTAATCGATCACATAGGCATTCACCCGGCTGGCGCCCGCCTCGTCCGTGCTGGCCCAGTCGGCCGCCAGGCTGTAACGGTGGGTGACGCCGCCATCGCTGCCCGAGAGCGCCCCGTAGCGGCCGATCTCCCCGCTCAGGATGGCGCGCTCGGGCACGTGTTCGGTGGCCGTCCAGTTCGACTGGTAAGCCATCGCCGTGACGGAGAAACCATTGCCGGCGCCGCCCCGCGACAGGCGCGCCACGCCGTTGCGCTTGTGTAAATTGGCGGGCAAGTCCCAGGGGCCGTCATTGCCCGCCACCTCGATCGCGCCCAGCAAATGAAAACCGTCGAACTCGGTGCTGCCGGCCGTCAACAAGCGCCGGAAGCGGTGCGCGCCCACGCTCAGGTCGACAAACGGCGCCTTCAACTGGCGCTGATATTCCATGCGCGCCGAACCGGTGTTGGAAAAGTCGCCATCCTCGGCCGCGTACACGCCCTTGCGATACTTGATCGTCGAGATCAATTCCGGCATCAGGAAATTCAAGTCCATATAGCCCTGGCCGTGGGCGTGGCTGGCTTCGTTGACCGGCATGCCCATCAGCGTGGTGGCGAAATCGCTGCCGTGGTCGAGGTTAAAGCCGCGCAAAAAATACTGGTTCGCCTTGCCATCCCCGGAATGCTGGGTGACGACCATGCCCGGTATCGTTTCCAGCACCTCGGCGGCGCGCAGCAAGGGCCGGTTGGCCAATTGTTTGGCCGTCACCGTGCCCTCGGTGGCTGATTCGGCCACGCCGATCAAGCCGGGACGGTTGCCGCTGACGATCACCTCTTGCAAGGTGGGGATGCCGGTCGCGCCGGCCTGTGTGCAACTGGCCAGCAGCCCGGCCAGCAGCGCTGTGTGAAGACGAAGAGTACGCATCTGTTCCATTTCCATAGATCATTGAACGAGACTGGCGTGACGCGAGAAAAGCAGCGCCGTGCGCGCCCTCGCAAGGCAGGCGGGCGCGGACGGACGGCCGCGCGCGATCCGCCACGCGCACGGGCGCGGACGGACGCTGCGCGCGCGGGGCGGCATCGACGGACACAAGCGATGAAAAGGCAACACAACGGACAAAACCAAACCCCGGGTTTTGCACCAGTAATAAACGCGTATGGCCGGTCTTCTGGCTCGCCGTCATCCTCTTCTGTCCTGCCTTCCCATGCAAAAGCACAGTGGCGGTCGAACAAAATCGTCAGGCATACAGCAGCGGGGGCTGCGCCGGAATGTCAGAGAGTGCGTCTCTTGTCACCAGCTTCCCGTTTCACCCTCCAGCAGACTAGCTGGAGGACACCATCGCGTAAGTTGTGTATTTTACAGTAATGCGCCCCGTCCGGGCATGCCTGACGGCAAAGGGGGCGACAAGCTTTCCTTCCAGACGTTACAATGCGCACCTCTTCATCGTCACGGAATAGAACCCAGCGTGTTCAACAGTCGTCCCCGGCGCTTTCTGTTCATCTTGCGCGCCATCGCACTGACCGTGCTGTGCGCCGCACCATCCTTCGGCCGGGCCGATGCGCCCGCCCCGGGCCCGGCGGCGGCGCCAGCCATCCCCATCCGTTTCTTGATCACCTTTGACGACGGCCCCAGCGCCGCCGAGGACGACAATCCCACCGTCAGGATACTCGAGGCGCTCGCGCATAACGCCGCCCAGCCCGGCATCAAGGCGATTTTCTTCACCCAGACCCGGGCCGCCAACGGCGGCGGCAGCATCACCGGACGCAAGCTCTTGCGCCGCGAGCAAGACGAGGGACATTTGCTGGCCTTTCACACGGCCACGCCGCACCACGCCAACCACCGTTTTTTGAGCCCGGAAGAACTGGAGTTGTCGCTGCAAAGGGGTAGCGCCGACTTGCAAGAAGTCAGCGGCGTCCCGCCCGGCCTGGTGCGCCCGCCGTTCTGGAATTATGACGCGCGCACCCTGGCCGCCTACCACAGCCACGGCATGCAAGCCCTGCTGACCGACTTGAGCGCCAACGATGGCAAGATCTGGGGCGTCAACTTCAGTTGGCACAAGCGCTCGAACATGCTGAGCCATCTGGCGCAGGTGCGCCAGCGCTGGCGCGCCGGCGGCATGCCCGTCGTCGACGGCTGCGTGCCGGTGGTGGTCACTTTCCACGACGTCAATACCTATACGGCCCGCCATATCGAGGAATACCTGCTGATATTGCTCGACGTCGCCCACGAGCTCGACATGCCGCTGGCCGAAAAGCCGTTTTACGACGAGCGCGGCGCGCTGGAAAAGGCGGCGCTGGCGCGCACCGTGCGCGAAGGCGACGTCCAGCCACCGCTGCCCGGTTTCTGGAACTGGCTCTGGAAATAGATTTTTTCGGGCGCGGAAGGGATGCCGGGCCGCGCCGCTCCCACCCGCCGACTGGCGCCTCGCCTATCGATGAACTTCCAGCGTGGCCGCGACGACCCGGGCCGCCAGCGGCAGCGCGCTGCACAGCACGATGGACAGGCCGGGACGGCACAGGCTGACGCAGCGCGCGCCGGCATGCTCGCCGAGCTTGTAGCGGGCTTCCTTTTCGCTCCACGATCGATAAAATTGCGCCGCCCGGGCCGCCTCCGGCAAGGCCGCCAGGCGCGCCGCCTCGGCGCCGCCGAAGGCTAGTTCGGCCAAGGCGCGCAAGTCGCGCCTCGGGTCGACGACTTCGATGTCCAGGCCGAGCGCGCTGTCGGCGCTGAGCGCACAGGCGACCCAGCGCCCGCTGTGCGACAGGCTAAAAAATGGCAGGGGGCGCGGCGCGCCTTGCAGCGTCACGCGCGGCGCCTGGCCGGCGCACTCGGTGACGGTCAGCGCGGCGGCCGGCAGGTCCAGCATCCGGCCCATGGTTTGCCGCAGCAGCATGCGGCCAAGCAAGAACTGGCGTTGCCGCCCGGGCCGCAGGAAGCGCGCGTGGCGCGCCGCTTCGCCAGCGCCCAGACGCCCCCGCAGCGCCTCGATGTCCGCCTCGGGCACTTGCGCCGCATCGAGCAGCCAGACCACGCCTTGCGCGCTCACGCTCAGTCGCTTCCGTTCAGGGGTAACGCTTGAAAATCAGCGACGTGTTGATGCCGCCGAAGGCGAAATTGTTTGACATCACATACTCGCAGTCGAGCGCGCGGCCCGCGCCGACGATGTAATCGAGCCGGGCGCACCGCGGATCGAGCCGCTCCAGATTGATGGTGGGCGCGAACCAGCCCTCGCGCATCATTTCAATGCTGATCCACGCTTCCAGCGCGCCGCAGGCGCCCAGGGTGTGGCCCATATAGCTTTTCAGGGAGCTGATCGGCGTGTGCGCGCCAAACACCGCCAGGGTCGCCTGCGATTCGGCGATGTCGCCCTGCTGGGTGCCGGTGCCATGGGCGTTGATGTAGCCGATGTCGGCCGGCGCCAAGCCGGCATCCTCCAGCGCCAGCAGCATGGCGCCCCGCATCGTCGCCGCGTTCGGCTGGGTCACGTGGCTGCCGTCGCTGTTGGTGCCGAAGCCCACCAGTTCGGCGTGGATGGTGGCGCCGCGCGCGCGCGCGTGCTCCAACTCTTCCAGGATCAGGCAGCCGGCGCCCTCGCCGATCACCAGGCCGTCGCGGCCTTCATCGAAGGGACGCGGCGTGGTGTGGCAGGCGTCGTTGCGGGTACTGGTGGCGAACAGGGTGTCGAACACCGCCGCCTCGGTCGCGTCCAGCTCTTCGGCGCCGCCGGCGATCATGGCGCTCTGCTTGCCGGAGACGATCGCCTCGTAAGCGTAACCTATGCCCTGGCTGCCCGAGGTACAGGCGCTCGAGGTCGTCACGACGCGCCCGGTGACGCCGAAAAACACGCCGATATTCACCGGCGCCGTGTGCGCCATCATCTTGATGTAGGTGGTCGCGTTGATGCCCTTGGTGCTACGTTCTATCATCATGCGGCCGAAGTCGCCGACCGCGCTCGGCGTGCCGGCCGAGGAGCCGAAAGCGATGCCCATGCGCCCGCTTTGCAGCAACGGATGCTCGAGCAGACCGGCGTCTCGCAGCGCCAGTTCGCTGGCCCGGGTCGCCATCAGCGCCACCCGGCCCATGCTGCGCACGGCCTTGCGGTGATAGCGCTCGCTCAGCGCGAAGGGCGCGGCCGGCGCCCCCAGCTGGGTGTTCAAGCCCTCGTAATCGGCCCACTCCGGCATGCGCACGATGGCGTTGCGGTACTCGCCCAGGCGGGCGCGGATGGCGGCCCAGTCGTTGCCGATCGGGCTGATGCCGGCCATGCCGGTGACGGCCACGCGGCGCTTCATGCCATGCCCCCGTTGACGGAAATGACTTGGCGCGTGATGTAGCCGGCTTCCTCGCCGATCAGAAAGCTGACCGCCGCCGCCACCTCTTCCGGCTTGCCGACGCGGCGCGCCGGTATCAGCTTCAAGGCTTCCTCGAGCGGCAGGTCGGCGATCATGTCGGTTTCGATCAAGCCCGGCGCGACGCAGTTGACGGTGATGGCGCGCTTCGCCAGTTCCAGCGCCAGCGCCTTGGTGGCGCCGATGATGCCGGCCTTGGCGGCGCTGTAATTGACTTGCCCGCGGTTGCCGATCAAACCCGAGACCGAGGCCAGGGTGACGATGCGGCCCGGCTTGCGGCGCTGCACCAGCGGCATGACCAGCGGCTTGAGCACATTGTAAAAACCGTCCAGATTGGTTTGCAGGACGATGTCCCAGTCTTCGCCCGACATGGCCGGGAAGGCATTGTCGCGCGCCACGCCGGCGTTGCAGACGACCCCGTAATAGCAGCCGTGTTCGGCGATGTCGGCTTCCAGCGCGGCCGCCGTGGCGGCGCGCTCGCCGATGTCGAACTGCAGCACGCGGGCTTCGCGTCCCAGCGCCCGCACCTCTTGCGCGACGGCGTCCGCCTCGGCGCGCCGGCCGCGGCAATGCAGCACCATGTCGTAGCCGTCGCGCGCCAGGCGCAGCGCGATCGCCTTGCCGATGCCGCGCGACGAACCGGTTACCAGGACGGTCTTATTCTTGCCCATTTCCATGCTCGTTCTCTTCAAAAAATACACCCGCGGGTTGGAATACCGAAATGGTGGCCGTGGCGACGCTGGCGCCGCCCTCTTCGATGTCGCAGGCGAACATGGCCATGCCGTTGTCGCCCTGCGCCACCCGGCGCGCATGCACGCGCAACACGCTGCCCAGCGCGAACCGGGGACGGCGCGACTCGAAGCGGCGCGTCCCCAGCAGGAAGCCGATCTTCGGCGCCGCGCCGCGCGCCAGATACCCGCCGTGCGCCGCCACCGCCTGCGCCATGTATTCGATGCCGATCCAGGCGCCGACGCCGGCGCCGTCGAAAAACAGGCTGTCGGCGCGTATCGTCACTTCGGCGCACAGGGCGTCGGCATCGGCCTGCAACACGCGGTCGAGCAAGACCATGGCGCCGCTGTGCGGAACCAGGGTGCGGATATCGGGATAGCTCACGCCGGGCGCCCCAGCAGCAGCACCGCGTTCGAGCCGCCGAAGGCAAACGAATTGCTCAGCGCCCAGCGCAGCGGCCGGCCCAGCGCCATGCCCGGACGCACCAGATTGAGCGCAGGCAGGGCCGGATCGGGGACGCCGTCCCACAAGTGCGGCGGCAGCCTGCCGTCCGGATTATCGTCCTGCATGGCCAGCCAGCACAGGCCCGCCTCGACGGCGGCGGCGGCGCCCAGGGTGTGCCCGGTGAAGGGCTTGGTCGAACTGACCGCCACGGCGGCGCCGAACAGCTCGGCCACCACGCGCGACTCCATGGCGTCGTTTTGCGGCGTCGCCGTGCCGTGCAGATTGATGTAGTCGATCTGCGCGGCCGTGACGCCGGCGCGCGCCAGCGCCTGCGCGATGGCCAGGCGGGCGCCGCCGCCGGCCGGGTCCGGCGCCGACATGTGGTGGCCGTCGGACGATTCGCCCCAGCCGCACAGGGCCACGGCGGCCGGTTGCGCGCTCATCAAAAAGAGCGCCGCCCCCTCGCCGATATTGATGCCGTCGCGGTTCAGGCTGAGCGGATTGCAGGGCGCCGCGCTCACCGAGGCCAGCGCGGAAAAGCCCGCCACGGTGAAGGCGCACAGGGAATCGACGGCGCCCGTCAGCACCGCGTCGCACAGGCCCATCTTGATCAGGCGGGCGGCGCTGGCCATCGCCTTCGCGCCCGAGGAGCAGGCGCTGGAATGGACGTAGGCCGGCCCCTCCAGGCCCAGCTCCTGCGCCAGCATGGCGGCCAGCGAACCCATTTCCTGCTGCCCGTGGTGATAGTCGCGCGGCAGGCTGGCATCGGCCACATACTGGCGCAGCGCGCTTTCCGTTTCGGCGATGCCGGAAGTGCTGGTGCCGACCACGACCCCGACCCGGCTCGCCCCGTAACGCGCCACGGCCGCTTCCAGCGCCGGGCGGATCTGCGCCAGCGCGGCCAGCGCCAGCGCGTTGTTGCGGCTGCGCTGGCCCGGCGCCAAGTGCGCCACCGGGGGCAAGGCCGTGTCGACCCGGCCCAGCGGCAGGAAACGCCCGGCCGACCAGGCATCGCTCGGCGCCACGCCGCTGGCGGCCAGTTCCAGCAGGCGCGCCTTGATGCTGGCGTGGCTGTCGCCCAGGGCGCACACGATGGCGCATTCATTCAAGTAAAACATGCTCGCTTCCTATTCAACCGTTGCGTCGCCGGGTGCCGTCTGTATCGTCAGGCGGTAGTGATACAGCATGTTCTCGAGCCGCGCCGTGCCGCTCCAGCGCGGCATGACGCTGTAATCGATCACCGTGACCGGCGTCCCGTTCAGGTACAGGGTGCGGCGCAGACCCTGGTCTTCGATGCGCCAGGCCGGCGGCAGGGCCGCGGCGATGGCCGGCGCCGGCCACAGGGTCAGTTGCATGTCTTCCAGGACGTCGGCGGCGCTGACCTGGGCCGGCAGCATGGGATGGCGCCAGGAACGCATTTCACGACCGTCATAGTGCAGGGTCAGCACGCGCTGGCCGAAAGCCAGGCCGACCAGTTCCAGATGACTGGCGTCGACTTCGAGGGCGGCGTCCAATTCGTCGATGCGCGCGCCCCGTTCGACCCGCAGGTGCTGCTGCACGCTGATGGCGGCGCCCAGGGCGGCCGGCGCCAGTTGCAGTCCCAGGCGCGGCGGCGCCGGCGGCGCCGTGGCGCAGGCGGCCAGCGCCGCGCCGGCCAGGCACAGGGCCAACTGGTTCAGGCGGGCGTGCATACGACCTCCAGCGCGGCCAGGCGGCGCGCGGTTTCCTTCACCAGGGGATTGCTCTGGTCCCAGGCGTAGCCGGCCAGGATGGCGGCGATCATGCGGCGGATTTCCGGCTGCTGGTTGGCATGGAAAATGATGTTCTGGAAGCCGCCCGAATACCACGATTCGACGAAGGCGCGGAAGGTGTCGACGCCCTTGCGCAGCGGCGCGCCGAAGTCGGCCTGCCAGTCCACCGTCGCGCCGGCGAACTGGCGTTGCAGCGCGGCCGCCGCCAGGCTGGCCGACTTGAAGGCGATCGTCACCCCGGAGGAAAACACGGGGTCGAGGAATTCGCCGGCGTTGCCCAGCAGCGCGTAGCCGCGGCCCCACAGCCTGGCCACGTTGGCCGAATAGCCGACGATCTGGCGCGCCGGCGTGTCCCACTTGGCGTTCTCCAGCAAGGCTTGCAGGGACGGGTCCTCGGCCACGATGGCGCGCAGGCGCTCCGTGTCGGTGCCCTCGTAACGGGCCAGGAAGCCGACCTCGGCGACCACGCCCAGCGAGCAGCGGCCGCCGGCGAAGGGAATGGTCCAGAACCAGACCTCGGCGTGCTTGGGATGGACGGTGACGCGGATCTTGTTGCGGTCGAAAGCGGGGTCGCGGATGCCGTCTTCGACATGCGTGAAGATGGCGCCGCGGACGGGAAAGTCGGAGGGCGTTTCCAGCTTCAGCAGGCGCGGCAGGACGCGCCCGAAACCGCTGGCGTCGAGCATGAAGCGGGCCTCGACCTGATACAACTCCCCTTCCGGGTCGCGCACCGTGACGCGCGGGCCGCGGCCGTCGCCTTCCTCGCCCAGGTCGACCGCCATCACTTCGTGGCGGTAGCGCACTTCGGCGCCGAAGCGCTCGGCCTGTTGCGCCAGCACCTGGTCGAAATCGGCGCGCTGCACCTGGTAAGTCGTGCCCCAGCCGGCGGAATGCTTGTCGCGGAAATCGAAATCCGTGTAGTGGCCGTCGCGCATGAAGGCGGCGCCGTTCTTGAACTGGAAGCCCGCTTCCACCACCGCTTGCAGCATGCCGGCCTGCTCCAGGTACTCCATGCTTTGCGGCAGCAGGCTCTCGCCGATGGAAAAGCGGGGAAACTGCTCGCGTTCGAGGACCAGCACTTGCCGGCCCTGCTGGCGCAGCAGGGCCGCCGCCACGGCGCCGGCGGGGCCGGCGCCGATGATCAGCACTTCAACGTTTTCAATCGTGTTTGGCATATGCGCTTTCAGAAGGAACGGCGAAACAGGGAACGATCAGCCACACCAGCGCGGTGCCGATCAACATGGTGAGACCGAACGCTTGCAGCGCCGGGGTGCGGCTCAAGCCCAGCAAACCGAAGGACAGGATCGTGTTCGCCGCCGACAGGCCGACGGCCAGCCAGGGCGTGCCGTCGCGGCGCTCGGGATGCTCTTGCATGAAGATGCCGTAATCGACCCCCACCCCCAGCAGCAGCATCAGCGCCAGCACGTGGAACAGTTGCAGGTTTTGCCCCGCAAGACCGAGCAGCGCCAGCGTCGCCACGCTGGCCAGCGCCGTCGGCGCCAGCACGCGCCAGGTTCTGCGCCGGTAGCGCGGAAACAGCAGGGCAAACACCACCAGGTAAGCGCCCAGCACCACCCAGCCCATGTATTGACGGTAGCGCCCCAGCACCGAGGAAATCTCCTCGACCTTGTCGACCCACTGCACGCCGTCCAGTCCGAGCGCGGCCTGGCGCAGTTGCGGCAAGGCGGCGTAATCGAGGCCGCGCAGGGCGACGATGCTGGCGTACGCGCCGTGGACCCGGCCCAGCCACAAATGCCGCCACGGCTCGCTGGCCGGGGTCTTCAGGAAATCGTCCACGCTCAGAGGGGCGCCGTTCGCCTCCAGGCGCGCCCGCGTGGCCGCGACCCAGGCCGGGTCTTCGCCCAGTTGCGCGGCCAGCGCGCTCAGGGGCCCGCCGTCGCGCAGCAGCTTGTCGTGCACCAGCGCGCGGCGCGCCTCCTGGGTGGCGCCGGACGGCACCCAGTTCGACATCGCCTGGTAGCCGCTGATGCGGTGCGCGGCGATCAGGGGATCGAGGCGCGCCTTGAGCGCTTCTTCGCGCGCCAGCACGGCATCGGCCGAGGCGGCCCGCACCAGGTAAAACTGCACCGGGGTGGGCGCGTCCAGCAGCTTGCTCAATTTGATCTGATCGGCGAGCAGCGCCTTGGGTGGATTTTGCAGCAGGCGGATGTCGTCGTTGACGCCCAGGCGGGCCATGCCGACGGCGGCCAGGACGGCGAACAGCAGGGCCGCCGCCAGGGTGCGCCGGTTCATGCGCAGCAGCGGCCAGTGGGCGCGGGCGGCGCCGTAGCGGCGCGCCAGGGCGCCGCTTTTCAGGCTGCCGCCGCCGATCAACAGGGGAAACCAGCACACCACGGTGAGCCAGGCGAACACCAGCCCGAGGGCGGAAAACACGGCCATGTGGCGCAAGCCGGGAAACGGCGTCAGCGCCAGTCCCAGGTAGCCGATGACGGCGGCCAGCAGGGTCAGGCCCAGGCCGGGCAACAGGCGTTTGAGCAGCGCGCGCGAATCGAGCCCGGGTTCGGCCGCCATGCGGTTGCAAAGGAAATAAATGCCGTAATCCTGGGCCACGCCGATCAGGCTGGCGCCGAACACCAGGGTCAGCAAATGGACCCGGCCAAACAGCAGCCAGCACAGCGAAAAGGCGCCCAGGCAGCCGACCAGGATGGAGAGCAGGATCAAGGCGATCGGCTTGAAGGAATGGAAGGTGAACCACATCAGCAAAACGATGCCGATCAGCGAGCCGACGCCGATGGTCGACATTTCATCGCTGGCCTGGGCGCTGGCGGCGGCCGCGTGCAAGATCACGCCGGCGCGTATCAGCTCCACGCTCGGCACACTCTGGCGGGCGGCGGCGCCGGCCCGGTCCAGCAGCGGCAGCACCGCTTCCTGGGTCGTCATGGAAAACGCCGGCCCTTTCACCGTCAGCGGCAACAGCACGTACTGCAGCTTGGCGTCGGCCACGAACAGGCGGCCGTCGCGCGGACGCACCGGGGTTTCGCGCGCCCTCTCCTCGACCCAACCGCCGAACAGGCCGAAAGGGTCGTCTTGCCAGGCGCCCAGCTTGGGGCCGCCGAACGGGCTATACAATGAGCTCAGCGCCGACTCCAGCCAGAACCGCGCCGGGCGCGCCCGCAACTGCTCTTCCTGCGGCCCGGTCAGCAAGGCCAGGCGGTGACGCTGGAACACGGACAGCCAGTCGCTCTGGGCCCGCTCGTCGACCGGCGTGGCCTGGAACAGGTCGGGGCGCGCGGCCAGAACGGCGCCGTAGGCGTCGGCCGCGCGTTTGGCGTCGTTCCAGTCGGCGGCGCCGATCAGCACCACGACGCGCTGCTGGGCGGCGTCGACCATGTGGCTGAAGGATTGCTGCAAGACGGGGTCGCGCTCCTGCACCGGCAGCAAGGCCATGATGTCGGTGTCGGGCACGATGCGCCGCACCCCCCACAGATAGGCGTTGTGCCCGAGCAGCAGGAACACCACGGCGGCCCACAGCAGCGCCAGCGCTTTGGCGCGCGTCAAAACAGCGCCGCCTCTTCGGCCGTGATGGCGGCATCGCCGGTCTGGATCGCGGAAAAGACGATATTGGTACGGTCGCCGCCCGCTTCGCTGATGCCGATATTTTTCACATAGGTCCCGCCTTCGAGCCGGATGCCGCCGATGGCCTTGGCCAACCCCGCCTGGCGCGCCTTCAGCGCCACTTGCCAGTTGGCGCCGTCCACGCTACCGTCGACCTCGAACAGGGTGTCGAGCTGGGCCAGGTCGCCGGCCAGCAGCGAAAACAGCACGCTGTTAATCATGCGCACCACCGGTTCGGTCTTCGCGTCCATGCGCATGGCGACCCGCTCGCCCTGGAAGTTGACGATTTCATCACGCGTCAGGCGCAAGGTGCTGGGGAAGGGGTGCAGGGTGCGCCACAGCACACCCTTGCCGGCGACGACGCAAAAGCGCCCGCTCGAGGCGACCGGTCTTTTCATGCCGGCCAGTTGCTTGGTCTGGTCGAAGCGGCCGCACAGCACCTTCGGCTTGGCCAGCATGGCTTCGATCCTGGCGACCGGCGCCGGCGCCGGCGCCGCCGCGCAGGTCGCCGTCAGCAGCGCGAGCAGGCTCACAATATAGCGCTTCATGTCTGTTCTCATGTCCGTTCCACTCCCAGTTTTTCAAATAATACGGACGGCGAGACGTAGCACATTTCGCCGCTGCCCAGGTCGACCGCGACCTGGATCGAGCTGGCCTTGTTGAGGCGCTTGCCGCTGTCGGCGTCGCTGATCAGGTAATCGATCTTCAGGCGGTTTTCCCATTCCACCAGGTCGGCCCGCAACAGCAGGCGCTGGCCGAAGGTGGCCGGCGCCACATAGCGCAGGCGCAGGTCGATCACGGGCCAGGAAAAGCCGGACGCCTTCATCTGCGGGTAGTTGTAGTCGATCTTGTCGAGCAGGGCGCAGCGCACCACTTCCAGGTAGTTGACATAGCGCCCGTGCCAGACGATTTCCATCGGGTCGAGGTCGAAAAACTGCACCGTCATCTCGACTTCGGCGTGCCAGCGGGAAGCTGGTGCCGGCTTGCGCATACCTGTATTCCGCGTATCTACATTACGCATACAAGTCCCAGGCCTTGGCGCGTATGCGCTCGAGCAGCAGGCGCAGGTCGGGTTCCAGGCGGCGGTCTTCCTCGACCACGGCGATGTCGGCGCCGAGCGCCTCCATCATCGCCGTCAGCGCGGCTTGCGGCGCCAGCGCCGGGTTGGCGCGGCAGCGCAGCCAGACGCCCTGGCGCACCGTGATCAAGAGGGCGGCCACGACTTGCTCGGTCAATTCCAGCACGCGCATGCAGTCGCGCGCGGCGATGGTGCCCATGCTGACCTTGTCCTGATTGTGGCATTCCGTGGAACGGGAAAACACCGAGGCCGGCATGGTCAGCTTGAGCGCTTCCGCGGTCCAGGCCGAGGCGCTGATTTGCAGCGCCTTCAAGCCGTGGTTGATGGCCGCACGGGGCCCGGTGGCGCCGGACAGATTGGCCGGCAAGCCGTGGTTGTAGCGGCTGTCGACCAGCAGCGCCATCTGCCGGTCCAGCAAGTCGGCCAGATTGGCCACCGTGTTTTTCATGCTATCCATGGCGAAGGCGATGTGGCCGCCGTAGAAATGGCCGCCGTGCAGCACACGCTCGCCCTCGGCGTCGATGATGGGGTTGTCGTTCGCGCTATTGAGTTCGTTTTCGATCGAGGAACGGAACCAGGGCAAGGCGTCGGCCAGCACGCCGATCACGTGCGGCGCGCAGCGGATCGAATAGCGGTCTTGCAGGCGCTTGCCGTTGCGTTCCCACTGCTCGGTCGGCAGGTCTTCGCGCAACCAGGCCGCCACTTGCCGCATGCCGGGATGCGGCTTGACCGAGAACAGCACTTCGTCGAAGTGGTGGGCGTTGCCGTCCAGCGCGAACGACGCCATGGCCGTGACGCGGGTGCACAGCTTGGCCAGGTAGGCGGCACGGTCGTAGGCCAGGCAAGCGAGGGCCGTCATCACGGCGGTGCCGTTCATGATCGCCAAGCCTTCTTTCGGGCGCAGGCGCAGCGGCGCGATGCCCGCTTCGCGCAGCGCCTGTTCGGCCGCCACGTGGACGCCGTCGCGCCAGACTTCGCGCTCGCCGCACAGCACCGCCGCCAGGTAAGACAGCGGGGTCAGGTCGCCGCTGGCGCCGACCGAGCCTTCGGACGGGATCAGGGGCAGCAGGTCGGCCTCGAGCAGGCGCGCGATCTGTTCCAGCAATTCCACGCTGACGCCGGAATATCCCTTGCACAGGGAAGCGAGGCGCGCCGCCATCACGGCCCGGGTCTGGGCCGGGTTGAAGTAGTCGCCCAGGCCGCAGCCGTGGTAGGTGTACAGGTGGTGCGGCAGTTCCGCGATCAGCTCGGGCGGCACCGTCACCGTGCACGAGTCGCCGTAGCCGGTGGTGACGCCGTAGATGGTGCCGTCCTCGCGCAGCAGGCGGTCGAGGAAGTCGGCGCCGCGCGCGATGGCGGCGCGGAAGGCCGGCGCGTCCGACAGTTGCGCCGTGGCGGCGCCGCGGGCGATGTCGACGATGTCTTCGATTTGCAGGCGCTCGCGGTCGAAGCGCACGGCGCGCCGGGTGGAGTTCAGTTCAGCGTGGTGCATCGGGGGTATCCAGTTCGGGTAAGTGCCAGAAATCAAAAAAATTGAACCATTGCGTGGGCTCCCTCAGGCAAAAGTGTTCCAGGCGGGCGGCGTACTCGGCCGCCAGCGCCGCCAGCGCCGCGTCGCGGCCATGGCGCGCCAGCCGCAAGGAATCGCGGAAGGCTTCGAAATGGACTTCGGAATGGCCCCCGCGGCGCATGGAAAACAGCAGGAATACCGGGCATTGCAAGACGCTCGCCAGGATATACGGACCGACCGGAAAGGCGGCCGGGGCGCCCAGGAAAGGCACCAGCGCCACGCGCGGGCGCGCGGCCACGGGAATGCGGTCGCCGGCGATGACGACGAACTCGCCTTGCGCGATGCGCTCGGCCAGCAGCATCGCCGTGGCCGGCGACATCTCGCTCACCTGCAGCAAATTGAGCTCGCTGTCCGGATTGAGGCGCTTGAGCATGCGGTTGAAGGCTGGCGCGTGCTTGGTATGCACCAGCACCGTCAGCTTCAAGCCGCGGCGCTGGCCCGACAGCACGCGGCACAGTTCCAGGTTGCCGAAATGAGAACAGATCAGCAAGCCGCCGCTGCCCCGCTCCTGGCAAGCCTGCATGATTTCGCGACCATGGAAGCGCACCGAAGCGGTCTCGAACAGGCCGCCCCACAGCAGCATCTTGTCGAGAATGGTTTCCGCGAAGGCGGCGAAATGGCGCGCCACGCCGGGCACCGGCGCCGCGCTCAGGGCGCGCACCCGGCGCAGATAGTCGCCGGAGGCGCGCCGCGCCCGCGGTTTGCTCAGCAAATACCAGCCCAGCACGGGGTACAGCACGGCGCGGAAGGGCCAGCGCCCGCCCACCCGGCAGATCCAGAACAGCAGCCGCATGCCGCCCGCAAAACCCACTTCGTGGATGTCGGCCCAGTGCCGCGGCGGCGCGCTCATCGCGCGCGCCAGGTACGCGCCAGCAGGCGCGGAAAACGCCACAGCATGCCGGCCAACAGGGTCAGGTGCAAGCGCGTCATCAGCACATTGTCGCGCCACATGCGGAAGTGGGAAACGCCGTCGGAGGGATAACTGACCCGGGTCGGCAGGTTGACCACCTCCAGGCCGTCCCAATACAGGCGCACCAGGATGTCGCTGTCGAAATTCATGTGGCTGCCGATCGCGCGCCGCCCCGCCAGCGCCAGCACCGGGGCCAGCGGATAGACGCGGAAGCCGCACATGGAATCCTTGATTTGCAGCGACAGTGTGTTCATCCACACGCAGACGTGGGTCAGGTAGCGGCAATACAGGCGGATCGCCGGCACCGATGCGTCGTACACCGGATAGCCGGTCACCACCGCGGCCGGATGGGCGCCGGCCGTGGCCAGGAAGAGCGGCACGTCGGCGCAATTGTGCTGGCCGTCGGCGTCGATTTGCAGCACGTGGCTGTAACCGAGTTGCGCCGCGCGGCGAAAACCGCTCAGCACCGCCGCGCCCTTGCCCTGGTTGCGCGCGTGGCGCACCAGGTCGAGCTGGCGCGGCGCCTGCCGCGCCAGCTCGTCGAGCACCCGCGCGCACGGCGCCGCGCTGCCGTCGTCGACCAGGATGCAGGGCACGCCATGGCTCAGCAAGGCGCGCACGACGGGGCCGACCGCGTGTTCGTGGTCGTACACCGGCACCACGATGCACGGCTTGAACGGCGCCGCCGGCGCGGAAATCAGATTTGACATGGGTCCTCGACTGCTGGGGTATCGTCGGCGGCACCGAACAGGATGCGACCGCTGGAGTGCGCGCCAACGTCCGAGTGATAACGGAAACTCACGCTACCCTTGTCGACATCATGCAGCATTTCCAGCCGCAGGGGCCGTTCGCCTCGTATCACCCGCTGGAACTTGAGCGCGTGAACGGCGAGAAAGCGCGGCGGCAGGGAAAAATAGCGGCGCCCGAAGCCGATCGCCCAATCCAGCTGGACCACGCCGGCGAGCAGCGGCGCATCGCTGAAATGGCCGTCCAGGTAAACCAGGTCGGGCGGCACCGTCAATTCCAGCACCACCCGGCCCGCTTCCCGTTCCAGCAGGCGCAGGCCGGGCGCGCGCGGGCGCGCCGGCGCCGCCCCGTCCAGCAGCGCCAGCAATTGGGCGCGCGTGGTCTTGCCCTGGGCGTCCTGCGGCATCGCTTCCAGGTAGCGCCAGCGGCGCGGCAAGGCGACCGCTTCAACGCCGCCGCCCAGGGCCGCGCGCAGGCGCCGGTTCAGCGCCAGTTTGCCCTCCCCCTCCAGGGCGGCGCGGCCGGCGGCCGACAGCACGGCGAAGGCGGCCAGTTGCTGGCGCCGGCCGGGCTGCGGATCGCACAACAGCACGCGCGCCTCGGCCACCAGGGCGCTGGCCGTCAGCAGCGCTTCGAGCGCGTCCAGCGAGACGCGCTTTTCTTCGATCTTGACGATGCGGTCGCTACGCCCGAGCAGCTCGAAACGATCCGCGCCGACGCGCCGCGCGCGGTCGGCCAAGACCAGCCAGCGCCGCGGCTGGGCCAGATTGGGCGAACGCAGCTCCAGCAATTGTTCGGCGCCGGCCAGGCGCCACTCGACGTTGGCGAAGGCTTGCCAAGCCTCGTCGGCGTCGGCGCCGCGCTGGCGCCAGGCGATGCCGCCCGTTTCCGAACTGCCATACACTTCGATCGGCGCCTGTCCCAGCAGCGCGCCGACGGCGCGCGCCACTTCCGGCGCCAGCGGCCCGCCGGAAGAAAACACGGCCCGCACCCCGGCGGCCGCCCAGTCCAGGTGCGGCGGCAGGCGCTTCAGATGGGCCGGGCTGGCCACCAGCACGCTGGCCCTTTCGGCCAGGGCGGCGACCAGTTGTTCCGGCGTGTCGACGGCGCGCGCGACGATGGCGCGGCCGGCGGCCAGCGGCCACAGCACCTTGAACAGCAAGCCGTAGATATGCTGGTGCGAGACGGTCGCCAGCACGGCGCAGGGGCCGACGCGGGCGCCGAACTGGGCTTCCAGGACGGCCACTTCGGCCGCCATTTGCGCCAGGCGCTTGGGAATCGCCTGCGCCGCCCCGGTGCTGCCGGAAGTGTGCACCACCAGGGCGGCGCAGTCCGGATCGAGGGCGCGCGGCGCGCCGCCGACCACCTCCGGCCCGGGCCGCAGCGGCGCCCAGGCGGCGGGAAAGTCGCCCAGGAAGTCGTCCACCGAGGCTTCCAGCGCGGCGCAGCTGGAAGCGAGGGTATCGGCGCTGAGCCAGACGGTTTTGCCCGCCTGCCAGGCGCCCAGCAGGGCGGCGCCGAATTCGATGCTGTCATCCAGGTAGAGCGCCACAGCGGACCCCGGGCGCGCTTCCAGCAGGGCGGCCCAGGCGCGCAGGCGGGCGCCGAAGTGGGCGTTGTCCACCGCCGCGCCGGCGCGCCAGCCGACGATGAAATCGGGGCCGCGGGCTTGCATCAGGCGGGCCAGGTCGAACAAGGGATCAAGCATGGTGACGCCGTTTGAAACGCCGGCGCAGCAGATATTCGCCGCCGAACAGGAGGCCCATCAGGACGTACGACACGACCCCGGTGTAGAGCGACCAGAGGGCCTCGGAAGCCCACAGGGCGGTGCCCAGCGCGATGCCGCCGTTGACGAAGAAAAACAGGCACCAGAGCTGTGTCACGCGGCGCGTGTAAGCCACCGCCGCCGGCGGGAAATCGGGTTCGCGCAGGCGCGCCAGGCGCTCCACCATGGACGGCGGCGCCGCCAGGCTGTAGGCGAAGGCGGCCAGCAGGGCGCCGTTCACCAGCACCGGGTAGAGTTTCAGGGGCAGCAGCAGATTGCTCCAGATCGCGCACGCCACCAGCAGCATGGCGCCGGCCGCCGAGCAGCGCGCGAGACGGCTCAGTTTTAGCGCCGGCAGGCGGGTGGCCACCGCCAGCAGCAGCAGGCCGGCCAGCCAGCGCGGTTCCACATGGCCGTGCCCGAACCAGATCGCGAGCGGATACAGGAGCGTGACGAGCACCGTCAAGACTGTCGGCCACATGCGTCTTATACCGTCTGCCGCGCCGCCGCCAGCGCTGCGACGATGTCGTCGAGCGTGCGTATGCTTTTGAACACCTCGGGACGCAGGCCCTGGCCGGTCAGTTGCTTGAGCTTGACGGCCAGGTCGACGGCGTCGATGCTGTCGATGTCGAGGTCGGTGTACAGATTTGACTGCGGTGTCAGGCTGGCCCGATCCAGCTCGAACATCTCGGCCAGCACCCCGGCCAGCCAGGCATGCAGCTCGGCCCGGCTCATCGCGTTCAATTCCACCATGGCCGTCCCCTCACTTCGTTCTTTGCGCGTCGACCAGCGCCGCCAGGGCGCGCACCGAGGCGAAGTGGCGGCGCGTGTCGGCCGCGTCGGCCGACAGGGAGATGCCGTAGCGCTGCTGCAAGGCGACGCCCAGCTCGAGGGCGTCGATGGAATCGAGGCCCAGGCCTTCGACGAACAGCGGGGCCTCGGCATCGATGTCGTCGGCGGCGATATCCTCCAGTTGCAGCACCGAGATGATGAGTTCTTTCACTTCCTGTTCAAGCATGACGTTCGTATTTCACCATAAAATATTGTTGTAAATAAGCGGTCAGGGCGCGCGCCGCCATCACTTCGCTGACGCCGCCCGGAATGCAGTCGCGCACCGCCAGATCGTCCTGCACCTCGATGTCGAAGCGCACCCGGCGCGGCGGCACGCGCCACCATTTCTCGCCCTTGCCCAGGGTTAAGGGCTGGCAGCGTATCAGCACCGGGGTCATGTCGCGCGCGCCGCGCAGCGCGATATTGGCCGCGCCGCGCTTGAGCATGATGACGCCGTCGGAGCCGGTGCGCGTCCCTTCGGGAAAGATGATCAAATTATTCCCTTCCCGCAGGGAAGCGATGCAAGCATCCACCAGTTCGGCGCCGCCGCCGTTCTTGATATAGCCGGCCGCCCGCACCGGCCCGCGCGTAAACGGATTATTCCACAGTTCGGCCTTGACGATACAATCGGCGCGCTTGACGAACGCCATCAGGAAAATGGCGTCGATCAGGGTCGGATGGTTGGCCACGATCAGCAAGCCGCCGCGCGCCAGCTTGTCGATTCCGCGGATATCGTAGCGCAGCACGCCGAGCAGGCGCATCAATTCTATATACGCGCGCAATACCAGGCGAATCGCCGTGCGCGCCAGAGCGACGCGGCGCGCGCGGCGCCGCGCCAGCAGGGACAGGGGCGGAAAGACGAGCAGGCGCAACAGCAGCGCGGCGGCGCCGAAGGCAACGAAGCTCAAGCCCGTCGCCAGCACCCGCCAGTGGCGCGCCAGGCGCTCACGCATCGCGGCTCCAGCGCCAGCGGCGCCGATTCGCCAGACGCTCCAGGTCGGCCTGGCCGCTCAACTGGAAACGCAAAATATCGAGACCGGCCGGCATGGCTTTGGTGTCGGTGTCGGTGTCGGCATCGGCGCGCCAGCTCAGCGCGATGGGATCGGCGCAAGCCGCCGTCATCAGCCAGGCCCATGCGTGCGGCTGCTCGGCGCAATCCTCGAATCCCGCGAAGGGGGCCGGCAAGGGACAATCGCACACCACCAGCAAGACCATGGGGGCGCCGTCGGCCAGCAAGCCGCAGGCTTCGATCACCGCGTGTTCGACGCTGGCGGCGCCGGCCGCCAGCGCGACATGATTGGCGCGATCCGCCCGCGCGATGGAAAACAGGCCGGCGCTGGCATTGTGCACGGCCATGCCGAAGGCCGTCGGCGACAGCAGATTGCCGCGCGCCAATTCCGTGAGCAAGTCGACCGCGCGCGCCACCTCGCCGTGCCGGGAACAAAAGACGGTCGGCACGTCGGCGCGCGTCTCCAGGCACTGATAGGCAACCTCGAGCGCCATCTTGCCCAGAAAACCAGCCCGCCGGCGCAGCATGGACGGCATCGCGGCCACAGCGGGTTCGGATCCCGAGGCGGTGATGGGAAACGGCGCCCGCGCCCAGTCCGCCCAGGCTTGCGCCGTCGTCAGACCGGGTGCCCATGCCGCATGCCGCACAATCGAAAACCTCACGCCATCCGTACGCAACATTCCACCCCCGGGCTCAACACGAAAAATCGAACTCACCCTGCGGTAAAAACATCAGTAAGCGTTCTGCGCAAATTATAGACGAAGGATATTCGTTTCGCAGAACAAATGCATAGAAGGCAACTTATTCAATAGCCTGGCGCGTCATTTTATCCACGCTGTCCGCGCAACAAGCCCGGGCGCCACGGAAAATTATCAATAATGCACCTGATTCATGAGGGTAAGCGCGCGTGGGCCCGGCGCGTGCAAGCCCTCCGGGCACGCCGATCGCGGCCGTGGCGGCGGCGAAAGGTCAGGCGTCCCCGGGCCAGGGCATCGTCAAGCAGCGCAGCAAGAGCGTCTTGAATTCGGCGACGAAGGCGGC
>DMYQ01000294.1:24118-24824 GCA_003482555.1 Janthinobacterium sp. | reverse complement strand
GTGCCGCGCACATTCGTGACCACCAGGCTGGCGTTGGCGGCCAGCGCCTCCGGGGTTCTTTCCTTGACGGCGTCGGGCGCCACGCCCGTGCTGGCCAGGATCGCCAGCGCCACCGTCGCCTGGCCCGAATGTTTCAGCGCCAGCATGCGCCGGCGCACCTCGAACAAGCGCTCGATGGGGTCGTCCTGTCCGATCGGCAAACTCAAAAAGACCAGGCCGAAACGGTTACCCAGTTCCGTCGGCGGACCGGGCGCGCGCAAATTGACCGGCACCAGGGCGCGGACTTCCGGCGCCCCGGGCAAGCCGCCCTGCCCCATAATTTCGCGCAAGGCCCCGGCGACGCAGGACAGCAAGACCTCGTTGACCGAGCACGCCAGCGCCTCCGCCACCGCTTTCACCTCGAACAGCGACAGCGGCTCGGCCAGGGCGACCCGCTTCATGACACCGAGCGGACCTTTCAAGCGGGTCGGCGCGTCCGGCGCCATGGCGGCGATGAAGGCCAGTTCACCGGCCAGGCCCAGCCCCGCCTTCGCGCGCCGCCACGCGCGCGGGATGGGCGATCCAGTCGCCGCCGGCGTCGATGATGGACGCGGCCAGCCTGCCGGCATCGCCCAGGGTTTCGCTCAAGGGCCCCGGCAGGCGCGTCCAGGCGCTGCGCCGGGGAGCGCCGGCGCCCACGTCTTGCGCCGGCAAGGCGGGCGCCGGC
>DMYQ01000294.1:19018-23958 GCA_003482555.1 Janthinobacterium sp. | reverse complement strand
GGGCGCCGGCAAGGCGGGCGCCGCCGGATCGTCGTCGGTCAGGCAGGCAACGACATACGCCAGCGCGAAGCCGTCGCCGTAGCAATGATGGATGCGCAGCGCCAGCGCCGAGCCGCCGGCGCCGGCGCCCGGCAGGGCGATGCGGCGCACACGCCAATTCAAATCGAAGCCGGGATCGGTTTCCCAATGGGCGCCCGCGCCATCCACGACCACGCGCTGGCGAAAGCGGTGAAAGCACAACAGGCGGGCGCGTATGGTTTCCCTCACCGCGGCCAGACCCAGGCGCTCGGTGAAGATCATCACGCCGCAGATCATCATCAAATTGGTGGATCTATCCATGCGCAACCAGGCCCGGTCTATCATCGACAGGGGTTCCACCTCGCTCATCGGCCGCACCGTGCGCGCAAAATCATCGCCTCGCTCCTCCCTGCCATTCGACCATGGGGCGTAGCGTCGCTTTCGCGGCGCGCCCCGAGCAGCCTCAGTTCCGAGGCCGGGGCCAGTCGCCGCCCTGTTGCGGCGGCGTTTTTTCCGTCGCCTGACGCGCCGTCCCCGCCTGCGGGCTCGCGGCGCGCACCACTTCGCTCACGCCACCGACCACGCCCAGCATCACATGCTTGACCGTGCGCACCGCCAGGTTGCCGATATCGCCGGCGCCGTTCAGCGCGCCCTCGGCCGCCTTGCCGGCGACGCGGCCGCCGTCGTGCCCCCCATGACGATGCCCTTGGCGACGCTTTTCGTGCTCATGGTCAAGCCGTTGCCGACCTGTTCGATGGCCCGGATCGCGCCGGACACTACCTGGCGCACGACATCGGTCAATTCCTTGGCCACGTCGGCGCTGGCGCGCAAGGCGTCCGACACCGTGCCGCGCACCAGCAACACCAGATCGGCTTCGATGACGGTCACGCCGGAAAGGCTCTTGACGACCCCGTCCTTGACCGACTTGGCGGCGTCGCTCAAGCCAACCGCGTGACCGTTGCCGCTGGTTTCGACGGCGCCGCCGGCCAGCGTTTCTTGCGCGGGTTTTTTGCCGGCTTGTACTGAGCCTTGTACTGCGCCTTGTACTGCGCCTTGTGTTGCGCCTTGTACTGCGCCTTGTGTTGCGCCTTGTACTGATTTCGGAGTCATATTCACGTCTTCCTTTTTCGCGTGATGGAAAGTGGCGGGGCGCGCGGGCGCGACGTCGCGGGGACGGCCCCGTGTTTGATTCGGCGCGCATGCGCCATATCGACGGCGTCAACCGAGCACCAGACCGTGTTGACACTGCGTGCTTCCAACCAGGCCCGGTGTTGACATGGGACAGGCCGGGCGAATCATTTCGCCAGCAGCCAGTCCGACAGGCTGCCAGGCTGCCAGGTTGAAGGCCGCTATCGGATCGATGGCAGGCCCGTCGCGCTGAGCGACATTCACGTGCCGATTTTTGTGGTGGCACCCGAGAAGGACCACGTCGCGCCGTGGCGCTCGGTCTGTAAGATCCAGCTGGCCACCGATACCGACCTGGTCTTCGTGCTCACCAGCGGCGGCCACAATGCCGGCATCATCAGCGAACCCGGCCACCCGGGACGCCACTATCGTTACAGCGCCGTCAAACGGGAAGGAAAATATGTCGATCCGGATACATGGTTCGCAGCAACGCCGATCCAGGACGGCTCATGGTGGCCGGCATGGACCGACTGGTTGGCCGTCCAGGCAAGCGGGCAATACGCACCGCCCTACCTTGGCGCCGCCGACAAGGGCTATCCGACCTTGGGCGCCGCCCTCGGAACCTATGTATTGGAACATTAGTTCGCGCGGATCCGCTTCCCCGGTCTTCGTGCGCGTGGACGAGCGGCGGCCACGCGCCGCTCATCCCCTTAAAACACCCACAGCTTGTCGGGCGGCATGTGCAACCAGTATTGGCCCGGATCGAGCTTGTACTTGGAATAGGCGCGCAGGCTGATTTCATTGGCGCCGCCGCGGTGGAACAGGCACTCCCAGCGGTCGCCCAGATACATGCACGTCAACAGCGGCAACTCGATCGCGTTCTCGACCGCGGTGGCGCTGATTTTCACTTCCTCGACGCGGATCACGGTCGTCACGTCGGCGCCCGTGTTGGCGCCGCGCGCGCTGCCGCGCATGGCCACGCCGTCCACCTGCAAACGCACCTGGGCGCCATCGCGGGCCACGACCTGCCCCGGCAAACGGTTGTTGCTGCCCATGAACTCGGCCGTGAACAGGGTGTCGGGCGCCTCGTACATGCTTTGCGGCGCGCCCTGCTGCTCGATCTTGCCGTTGTTGAGCAGCAAGATGCGGTCCGATATGGCCATCGCCTCGGCCTGGTCGTGCGTCACCATCAGGGCCGACAGTCCCAGGCGCACGATCAGTTCACGCAAGAAGGCGCGCGCTTCTTCGCGCAGCTTGGCGTCCAGGTTCGAGAGCGGTTCGTCGAGCAAGATCACGGGCGGGTTGTAGACCAGGGCGCGGGCGATCGCCACGCGCTGCTGCTGGCCGCCCGACAATTGGTGCGGGAAGCGCTCACCCAGGTGGCCCAGGCCCAGTTGCGTGAGCACGGCGTTGACGCGCGCGGCGATGTCGGCGCCGCCCATCTTGCGCAGTTTCAAGCCGTAAGCCACGTTGTCGAACACGGTCTTGTGCGGCCACAACGCATAGGACTGGAACACCAGCCCCAGGTTGCGCTGTTCGGCCGGCATTTCGAAACCGCGCGCGCCGTCGAAGACTAGTCGTTCACCGATCTGGATGCTGCCCGCCTTCGGGCTTTCCAGCCCCGCCACGGCGCGCAGCAGGGTGGTCTTGCCGCTGCCGGAAGGCCCCAGCAAGGCCACCACTTCGCCTTTTTTCAGGTGCATCGACACGCCCTTGAGGATGGCGTTGGCGGCGGCGCCGGTGCCGTAGTCCAGGTACAACTCGTTGACGGATAATTCGTTCATATGGGATTCTCGTGTAATGGTTGTTTCGCTGTGCGCTTGTTTGTGCGGCATGCTCGGGCTCAGTTGTGCAGCTTGACGCCGAAGCGCAGCGCGATGCCCAGGCCGATGGCGACCAGCGTGATGTTGATGAAGGAGAGCGCGGCCACCAGGTCGGTCGAGCCGGCCGCCCACAGCGACACCAGCATCGCGCCTATCACTTCGGTGCCGGGCGAAAGCAGGTAGACGCCGGTCGAATACTCGCGCTCGAAAATCAGGAAGACCATCAGCCAGGCTCCCAGCAAGCCGAATTTGATCAAAGGCAGGGTGACGTCGCGCGTCACCTGGCCGCGGCTGGCGCCGACCGCGCGCGCCGCCTCTTCCAGCTCCGGCCCGACCTGCAGCAGCGCCGTCGAGATCAGGCGCATGCCGTAGGCCAGCCACACCACGGAATACGCCAGCCACAGCGCGAAGATGGTCGAGCGCACTTCGCGCAGCAGCGGGATCAGGTGGCCGCTGAGCCAGAGCGCGGCGCCGTTATCCATGCCCTTGAGCAGGCCGTCCAGCCAGGATGGCACGAACAGGAACACCCACAGGAAGGACAGGCCGGCCAGCAGGCCGGGAATGGCGCGCGGCACCAGCACGCTGTAGTCGAGCAGGCGCGTGATGCCGTCCGGCTTGCGGTGCATCGCCAGCGCGATGGCGCAGTAACAGACCACGGCCAGGGCGCCGCCGACGACGCCGATCAGCACCGTGTTGAGGATGCCGCGCATCAGGGCCGGCTGCTCCAGGATGTCGCGGAAGTGCTGCAGCGTCAGCACGTCGGCCAGCTTGACGCCCTCGCCCCAGTATTCGACGAAGGAGCGCAGCACGATGCCGGAAATCGGCAGCACGATGGTAAACAGCAGCCAGCCGGCCAGCAGGGCGAAGGCCAGCCACTTCCAGCGTCCCAGCGGCATCGGCTTGCTGCGCGCGCCCTTGCCCTTGATCGAGACGTATTTGTTGGCCGATTTCAGCAGGTGGCGCTGCAGCATCACCAGCGGCATGGTCACCATCACCAGGCACACGGCGACGGCCGCCATCAAGTGGTAGGACGGCGTGCCCAGCTTGTTGGTCAGCTTGTACAGATAGGTGGCCAGCACCAGGTGGCCCTCCGGGTCGCCCAGCACCAGCACCAGGCCGAAGACTTCAAAGCCGAGGAAAAACACCAGCACGCCGGCGTAAGCCAGGGCCGGCATGATCATCGGCAGCGAGACATTGAGCATGACCTGGATCGGCGAGGCGCCGGCGACGCGGGCCGCTTCCTCGACGTCCGAGCCCAGGCTTTTCAGGGCCGAGGAAGCGTACAGGTAGACGTGCGGCACATGGGTCAGACCGGCGATGACGACGATACTGGTGAACGAGTAGATATTCCAGGGGACGAAGCCGAGCACCTGCTTGACCCACAGCGAATAAAAGCCCACCGGCCCCATCGAGACGACATAGCCGAAGCCCATCACCATCGGCGACACGAACACCGGCACCAGCAGCAGCGGCGCGATCCAGCCCCGTCCCGGCAAGTCGGTGCGCACCATGACAAAGGCCAGCATGCCGCCCAGCGGCACGGCGATCGCCGTCAGGCCGCCGGCCAGTATCATACCGTTCTTGAACGCCAGCGCGAAGTCGGGGTCGTCGAAGATGAAGCGGTAGGCGTCGAAACCGAGCTCCTTGGCCGGCATGAAAAACGGCGCCGACAGGAAGCTCTGGTAAAAGATCAGGAACAGCGGCAGGAAAATGGCGACGCAGGCGAGCGTCACCACCACGCCGCGCGGCCAGTTCGGCCGCGCGCGGCCGTGACGCGGGAAGGTTGCAGTTGGCATCAGAAATATCCGTGAATGTGGGGTCGCCTCGCGGCGGGCCTTGCGGGCCGGCCGGGCGATGGCTTTAAAAAAATACAATAATGTGGAGCGCCCGTCCGCGGGACGGATGCGGGCCTCCCGGCGGCGGACCTGGTTCAAGCCCCGTCAAGCCGTATTCGCGCCTGATTCGGGCCTGATT
>DMYQ01000294.1:17616-18878 GCA_003482555.1 Janthinobacterium sp. | reverse complement strand
CCTGATTCGGGCCTGATTCAAGCCTTATTTTTTGCCGCCGGTTTCCTTCCACTGCGTCAGGAAAGCCATGCGTTTGACCGGCCCCAGGAATTGCAGGATGATGGGATGCACCGGCACCGGCTTGACGTTGGCCGCGCCGATCTGCTTGATCAGCTCCGCCGAGGTGGTCTCGCCGACGACGTCGGCGCGGATCGCGAACAGCCTGGAACCGTTGGCGATCACCGTCTGGCCCCGTTTCGACAGGATGTAGTCGAGCCACAGCTTGCCGGCGTTGAGGTTTTTCGCCGCCTTGTTGATGAACTGGACGCGCGACAGGATCAGGGTGTAATCCTTGGGCAGCACGACGCCGATCGAAGGGTCGGTCTTGGCGCGCACCAGGGCGTAGGAGCCGAGCATGTTGTAGCCGATCAGGTTCTCGCCCGACGAGATGCGCTCCATCATGGTGCCGGTCGAGGACTGCACCCGCACCCGCGCCGCGCCGAAAGCGTTTTCCAGCGCCAGGAAGGCCGGGTTTTCCTTGGCGTCCTGGGTCATGAACATGAAGCCGACGCCGGATTTTTCGATATCGTAAGTGGTGACCTTGTCCTTGAACTTGGGCAGCGCGATCAGCTTGGCGAAGTCGGCGTGCGTCTGCGGCACTTCCTTGGCGTCCATCAGGCGCTTGTTGTAGACGATCGCGGCCGGCTCGAAGGTGGTGCCGTAGGCCATCTCGTTCCACATCGCCCAGCCGGGAATCTTGTCCGCCTCGACCGACTTGTACTTGAGGGCGTAGCCGTCCGAGGCCAGGCGCATCTGCAAGTCCATGGCCGACGACCACATCACGTCGGCCGTGTTGCCGCCGGCCGCCACTTCGGAAATGAAGCGGTTGTAGACCTCGGTCGAATTCATGTCGTTGTATTCGACCGAGATGCCGGGATAGAGGGCGCTGAAGTCCTTGATCAGGGGCGCCGCCGCCTTGCTGTCGGTGGCCCCGTAAATCACCAGCTTGCCCTCCTTCTTGGCGCCGTCGATGATTTTTTGATAGTCGGCCGGATAGCCGTTTGGTACCTGGGCCTGGGCCAGTGTGGCGAGGCCGGTCAATGCTGCGGCCATCATGGTATGTAACATCATATCTTTATCTCCATTATTGTGATTGTGCGGCCCGCCGCGCTCAGCGCATCAGGCCCAGTTCGGCGGCCCGTTTACCGTAGTCGGCCACCGCCTTGTTGACATACGCGGTCAGCGCCGCGCCGCTCAGAGCGAAGGGATACAGGCCGGCCCGG
>DMYQ01000294.1:16518-17492 GCA_003482555.1 Janthinobacterium sp. | reverse complement strand
CCCTGCTCGCGCGCGGTCGGCACGTCGGCCAGCGCGCCCGGCAGGCGCTTTTCCGACAGCACCGCCAGCACCCGCGTGTTGCCGCGGCCGCGATTCAAGGTGGCTTCGGAAGCGTCGCCCGAGACCACCTGCACATAACCGGCTTGCAGCGCCGTGAAGGCTTCGCCGCCGCCTTCCAGGGCGACGAAGCGCAGCGCCTTCGGCGGCACGCCGGTCTGGCGCGCCAGCAGCGCCATCTTGACCCAGTCCTGGCTGCCGATGGTGCCGGAGACGCCGATCAGCACATCTTCGGGATGGCTTTTCAGCGCCGCCGTCAAGTCGGCCAGGGTCTTGAAGGGCGAATCCTTGCGCACCGCGATCATGCCGTAATCCGCTCCCAGCGCGGCCACCCAGCGCACATCGGCGGCGCCGGCCTTGCCGAACTTGCCCTGCGCCATATTGAGCAGCGAGCCGTCCGAAAAGACCACCAGGGTGTTCGGCTCGGCGCGCCGGCGCTCCGACAACATCGAATGCCAGGCCACCGCGCCGATGCCGCCCGGCAGATAACTGATGCGCAACTGGCCCGGCGCGTGCGGCGCCAGCAGCGAAAAACCCTGCTGCACCAGCTTGCACGTCAAGTCCATCCCCCCGCCCGGCTTGGACGGGACGACGCACTCGACCGGCGCCGGCACGGGCACAGGCACAGGCACGGCCAGCGTCGGCCAGGCCAGTAAACTCAGCAATATCAAGCGATGCGCCATCGGGTTTCCCTTCCAACGGGCCAGCTGCCGCCCGGTCGTGGTTGCGGGTTTAAAAGCGGTGCTGGATGCCGGCCATCACGCCGCGCTGGCTGTCGCCAAAAGCGGGATCGTCGCGCGACAGGCCGACCAGTTGATTGTGCTTGGCCTTGGCGTAGGCGGCGGCCACATACAGGTAGGTGCGCTTGGACAGGGCATAACGGACGCGGCCCACATACATGACGGGATCGGCGTCGG
>DMYQ01000294.1:13214-16372 GCA_003482555.1 Janthinobacterium sp. | reverse complement strand
GCCACCAGTTTATAGTCGCGCATCGCGGCCTGGATCTTCAGCGGGCCGCTGGTGTACATGGCGCCCAGATGGTAGGCCGTGGTCTTGTCGCGCGCGCCGGTCGCCGGCAGCGTGACGCCGTTCACCTTTTCATAGGTGGCCAGCAGGGCGAAGGGGCCGGCCTTGAAGGTCGACGCCAGCGCCACCTTGGCAGCGTCGGCGGCGCCGCTGGCCTGCTCGCCGAAGCCGTAGGTGGCGCCAAACTTGAAGGCGCCAGCCGTGCCCGTGTACTTGACCAGGTTATCGAAGGCGGCGGTCATGCCGTACTTGCTGGGGCCGGTGGCGCCGGCCGAGGTGCCCCAGGAGTAGAAGGGCGAATATCCCATCGGGTCGAACGGCAGCACGAAGTCGAACACGGAAGTGAAGGAGCGGCCCACCACGACGCGCCCGAAATTGCCTTCCAGGCCGACGTTCGCCTGGCGCTTGAACAGCACGCCGTCCGAGGCGCCCGTGTCGAGCAGGATGCCGCCTTCCAGATTGAAGACCGCCTTCAAGCCATTGCCCAGGTCTTCATTGCCGCGAAAGCCCCAGCGCGAGGTGTTCATGCCGCCCGAAGTGACGCGCGTCATCGAGCCTTTGCCCGGCGTCGCATTGCTGGCGTTGTCGATGCCGGCGTCCAGCAAGCCGTACACGGTGACGTTCGATTGCGCGTGGGCGGTGGCGGCGGCGGTAAGGGCCGCCAGGGTGGCCAGCGTGCGTGCGGTATTCTTCATTTGGGTCTCCACAGTTGTTATCATTATTGGTGATATGCCTGATCAGTTACATGAATCAGGCTTCCACTATAGAAGCTCTTTCCTTTCAATTGCCTTTCATCGCCGGCCTTGTCGCGGCGGCGCCACAGTGGCGTCAACTTAATCGCCGCCGCGGCGGCTCCGGCTCCTCTGGCGGGCTTACACTGCATCATTTCCCGGGCGGATGGCAATGCGGATATTACTAGTGGAAGATCACGTCGAACTGTCGCACTGGCTGGCCAAGGCCTTGCGCGACAGCCATCTGACGGTGGAAACGGCCCACAACGGGGCCGACGCCGACGCCCTGCTGCACACCCAGGACTACGCCCTGGTGCTGCTCGACCTGACCCTGCCGAAAATGGACGGGCTGGACGTGCTGCGCCGTCTGCGCGCGCGCGGCGGCCCGCGCGCCAAGACGCCGGTGATGATACTCACCGCGCGCGGCGGCCTGGAGGACCGGGTGCAGGGTTTGAACCTGGGCGCCGACGACTATCTGGCGAAACCCTATGAACTGGCCGAACTGGAGGCGCGCGTGAGGGCGCTGCTGCGCCGCAGCCAGGGTAACGAAGCCCTGGTGCACCGCTGCGGCGCCCTCAGTTTCGACACCGTCACGCGCATGTTCACCTACGTCGGCGCGGCGCTGGCGCTGACGCCGCGCGAGCACGCCGTGCTGGAAGCGCTGATCATCCGCTCCGGGCGCGCCGTCTCGAAGGAAAAGCTGTTCGACGAAGTGTTCGCGCTGGCCGACGACGCCAACCTCGACGCCATCGAGTTGTACATCCACCGGGTGCGCAAGAAGCTGGAAAACGGCGCCGCCGACGGCGCCGTCATCACCACGCTGCGCGGCATCGGCTACCTGCTGCAGCCGCGCGGCGTGGCGATTGTCGCGGCGCCAGTGCCGGCGCCGCGCTGACATGCGGCGGCCGTGGCCATGGCGCGGCGCGCCGGCGGAAGCGGCGCTGGGCAGCCTGCGCAGCGCGCTGCTGCGCTGGTTGCTCATTCCCCTGCTGATCCTGGTGGCCCTGAACGCGGTCTCGGTCTACCGCAACGCGCTGGCGGCGGCCGACGTGGCTTACGACCGTTCGCTGCTGGCCTCGACCCGCGCGCTGGCCGAGCGCGTCTCCATCGTGGCCGGCAAGGTGGTGGCCGACGTGCCCTACGTCGCCCTCGACAGCTTCGAAACCGACACCCTGGGCCGCATCTACTACAAGGTCACGGGCTTGGGCGGCGAGACCGTGTCCGGCTACGGCGACCTGCCGCCGGTGCCGGCTAACGTGCCGCGCTCGGAAGCCTATCCGGCCCTGGTGCGCTTTTACCAGGCCGACTACAACGGCCAGCCGATCCGCATCGCCGCCCTGCTGCAACCGGTGTACGACGACTCGATGCGCGGCATCGCCCTGATCCAGGTCGGCGAAACCCTGGACGCGCGGCGCGGCCTGTCGAACCAGATCCTGTTCGATACCCTGCTGTGGCAGGCCGGCTTGGTGCTGGCGGTGGCGACCCTGGTCTGGTTCGCCGTGCGCCTGGTGCTGCGCCCGCTGATGCGCATCCGCGGCGTGCTTGAAACGCGCGCCCTGTCCGACCTGTCCGACGTCGACCCGGCCCTGGTGCACCGGGAGGTGCGGCCCCTGGTGAGCGCCATGAACGGTTCCATGGCGCGCCTGCAAAGCCTGATTGCCAGCCAGCGCCGCTTCATCGCCGACGCCGCGCATCAGTTGCGCACCCCGCTGACGGTGCTCAAGACCCAGGCCGAACTGGCGCTGCGCGCATGCGAGCGCCACCACGACGAGCCGGCCGCGCTGCGCGACATCGTGCACAGCATGGCCGCCACCACCGACGCCACCGTGAACCTGGCGAACCGCCTGCTGACCCTGGCGCGCATCGAGCACGGCGCCGAGGGCGGGGCGATGGCGCCGCTGTCCCTGCGCGCGCTGGCGCGCCGGGTGGGACTGGAAATGGCGCCGGCGGCCGTGCACCGGCGGATCGATCTGTCGCTGGACGCCGAGCGCGAGGCGTGGGTGACGGGCCAGGAATTGCTGCTGCACGAACTGCTGGCGAACCTGGTCGACAACGCCCTGCGCTACACCGCGCCGGGCGGCAGCGTGAGCCTGCGCGTGAGGGCCGGCGCCGGCAAGGTCGAACTGGAAGTGGAAGACAACGGGCCCGGCATCGACGCGGCCGAGCGCGAGCGCGTCTTCGCGCCCTTTTACCGCGCCGCCGCCACGCTCGAGGTGAACCCGGGCGGCGCCGGCCTCGGCCTGGCGATCGTGCGCGACATCGCCGCGCTGCACGGCGCCGCCATCGCCCTGTCGGATGGGGCAGGCGGGCGCGGCTTGAAAGTGAGGGTGACGTTCGCCAGCGGCGCCGCTTGACGCCGCCGCGGCGATG
>DMYQ01000294.1:10539-13130 GCA_003482555.1 Janthinobacterium sp. | reverse complement strand
TGGGTTTCGCCCTCGGCCGGCTCTTTTTGCAGCATGGCGTCGATCGAGATGGACGCTTCGGCCAGGATGCGGGTCAGGTCGGCCAGCACGCCCGGCTGGTCGGCCACGTGCATGCGCAGATAATAGCTGGTGGTGATGTCGGAGATCGGCAGGATGGCAATGTCGGTCATGGCGTTCGGCTGGAAGGCCAGGTGCGGCACGCGGTGCTCGGGGTCGGCCGTGGCCAGGCGGGTGATGTCGACCAGGTCGGCGATCACGGCCGAAGCGGTCGGCTCGGCGCCCGCGCCCTTGCCGTAGTACAGGGTGGCGCCGACGGCGTCGCCGTGCACCAGCACCGCGTTCATCGCCCCTTCGACGTTGGCGATCAGGCGCTTGCTCGGGATCAGGGTCGGATGCACGCGCAATTCGATGCCCTCGACGCCGTCGACGATGGCGCGCTTGGTGATGCCCAGCAGCTTGATGCGATACCCGAGTTCCTCGGCGTAGGCGATGTCGATCGCTTGCAGCTTGCTGATGCCTTCCACGTGGGCCTTGCCGAACTGCACCGGGATGCCGAAGGCGATGGCCGACATGATGGTCGCCTTGTGGGCCGCGTCCACGCCTTCGATGTCGAAGGTCGGGTCGGCTTCCGCGTAACCGAGTTCCTGCGCCTGTTTCAGGGCGGTGGCGAAGTCCAGGCCCTTGTCGCGCATTTCCGACAGGATGAAGTTGGTGGTGCCGTTGATGATGCCGGCGACCCACTCGATGCGGTTGGCCGTCAAGCCTTCGCGCAGCGCCTTGATGATGGGGATGCCGCCGGCCACGGCCGCCTCGAAGGCCACCATCACGCCTTTTTCCTGGGCCGCCGCGAAGATTTCATTGCCGTGCGTGGCCAGCAGCGCCTTGTTGGCCGTGACCACGTGCTTACCGTTGGCGATCGCCTGCAGCACCAGGTCCTTGGCGATGCCGTAGCCGCCGATGAGCTCGATGACGATGTCGATCTCGGGATCGTTGACGATCAGGCGGGCGTCATCGACGACCTTGCACTGGCCGCCAGTCAATTCCAGGGCGCGCGCCGTGTTCAGGTCGGCGACCGCGACGATGTCGATGCCGCGTCCGGCGCGCCGCGTGATTTCTTCCTGATTGCGCTTCAAGACGTTGAAGGTGCCGGTGCCGACGGTGCCGAGGCCTAACAGGCCAACTTTGATGGGTTTCATAGATCTCTTTTAGTGGGCGCCAGCGCGTGCGGGGCACGCGGACGCCGGGTTGATTGGTTGTCTAGCCCAGGCTGGCGCGCCGGCGGTAGCCGTCGAGGAAGCGGGCGATGCGGCCGAAAGCCTCGGTCAAGTCGTCGGAATTGGGCAGGAAGACGACGCGGAAATGGTCGGGCGCGATCCAGTTGAAGCCGGTGCCCTGGACGATCAGCACCTTTTCCTCGGCCAGCAACTCGTAGGCGAATTGCTGGTCGTCGGCGATCGGATAGATCTTCGGGTCCAGGCGCGGGAACATGTACAGGGCAGCCCGCGGCTTGACGCAGGTGACGCCCGGGATATCGGTGAGCAGCTTGTGCGCCAGGTCGCGCTGTTTCAGCAGGCGCCCGCCCGGGCCCACCAGCTCTTGTATGCTCTGGTGTCCGCCGAGCGCAGTCTGGATCGCAAACTGGCCCGGCACGTTGGCGCACAGGCGCATCGAGGCCAGCATGTTCAAGCCCTCGATGTAATCCTTGGCGTGGCGCTTTTCGCCCGACACCACCATCCAGCCGGCACGGTAGCCGCAGGAACGGTAATTTTTCGACAGGCCATTCATGGTGATGAACAGCACGTCGTCGGCCAGCGAGGCCATGGAAACGTGCTCGGCCATGTCGTACAGGGTCTTGTCGTAGATTTCATCGGCGAAGATGATCAACTGGTGCTGGCGCGCCAGTTCGATGATCTGGCGCAGCACCTCGACCGGGTACAGGGCGCCGGTCGGATTGTTCGGGTTGATGACCACGATGGCGCGCGTGTTGCTGGTGATCTTGCGCCGCATGTCGTCGATGTCGGGATACCAGTCGGCTTGCTCGTCGCACACATAATGCACGGGATTGCCGCCCGACAGGCTCACGGCCGCCGTCCACAGGGGATAATCGGGGGCCGGCACCAGCACTTCGTCGCCGTTGTTGAGCAAGGCGTTCATGGCCATCACGATCAATTCCGAGGCGCCGTTGCCCAGGTAAATGTCTTCGATCGTCACGCCGGCGATATGCTTGCTCTGCGTGTAATGCATGACCGCCTTGCGCGGCGCGAACATGCCCTTCGAATCCGTGTAGCCGGCCGCGTTGGGCAGGTTGACGATCATGTCCTGGACGATTTCATCGGGCGGATCGAAGCCGAACACGGCCAGGTTGCCGATGTTGAGCTTGATGATCTTGTGACCCTCGTCTTCCATCTGCTTGGACTTTTCCAAGACCGGGCCGCGGATGTCGTAGCAGACGTCCGCCAGTTTGTTCGATTTCTGAATCAGTCGCAAAATAAATTCCTGTGTCGTGATGAAGCCGTTCGCGGGCCCCGCGGGCTTTTGTATTGAAATGGTTACGGCAAGGTTTCAGCTTACCGCGCAGCATACCGCGCAGC
>DMYQ01000294.1:2204-10478 GCA_003482555.1 Janthinobacterium sp. | reverse complement strand
CGCAGCATACCGCGCAGCATACCCCGCGCAAGAACCCGCAATATGAGAATGACCATTTTGCCGAAAGCCCTTCATTTTATCAACCTAATCAGCTCTTGCTTTGAAAAACGCTACAATAACGCTGATTTTTAGACGATACGCCCCGGTTTAGCCTTACCCTGGCTGCATTTATGTTGCACTTGCAACATGCTTGCGCGCTTCGGGCCGTCCGCTTATCATGCGGTTTATTCATTATTGCCGACCAATACACGCATAGCCACGCCCATGAAGCTCCATCCCAGCACCACCAAGCAATACCAGACCGTCACCGGCTACGATGAAAGCGGCGTCGAAATCAACGCCAAACACTACGGCAAGAGCCTCATCGTGATGCCCGAACTGGCGCCGCGCGACTGGGACGTGGCCGCCTTCGACGATTTGAACGAAGCCCACTTCGCGCAAATCCTGGCCGACGCGCCCGACGTGGTGATCCTCGGCACCGGCGCGCGCCAGCGCTTCGTGCATCCGAAACTGACGGCCGCGCTGACCATGCGCCGCATCGGCGTCGAATGCATGGACAACAAGGCGGCTTGCCGCACCTACAACATCCTGATGGGCGAAGGCCGCAAAGCCACCCTGGCCCTGATCATCGCCACCGCCGACGCGCCGAACGCCGCGGCGCCATGAACGATCTGCACAAATCCAAACCCCTGGTCTGGTCGCTGCTGGCGCTGCTCACCATCGCCTGGCTGTACGCGCTCGGCCTGCGCACCCTGGTGCCGCCCGACGAGGGCCGCTACGCCGAGATGGCGCGCGAAATGCTGCAAAGCGGCGACTGGATCACGACGCGCCTGAACGGCATCAAGTATTTCGAAAAACCCCCGCTGCAAACCTGGATGAACGCCCTCTCCTTCGCCGCCTTCGGCCTGGGCGACTGGCAGGCGCGCCTGTGGACCGGCTTGTGCGGCTTGAGCGGCGTCTTCCTGGGCGCCTACACCGGCACCCGCATGTTCGGCGGCCGGGTCGGCCTGTACACCGGCCTCATCCTGGGATCCAGCCTGTTCTGGGTCGCTTCCGGCCAGATCGATTCGCTCGACATGAGCCTGTCGGCCATGATGGCGCTCAGCCTGTACGCCCTGCTGCTGGGCCAGCGCGACGGCATCGCGCCGGCCGCGCGCCGCAACTGGATGCTGCTGTGCTGGGCCGGCATGGCCCTGGCCGTGCTGGCCAAGGGCTTGATCGGCCTGGTGCTGCCGGGCGCCGTGCTGGTGCTCTACACCCTGGCCGCGCGCGACTGGGCCATCTGGGGCCGGCTGCACCTGGGCAAGGGTTTGCCGCTGTTTTTCGCCATCGCCGCGCCCTGGTTCGTGCTGGTGGCCCTGAAAAACCCGGAACAGCCGCATTTCTTCTTCATCCACGAACACTTCGAGCGTTTTTTGCTCAAGACCCACCACCGCGAAGGCGCCTGGTATTATTTCTTCGTCATGCTCATTCCCGGCATCTTCCCCTGGCTGGGCGTGCTGCCGCAAAGCCTGGCTGCCTCGCTGCGGCGCGCTCCCGGCGTGTTCCAGCCCAAGCTGATGCTGCTGATCTGGGCCGTCTTCATCTTTTTCTTCTTCAGCTACTCCAACTCCAAGCTGCCCGGCTACATCTTGCCGATCTTCCCGGCCCTGGCCCTGTTGCTCGCCACCTACCTGGAAACGGCGTCGCGCCGCCAGCGCATGCTGGCCGCCGGCCTGGTCGTCGTCACCGGCGCCATCGGCCTGGCCCTGGCGCCGCGGATGGTGCATATCAGCACGCGGCAGCCGGCCGAAGTGGCGCTGCTGCAAGCTTACCAGCCCTGGGTGCTGGCGGCCGCCTTCGTCGCCCTGGCCGGCGGCGCGCTGGCCCTGCTGCACGCGCGCCACCTGCGGCGCGACATGACGGTGCTGACCCTGGCCGGCGCCGGCTTCCTGGCGACCCATCTGATACTGGCCGGCTTCGAACCCTACGGCCGCATGCGCGCCGGCCTGGCGCTGGTGCCGCAGATCAAGGCTGAACTTTCGCCCGGCACGAAAATCTACTCGATAGGCGACTACGAACAGTCCTTGAGTTTTTATTTGCGCCGCACCGTGATCCTGGTCGATTACTGGGATGAATTCACCTTCGGCCTGGAACAGGAGCCGGCACTGTCGATTCCGACCGTGGACGCTTTCGCCGTACAATGGCGCGAGGATGCCGCCGCCGGCGTGCGCGACATCGCCATTGTGAACAGGAACAGCTATGCCGATCTGCAAAAGCGCGGCATGCCCATGCGCGTCGTTGCCGAGGATACGCGCCGCGTCGTCGTCGCCAACAAGTGAAGCGCCCGCCGGCGCGCGCCGCCCTTTGCCGGCGGCGCCGGAAATCCGCGCGGCTCGCCCCGATGCGGCTTACAGATTACAGATGCACGATTACCCATTAGAATATGCGCCCGCCGTCCCGCCATACAGAACATTGAGATAAAAACCATGACCCTGCCCTTCCTGCCGTTTTCCAAACCCACCATCGACGAAGCCACCATCGCCGCCGTCGGCGACGTGCTGCGCTCCGGCTGGATCACCAGCGGCCCGAAAGTGCAAGCCTTCGAAGCCTTGCTGTCCGAGTATTTCGGCGGCCGCCCCGTGCGCACCTTCAATTCCGGCACCTGCACCATGGAAATCGCGCTGCGCATCGCCGGCATCGGCCCCGGCGACGAAGTCATCACCACCCCCATCTCCTGGGTCGCCACGGCCAACGTCATCATCGAAGTGGGCGCCACGCCGGTCTTCGCCGACATCGACCCGCGCACCCGGAATATCGACCTCGACAAGCTGGAAGCGGCCATCACCCCCGCTACCCGCGCCATCATCCCCGTCTACCTGTCCGGCCTGCCGGTCGACATGGACCGCCTGTACGCCATCGCCGCCAAGCACAAGTTGCGCGTGGTCGAAGACGCGGCCCAGGCCATCGGCTCGCAATGGCAGGGCAAGCGCATCGGTTCCTTTGGCGACATGGCGTCCTTCAGCTTCCAGGCCAACAAGAACATCACCACCGGCGAAGGCGGTTGCCTGGTCTTGAACAACCTGGAAGAAGCCCGCCTGGCCGAGAAATACCGCCTGCAGGGCGTCACGCGCAGCGGCGTCGACGGCATCGATGTCGACCTGCTGGGCGGCAAGTACAACATGAGCGACATCATGGCCGCCATCGGCCTGGGCCAGATGGCTAACATCGAGGCCATCACGGCCCACCGGCAGGCCCTGGCGCGCCACTATTTCGCCGAATTCGGCGCCGGCTTCGAAGCCGCCAGCGGGGCCCAATTGCCGCTTGCCGCCTTCGACACCAGCAACTGGCACCTGTTCCAGATCATCTTGCCCGACCGCGGCCCCGGCACCCGCGCCGCCTTCATGACCGAGATGGCGACGCACAATATCGGCACCGGCTACCACTACGCGCCCATCCACCTGTTTACCATGTACAAGGAGCGCGGCTTCGGTGAGGGCATGTTCCCGGTGGCGGAAAAGATCGGCCGCCTGACCGTCACCCTGCCGATGTTTTACGCGATGACGAAGGCGGACGTCGAGCGCGCCGTCGCCGCCGTCAAAGCCATCCTCGTCAAATGAAGGCCGAGCCGATGAAACCGGAACTGTCCATCGTCATCCCGATCTATAACGAGCAGGCCGGACTGGCCGCCCTGTTCGCGCGCCTGTATCCGGCCCTGGACGCGCTGCGCCTGACGTATGAAATCATCTTCGTCAACGACGGCAGCCGCGACAATTCGGTATCCATCCTGGCCGAGCAGTTCCGCCTGCGCCCGGACGTCACGCGCGTGGTGCTATTTAACGGCAATTACGGCCAGCACATGGCCATCCTGGCCGGCTTTGAAGCGTCGCGCGGCGACATCATGATCACGCTCGACGCCGACCTGCAAAACCCGCCCGAGGAAATCAAGCATCTGGTGGCGAAGATGCGCGAAGGCTACGACTACGTGGGCTCGATCCGCCGCAAGCGCCAGGATTCGGCCTGGCGCACCGTGGCCTCGAAGATGATGAACCGCATCCGCGAAAAAATCACCAACATCAAGATCACCGACCAGGGCAATATGCTGCGCGCCTACGGCCGCAATGTCATCGACCTGGTCAACCAGTGCGCCGAGGTCAACACCTTCGTGCCGGCCCTCGCTTACACGTTCGCGCGCAAGCCGACCGAAATCGTGGTCGAGCACGAGGAACGTTCGGCCGGCGAATCGAAGTACTCGCTGTATAGCCTGATCCGCCTCAATTTCGACCTCGTCACGGGATTTTCCCTGATTCCATTGCAAATGTTTTCCATGCTGGGCATGGCGCTGTCGGGCGGTTCGGCCATCCTGGTGCTGTTTTTGCTGGTGCGCCGCTTCGTGCTGGGCGCCGAAGCGGAGGGCGTCTTCACCCTGTTCGCGATCGCCTTCTTCTTCATGGGCGTGATCCTGTTCGGCATCGGCCTGCTGGGCGAGTATGTCGGGCGCATCTTCCAGCAAGTGCGGGCCCGCCCGCGCTACGTGGTGCAGACCGTCTTGCAGCAAGACGGTTCCGGCCAGCATGAATTGGACACCGATCTGCCGGAAAAACGCCGGGTGACGCGCTGATGGCGGCCCCCCTCGCCAAAACGGCGGTGGTGTTCGCCTACCATAACGTGGGCGTGCGCTGCCTGAAGGTCTTGCTGGCCGCCGGCGTCGACGTCAAGCTGGTCGTCACGCACGAAGACAATCCGGCCGAGACGATCTGGTTCGAGTCCGTGGTCGCCCTGTGCCGTGAAGAGGGCATCGCCTGCATCACCCCGGCGGACGCCGCCTCGGCCGAGCTGCAAGCGCAAGTGGCGGCCTTGCGGCCCGACTTCCTGTTCAGCTTTTACTACCGCAACATGCTGCCGGCGCCCCTGCTGGCCGTGGCGCCGGCCTTCAATATGCACGGTTCCCTGCTGCCGCAATTTCGCGGCCGCGCGCCCGTCAACTGGGCCGTGCTGCATGGCGCCACGGAAACCGGCGCCACCCTGCACGAGATGACGGTCAAGCCCGACGCCGGCGCCATCGTGGCGCAGACGGCCGTGCCCATCTTGCCCGACGACAGCGCCTTCGAAGTGTTCGGCAAGGTCACCGTGGCCGCCGAGCAAACCTTGTGGCGGGCGCTGCCGGCGCTGCTGGACGGCACGGCCGGGCGCCTGCCCAACGACTTGCGCCAGGGCGGATACTTTGGCGGACGCAAGCCGGAAGATGGCCGCATCGACTGGTCGCTGCCGGCGCAACAGGTGTACAACTTGCACCGCGCCGTGGCGCCACCCTATCCCGGCGCCTTTACCGAGATAAACGGTGTAGTTTACATAATAGAACGGGCCCGTTTGAGCCGCTTGGCGCCGTCAAGTTTGCCAGCCGGCTTGTCCGTAGTGGATAATCGCATCTTTGGCGTCTGCGGCGATGGCCGCATGCTGGCGATTTCAGCCCTGACGGCGGACGGCGTCCCGGTCTCGGCGCCCCAGTTGCAAAGCGCCCTGGCCGCATCCGCCAGCGCACGATAAATATCACACAAGAGAAGAACACATGAAAAAAGTCCTCATCCTCGGCGTCAACGGTTTCATCGGCCACCACCTGTCGAAACGCATTCTGGAAACGACCGATTGGCACGTGTATGGCATGGACATGATGTCCGACCGCATCAGCGAACTGCTCGACAATGTAGCGTATAAAAAGCGCATGCACTTCTTTGAAGGCGACATCACGATCAACAAGGAATGGGTCGAGTACCACGTCAAGAAATGCGACGTGATCTTGCCGCTGGTGGCGATCGCCACGCCGTCGACCTATGTCAAGCAGCCGCTGCGCGTGTTCGAACTGGACTTCGAGGCGAATCTGCCCATCGTCCGTTCCGCCAACAAATACGGCAAGCACCTGGTGTTCCCATCGACGTCGGAAGTGTACGGCATGTGCCACGACGAGGAATTCGACCCGGAAAACTCGGAACTGATCTGCGGCCCGATCAACAAGCCGCGCTGGATCTATTCGAACGCCAAGCAATTGATGGACCGCGTAATCTGGGGCTACGGCATGGAAGGCTTGAACTTCACCCTGTTCCGTCCGTTTAACTGGATAGGCGCCGGTCTCGATTCCATCCACACGCCGAAAGAAGGGTCTTCGCGCGTGGTGACCCAGTTCTTCGGCCACATCGTGCGCGGCGAAAACATCTCGCTGGTCGACGGCGGCGCCCAAAAACGCGCCTTCACCTATATCGACGACGGTATCGACGCGCTGATACGCATCATCGCCAACAAGGACGGCGTCGCCAGCGGCAAGATCTACAACATCGGCAACCCGGTCAACAATTACTCGATCCGCGAACTGGCCGGCATGATGCTGACCCTGGCCGCCGAGTACCCGGAATACGCCGAAGGCGCCAAGCAAGTGAAGATCGTCGAAACGACTTCGGGCGCGTATTACGGCGCCGGCTACCAGGACGTGCAAAACCGCGTGCCGAAGATCACCAACACCTGCGAAGAGCTGGGTTGGGCGCCGGTGACGAGCATGGCCGATTCGCTGCGCAACATCTTCGACGCTTACCGCGGCCAAGTCGCCGAAGCCCGCGCCCTGATGGATTGATGATTTGACGCCCGCACCGAAGCTGCTCACGCTCAAGATCGACGTCGACACCTATCGCGGCACGCGCGAAGGCGTCGGCAATCTGCTGCGCCTGCTGGGCGCTTACCAGGCCCACGCCACCTTCCTGTTTTCGCTGGGCCCGGACCATACGGGCTGGGCCCTGCGGCGGGCCCTGAAACCCGGCTTTTTCAGCAAGGTGTCGCGCACTTCGGTGGTGGAACACTACGGTTTGAAGACCCTGATGTACGGCACCCTGCTGCCGGGGCCGGATATCGGCAAGCAGTGCGCCGATGAAATGCGGGCCGTGCGCGACGCCGGTTTCGAGTGCGGCATCCACACCTGGGATCACGTGCTGTGGCAAGACAATGTGGCCAAACGGGGCGCGGCCTGGACCACGGCCATGATGCGCAAGGCGGCCGGGCGCTACGCGCAGGTGTTCGGCGCGCCGCCGCACACCCACGGCGCGGCCGGCTGGCAAATGAATCCGGCCGCCTTTGGCGAGCACGACACGGCCGGCTACCGCTACGCCTCGGATGGCCGCGCCCAACTCGACGACAGGGGCGCCCTGCTCAGCGAAGCGAGCGGCCCGCACCGCTTGCAAGACGAGCCGTTGTCTTGCATCCAGATGCCGACCACCCTGCCCACCCTGGACGAATTGCTGGGGCGGGAAATCGACGGCGTACTGATCACGACCGGCAATATCGCCGCCCATTTGCTGGCCCTGACGGCCGCTGCCAACCGCGATCACGTGTATACCTTGCACGCGGAGCTTGAAGGACAAAAACTCGCCCCCATTTTCGAACAACTGCTGGCAGGATGGCAGGCGCAAGGGTATCGACTGGCGTCCATGGCTGACTATTACGAAAAAGTAAAAGACGCCACGCTGCCAGTCTGCCCCATCGCCTGGGGTGAAATACCGGGACGTTCCGGGCAGTTAATCGTGCAAGGCAAGGCACGCTGAAGCGACGTGCCACTGGTTGCGCTGCCAGGCTTCAAATCAGCGCCGAAGTTCACCGTCCAGGAGACAAGCTGTGCCTGAAAGCCCTAGTATGACAGTCGTGCCCGATTTTTCCGCCCCCATGACGGGCGGCCAGAATTTCCAGTTGTCGGGTCGCGCGGCGCGGCACACCGTGCTGTTTTTTTACCCGAAGGACAATACGCCGGGCTGCACCACTGAAAACATGGCCTTTCGCGATCTGTACCCCCGCTTCGTCGAAGCCGGCGTCGACATCTTTGGCGTCAGCCGCGACACCTTGCGCTCGCACGAAGGCTTCAAGGCCAAGCTGGGCCTGCCGTTCGAACTGATCAGCGACACCGACGAAGCCGTCTGCCTGCTGTTCGGCGTGATGAAGCTGAAACAGATGTATGGCAAAACCGTGCGCGGCATCGAGCGTAGTACATTTGTCATTGACGCTGAGGGTAAATTGGTGAAAGAATGGAGAGGCGTGAAAGTCGCAGCTCACGTCGATGAAGTGCTGGAGTTCGTAGCGCGTCTGAAGTAGCGCGCGTTGCCGGCTTGCAGAAAAAAGTTGATCAACCGTAGCAAAAACAGGTCCAAACCCAGCCATTTTGAGTCACCGACGAACGCATTCATCCCATTTCACCAGGCGCTCTTGCGTCCTGGCCTACGTAGCGGGTCATACGGCCCGCTGGCAGTTCCGCAAGCCCACGTT
>DMYQ01000294.1:0-2135 GCA_003482555.1 Janthinobacterium sp. | reverse complement strand
TTGCAAGCCCACGATTTGCAAGCCCATTATCCATCGCATCCAACCCATGTGCGCCGCCGCAACAACCGGGCGGCCCGTGGGCGGACCATTCCAGAAATTTTTTGATTGAGATCCTGATGCCACTGCCAAAATTACCTAGCAAACCCGCCACGCTATTGCCGGCGCAAGATTACCCGGCCTCGGGCCGCGCCCGTCCCGCCACCGAATCCATCGTCGCCGCTTCGGCGCCGAAAAAAGCCGCCGTCGCGGCCAAGCCCGCCGTGGCCAAGCCGAAAGCGGCGCCGCTGCAAGTACTGGCCCCGGCGCCCGTCGTTGCAGTTGCAGCGGCAGCCGCTGTCGCGGCCAAGCCGGCGCGCGGCGCCAAGGTCAAGCAAGTTGCCGCCTTGATGGTCGCAAAACCCGGCGCCAAGCCGGCCGCCCCGGCGGCCGTGGCACCGATCGCTCTGGCACCGGCGGCGCCGGTTCAAGTGGTGCCGGCCGCGAAACCGAAGGCGCCCGTGCGCGCCAAGGTGACGCCGATCGCCCCCGTCATGGACCTGGAAAAACCCCATCCGGCCAAGCACAAGCCGGTCGAAGTGCCGATCAAGTCCTCGGCCAGCCGCGCCGCCGACAAGGCCGGCGTCACCAAGCTGTTCGTGCTCGACACCAATGTGCTGATGCACGATCCATCATCGCTGTTCCGTTTCGAAGAACACGATGTGTACCTGCCGATGATGACGCTGGAAGAGCTCGACGACCATAAGAAGGGCATGACGGAAGTGGCGCGCAACGCGCGCCAAGTGTCGCGCACGCTCGATGCCCTGGTCGGCAACACCGACGACGGCGCCATCGAACAGGGCATCCCGCTGTCGAAGCTGGGCAACAAGGATGCCAAGGGTCGTTTGTTCTTCCAGACCCGCCTGCAAAGCGCCGACTTGCCCATGGGCCTGCCGGTTGGCAAGGCCGACAACCAGATCCTGGCCGTGGTGCGCTCGCTGGAATCGGAGCAGCCGCAACGTCCCGTCGTGCTGGTGTCGAAAGACATCAACATGCGCATCAAGGCGCGCGCCCTGGGCTTGCCGGCTGAAGATTACTTCAACGACCATGTGATGGAAGATACCGACCTGCTGTATTCGGGCATCGTCCAATTGCCGGACGATTTCTGGAACAAGCACGGCAAGGATATGGAATCCTGGCAAGAAAACAAGGGCGGCAGCAGCTCGACTTTCTACCGCGTCACGGGTCCCTTCGTGCCATCCATGCTGGTGAACCAGTTCGTGTATCTGGAACCGAAAAACGGCGAAGCGTCGTTCTACGGCCAGGTCAAGCAAATCAACGGCAAGACGGCCGTGCTGCAAACCCTGCGCGACTTCAGCCACACGAAGAACAATGTCTGGGGCGTCACTGCGCGCAACCGCGAGCAGAATTTCGCCCTCAATTTGCTGATGAATCCGGAATGCGACTTCGTCACCCTGCTCGGCCAGGCCGGCACCGGCAAGACCCTGCTGGCGCTCGCCGCCGGCCTGGCGCAAGTGCTGGAAACAAAGCTCTACAATGAAATCATCGTGACCCGCGTCACGGTGCCGGTCGGCGAAGACATCGGATTCTTGCCGGGCACGGAAGAAGAGAAGATGTCGCCGTGGATGGGCGCCTTCGACGACAACCTGGAAGTGCTCAACAAGTCCGACTCCGACGGCGGCGAATGGGGCCGCGCGGCAACCCAGGACTTGATCCGTTCACGCATCAAGATCAAGTCGCTCAACTTCATGCGCGGCCGCACCTTCGTGAACAAGTTCCTCATCATCGACGAAGCGCAAAACTTGACGCCGAAACAAGTCAAGACCCTGGTCACGCGCGCCGGTCCCGGCACCAAGATCCTGTGCCTGGGCAATATCGCGCAGATCGACACGCCATACCTGACCGAAGGCTCGAGCGGCTTGACCTATGTGGTCGACCGCTTCAAGGGCTGGGCTCACAGCGGCCACGTGACACTGGCGCGCGGCGAACGTTCGCGCCTGGCCGATCACGCCAGCGAAGTGTTGTAAGTCGTAGTGTTGTAAGCATTTGGTGGCGGCCGGAAACGGCCGCCACTGTCAGGTAAAAGCCCCGCTGGCGTCGTCAGCGGGGCTTTTTTTATGCATGCTCGAGATCGACGC
>DMYQ01000125.1:15902-17505 GCA_003482555.1 Janthinobacterium sp. | reverse complement strand
CTTATTGAGGTGTTACAAAAAAATGCGCTAAGCCCTTGTTTCATTTGTTCTTTATGGCACACTAGGTCAAACAGCAGTTTCACTAGCATACGGAGATTCAATGGCGGCGCTGACGGAGTTGATACCAGGAAATGTGGCCTTGTTTGTGCACCCGGATGGTGCGCGTCGGGCTGAATTCGCGCAGGCCTGTGGTGCGCGGTTCGGGCGCCTGCTCATGGCGGACAACGCGGCCGGTGCATTGGCGGAGCTGAAGCGGCAGCGGGTCGACGTGCTCATCGTCGACGTCGGCGGGCGCGGGCGCGAGGCCGATCTGGCCGCGCTCGGCGAGCTGGTGAGGGCGCGCTGCGGCGCCGCCATCCTGATCTTGTGTCCGTTTGACGGGGCGGCCTGGATCGCCGACCTGATGGCCTTCGGCCCGCTGCACTACCTGATCACGCCGGTCGCCGACGCCGAATTGCAGGACGGCCTGGAACGGGCGCTGCGACAAAACGCGGCCGACGCCCGCGCCCAGCAGGCCGAGGCGCAAGCGAAGGAAAAGGAATTGCGCGAATTGCTGGCGATCCAGCGCAGCCTGCAGCGCGCCCTGGCCGATCCGGCGGCGGCCGGCGGCGTGGCCAGGCAAGCCAGCCTGGCCTTGTGCGCGTTTCCCGGCGTGCGCCACAGCTCGGTGTTCCTGCGCCAGGCGCGCGGCGATTTGAAGCTGGCCGCGCAAGAGTCGCGCAACCACATCGACCTGGAGCGCCTGCTGCGGCGCGAGGATCGCCTGTTCCAGTCGCCCCTGCGCGAAGTCTTTCCGGCCGTGCTGGCGGCGGCCGGCGGCGCCCTGGTCTGGCTCGACGCGCCGGAAAAATGCGGCCATGGGGAACTGGCCGCCTGCCTGCGCGAAAAGGACGTGCAAATGGTGCTGGCGGTGCCGCTGGCGCGCGACGCGGCCGGTCTCGCGCGGGGTGCGCTGTGCCTGATGTTCGGCGAGCATATCCGCCTGTCGCGCGAGCAACTGGCTTGCTTCGCCAGCCTGGCGCAGACGGTGAGCGCCGCGCTGGCGATGGAAGCTCTGCTGTTGCGCAACGAGGAATTGGCCGAGCGGCTGGCGCGCCTCGAGAGCGCCGACGGCGCCGACGGCGTGGAGGGGGGCGCGGCCGCCGCGCGGCGCCAGGGCGAACATTGCCTGTCGCGGGAAATCGGGCGGGCGCGGCGCTACGCGCTGCCGCTGACCTTGATCAGTTTCGATATCGGCAATCTGCGCGAAGCCGGCGCCAAGGCCGGCCACGCCGATGGCGCGCGGATTTTGCGCAGCGCGCTGGCGGCGGCGCAGGCGAAATTGCGCGGCGCCGACTCGCTGGTACGCATGAGCGACGAAGAATTTCTCATCATCGCCCCGCACACGGCCGCCGACGACGCCTTGAAGATGGCCGACAAGATCCGCTCCACCGTCGTCGGGGCGGGGAGCGCGGGCCGCGACGACTTGAGCATCAGCCTCGGCGTGGCCCAGGTGGGTGCCGGTGAAAACGGCGCCGCCGTGCTGCGCCGGCTGGACGCGGCCCTGCACCGGGCCAGGCGCGCCGGCCCGAATCAGGTGGCGCTGGCCACCATGCAATGAGGG
>DMYQ01000125.1:5733-15743 GCA_003482555.1 Janthinobacterium sp. | reverse complement strand
CGGGAGGTGGATGATGAAAGTGAGCAGAGAACAGGCCGCGCAAAACCGCGAGCGCATCGTTGACGTGGCAGCCAGGCTGTTCCGCGAGCGCGGTTACGACGGCATCGGCGTGTCCGACTTGATGAAGAACGCGGGCCTGACCCATGGCGGCTTTTACGGCCACTTCGGGTCGAAGGAAGACTTGCTGGCCGAAGCGTGCGAACACGCGCTGGATGCGTCGGTGAAGCGCTGGCGCGGCCACGCCGCGCGCGCGCCCCGGGCGGCGCTGGCGACCATCACCGACGGTTATCTGTCGGCCGCGCACCGCGACGATCCCGGCCTCGGCTGCGCCATCCCGGCGCTGGGCAGCGACATCGCGCGCCTGGGGCCGGGCGCGCGCCATGCCTTCACCGAGGGCGCGCGCGCGCAGATGGACGTGCTGGCCGGCTTGAAGCGGGGCGATGGCGACGCGCGCGGGCAAGCCATCGCGCACTACGCGGCGATGGTGGGCGCGCTGATACTGGCCCGCGCCGTCGACGACGCCGCCCTGTCGGATGAGATCCTGCTTGCCGTGGCGCGGCAGTTGAAGGGCGCGCGGCCTGAAACGGCCGCGTGAACGGTCAGTCGAGCAGCCTGTGCGACTGAGCTGCGAGGCAGGAACGGGCCGGGCTTGGAAACAGGATCAGTGACCCCGTCCGCCTTGGTCCATTTGAGCGCATGAGTCGATGCTTTCCCAGCGCCATCCGAAGATGCCGGGATGGATGTGCGCGCAAATGGTGGCATTGACCTCGGTGGCATCGTATATCTCGCGCGGCGCGCGGATCGAGGTCTGGCCGTCGTAGGAGGGATCGGTGCTGGCCACGGTAAAGCAATCGGCGGCCCCTCTTCCCGAAGTGCGGTGCTTGCCCAATACCGTCAGGGTGTAATCGCTGCCGCCATGGTGATCGAAGACGCTGTTGAGCATGGCCAGCAAACCGCCGGCGTAGATGCTCATCGCCGAAAAAATCAAGAGCAGTACCGAAGACTTGATGGGCGCGCCGCGGGCGGTCTGCCATATCAGCCAGGTCATGATCAGCCCGCCCATGATCGCGGGAAACAGGGGCTGCCCCCACTTCAGGGGAAAGTGCGGCATTCCCACGCCGGCGTTCGTGAAAACGAGGGAGATCGGCAGGGCGGGGAGCAAAATGAGCTGAAGCAGGCTAGCCTTGCGCAATAGGACCGTTTGCTCGGTCTCGGCGATCGTGAAATTGCCTTGCGATCGATATGCCATCCCGATCGCGATCCAGGGAGCGATCAAGGTCATCGTCATGACCAAGTGGATGGGATGCGGATAGAGACCCATCACCACTGCCGCCGCGACACTGCCAACGTTCATGTATTTGGCTGCCCTGTGCAGGCGGCGCACCTTTTCCTTGCGCTTTTCCGGGGTCGCACCCAGGCTTGCGTCGCGGGCGATGGCCAGATCGACGCTCTGCTGATCCAGGGCGCGGAGATCTGGAATATCCCGCATCCAGGCGCTGAACACGGCATCCGTGAAGATGGCTTGTGCCACCGAAATCTTCCGCAACTGCCCGTCGCGCGGAAACAGGTCGAAATACACCGCGTTCTTGACTTTGCGCATGCGATAGCCCTTGATATCGCGGCGTTGCAGCTACTTGACGGTGAATACGCCGGTCTGGGTGATGCGCTCGCGATGCAGGGTGGTGTTGACCCTCCATATCGCGGCGATCGACACGGCAATCAGAATGAGCGCCGTGATGATGCCAAGCAGGGGAAAGAGGCGGTCCCCCTTGTCGCTTGACGCAAGCATGGGCCCCCACAGCATGCTGGTAGCAAGCACACAAGCGACGGCGACGGCACCCATGATGAACTTGTTTGCTGTCGATAGGGGGTGGATTGCGGGGTGGTCAGCGGTATTCAGCGTGTCAAGACATATCGGAGTTGGCGTTTCCATGATGCGCGTTCAGCGGATATCCGCGCGGGACGCACAGCGCATGCTAGCACACGGAATATTCCTTGACGGAAATTTGATGAAGATCGCCGCAGCCGCTTTCATTGAAGTCCGACAGGTTGCCAGAGAGGGGCGATCAAGGCGGCCGGCAAGACATACTCATGCCCGTTGTACTCGATCTGGTAGGTTTTTTTCCGAGCCGGAGGCGTATCGCCGCCTGTGTTTTTAGCCTTCATGACCGCTGTTTCTTCGATGGTAATATCTTTGTGATCATGATGCATGTGACTGCCGATGATCACGGTGCGCTGTATCGATGCCTCTTTGCTTTCCGCGTGAACAATCAAATTTCTGAGAACATTGCGTAATTCCTTGTCCTTTCTCTCGAATAAATTGAGGCGCTGAAAGGAGCCGGCTTCTGGAAAATAGCCGAAAGAATGCCTGACGCCGAATGCCCGCTGGCCCTGGGACATGAAGTAAGCGGCCGTATCGATGACCGATTCCGTGGGCTGTTCCCTGGAGAATTGACGTGGATCCTGATACTTGGCAATCAAGCTTCTCTTGCCTATATCCGCAATCAATACATTCAGGCCGTTGGTCCGGTCGCTGTCCGCTTGCGCATCGACGGCCGCGACCGCTGGATAGAAGCTTGCAAATATCCCCATATCCCGATTTCCAGGCACGCGCGCGCATGCCTTCCGGCCTTCGCCGATGGACGCTTGCCCCGGATTAAAGTTCTCAAGGGCTAATTTTTCCAGTTCATCTTCGCAATAACCCGCCACGCGGTAATTTTCGGTCTTGATGCGCTTCCATCGATCGTGCTCGAACACCTCGGTATATATTTGCCCCTTGCCCATCGGGCCCGCTTCGTCAATGGTCTGCTTGACCGGGACAGGCGTGTTGTTCACCATGGAATACTCGGTGCTTACATGATAACAACAACCGCTTTTTGCAAAGGTAATCAGGTGCTTGCGTGCCTGGTCGATGGTGAAAAATCCCAGGGTGCTCCCAATGAGATCGCTCAATGCGGGACTGAAAGTGAAGGATTTCCCCGTTTGATCCTTGAGGTAAACGTCATAACTGGGGCCGGAATATGCGCCGTTATTTCCATTTTGGATAGCAAAATCTTCCTCGCCATCGAAATTGAAGTCACCGACATTGATGGCGCCTTGATAGTCGTACATGTGGGCCGAGTTTGTCAGCGGCTGGCCATCTTCCATCAAGGTGATGAAAATATTTTCCATGGGGATGATTTGCAACGGGACTTTGTCCCCCTTGTGAAAAACGCTGATGATGCCCGGATTTTCGCAGGTGCCGCTATTTTCATTCGATTCAGTATCGCATTCGCCTATCAGGCGCACGGAAAAGTCGTAGTTCTTTGAAGCGTTTTTCACGATGAATTGCGCTCCATCGGCATGTTTCTTGTCTGCCGGATCCAGCAGCGCACGGTAACTATCCAAGAGGTCGATGCGTTTTGTATACGCATCGGCGAGGCAGGCATCACCATCCTGCCCGCGCATGCAGTTTTCGGCGAGACCGGCAAGCCAGGTGCGTTGCCAGTCGCGGAAATACGGTTTCATGTTTGCCGCGGATTTTTCAAGCAATTTACGGTAGCTTTGCGCCATGCCTTCGTCCAGGGCGCCAAGATTTTGATTCGCGCAAATCGATTTTTCCACCGGTGTGTTTTTCTTTGCGCAATCAAAGCTGGCCGCGTTCGAGTATGCGCAGGCACAGAAAAAAAGCATGAAAAACAGGCGTGACGAGCGCAGCAAATATACTCTGGTGGCGAGGGTGTGCATCCGCTATTTCCCATAAAAATCAATGAAAAGTCCAGGTCCGCGCGCTTCATCATGCCAATGGCGCTCCCCGAAAAGTTCCAGGATATCAGAATGCCGGGTGCGCATGGGATGACGGAATGCCTTGCGCGCGAACGGGCGGCGACGTTCCATCCTGTCCGTCGAGCTGGACCCCGGCGCGGGCGTAGTGGCGGGCCGGGCTGTCGGCGCGGCCCGGCCCGTGGTAGGCTTGCGCTTTTCAAATTTCGGGACCGCACCATGCTGCTTTGGCTCAGACAATATCGGCGCCCCATGCTGGCCGGCGATCTCACAGCCGGCATCGTGGTGGCCATGATGATGATCCCGCAAGGCATGGCCTACGCCCTGGTGGCCGGCTTGCCGCCCGTGGTCGGCATCTACTCCAGCATCCTGCCGCCGATCGCCTATGCGCTGTTCGGCAGCAGCATGACGCAATCGGTGGGGCCGATGGCCATCGTGTCGCTGATGACGGCGGCCGCGCTGGCGCCCCTGGCCGCCCCCGGCTCGGCCCTGTATGTGGTGCTGGCCGGGCAACTCGCTTTCATCGGCGGCGTGGCCTTGCTGCTGTGCGGCCTGCTGCGCCTGGGCTTCATGGCCAATTTTTTGTCGCGCCCCGTGATCAGCGGCTTCAGCAACGGCGCCGCCCTCGTCATCATGGTCGGCCAGGTGCCGACCCTGCTGGGGGCGACGCCGCCCCGGCTGCATTTACCCAGCGCGCTGCTCGGCCTGGGCAGCCTGCTGGCGCTGTGGCTGGCGAAACGCTACCTGGGCGCGCTGCTGCGGCGCTGCGGCCTCAAGCCGCTGGCGGCCGATCTGGGCGCGCGCCTGGCGCCCATGCTGCTGGTGATCGTCGGCACGGCCCTGGTGGCGGCCTTCGACCTCGCCGGCGCCGGCGTGCTCACCACCGGCCACGTGCCGTCCGGCTTGCCGTCCCTGAACCTGGCCACGTCCAGCCATCATTGGCGCGCGCTGCTGTCGCCGGCCATGCTGATCGCCTTCATCGTCTTTTTGATGAGCATGTCGGCGGCCCAGACCCTGGCCCATAAGCGCGGTGAAAAACTGCACACCAACCGTGAACTGCTGGGCCTGGGCGCGGCGAATCTGGCCAGCGCCCTGTCCGGCGGCTTCCCGGTGACGGGCAGCATGTCGCGCTCGGCCGTCAATTTTTCGGCCGGCGCCAACACGCCGCTGGCCAGCGTCATCACGGCCGTCCTGCTGGCCCTGGCCCTGGTGGCGCCGACCGGTTGGCTGGCCCTGCTGCCTTTGCCTGTGCTGGCCGCCACCATCATCTTCGCCGTGTTCGGCATGCTCGACGCGGCCACCCTGCGCCAAGCCTGGCGCTACGACCGCGGCGACGCCCTGGCGCTGCTGGCGACGATGGCCGGGGTGCTGGTGTTCGGCGTCGAGGCCGGCGTCGTGATCGGCGTGCTGCTGTCGATGGGCACCCTGATCTGGCGTGCCAGCCGGCCCCACATCGCCGTGCTCGGGCGCATAGGGGAGAGCGAGCATTACCGCAATATCGAACGCCATCCAGCCGTGACCCTTCCGCACGTGCTGGTGCTGCGGATCGACTCCGGCCTGTTCTTCGGCAATGTCGACGCCGTCGGCGCCCGCATCGAGGAAGAGCTGCGCGCGCGGCCCGCCGTGCGCCACCTGGTGCTGGTGCTGTCGGCCGTGAACCAGATCGACAGCACGGCCCTGTCGGCGTTGCTGGAATTGAACCGCGCGCTGAGCGGGCGCGGCTTGCGCCTGCACCTGGCCGAAGTGAAGGGGCCGGTGCTCGACCGGCTGCGGCACAGCAGCCTGCTGAAGGAATTGAGCGGCCAGATGTATTTGAGCACCGCCCTCGCTTGCGCGGCGCTGGAGGCGATGCCGGCCTGAGGCGGCCCGCGTCGCTGCCCCATGGCGGAAAAATGATGCCGTAGGGCATGGACGCGCTCCCCGCATGACGCTATGATGCTTTCGGGGACGCCGCCGCGCGGCGCGCTTCCGACCGACATGGGAGACGAGCACGGACATTCACGGCACAGGCACGGCCCCGCCCGCGCGCCACGCGCGCGCGCGGGCGCTCCCGCGCGCGTGCGGCCGGCGAGTGGCTCTGGCCGCGCTGGCCGCGCTATCCCTGCTGCTGGCGGCGCCGCCCACGACGGCGGGCGCCGCCGCCGTGCCCAAGCGCATCCTGTTCTTGACCGCCTACGGCTATGGCCGCGCCGGCGTCGAATCCTTCACCCGCAGCTATGTCGCCGAACTCAAGGCCGGCGGCCTCGGCGGCGAGGACGTGATGGTCGAATACCTGAACTTGAACCGCGACGACGGCCCCCTGCTGCGCGAGCGCATGCGCGAATTGTTGTTATTAAGGTACGCCGCGCGCAAGCCGGACTTGATCGTCGCGCTGCAGGCGCCAGCCCTCGCTTACCTGCTTGGCCCGCTCAAGGACTTGAGCCGCGACACGCCCTTGCTGGCCGTGTCGGGCTCGGCCGCCGCGGATGCGCCCGCCGCGTCCGCCGCTCCGGCCGCCCCCGCTCCCGCCGTCGCTCATGTATGGCGCCAGAGCGGCGCGCTCGATGTCGCCGGCACGCTGCGGCAGGCGCTGGCCCTGTTTCCAGCCACCCGGCGCGTGGTGGTGGCGCTGGGCGCGGGCGAAGCCGACCAGGACTTGAAGCGCAGCACCCAGGCGGCGGCAGCGGCCTGGGGCGGCAAGCTGGAATTCGACTACCTCGATGGACTCAGCCTGGCGCAGATGAAGCGCCGCGTCGCCGCCTTGCCGCCGGGCAGCATTCTCTTGTGCGGCAGCGTCAACCGCGACCGCGACGGTGTCCCGACCACGCCGCTGCAACTGGCCGCCGAACTGACGCGCGTGGCGAACGCGCCCGCCTTCGCGCTCTACAACAACGCCGTGGGCAGCGGCGTCGTCGGCGGCTCCGTGCTGCACCTCGGGCACGAGGCGCGGCGTCTGGCGCGCACCTCGCTGGCCATGCTCGCCGGTGCTCGCCCACCCGAAGCCCCGCTCGAGCCGGTGCGCTACATGGCGATGTATGACTGGAATGAATTGGCGCGCTGGGGCGCCGACCCGGCCCGCCTGCCGGCCGACGCCGTGTTCGTCAACCGGCCGGCGTCGCTGTGGTCGCAGCACCGGGACGCCGTCCTCAGCGCGCTGGCCGTGTTCCTGGCCCTGAGCGCGCTGCTCGCCACCTTGCTGCTGCAACGGCGCCGCCTGCGGCTGGTCCAGGCGCACAGCCACGACAGCGAGGAGCGCTTTCGCACCCTGGTCGAACACGCGCCCGAGGCGATCCTGGTGTACGACGTCGACCTCGAACGTTTCGTCGACGGCAACACGCGCGCCGAGCGCATGCTGGGCTGCGACCGCGCCTACCTGCTCGCTTGCCGCCCCACCGATATATACCCGGACGAGCAGCCGGACGGCCTGGCGCCGGCTGTCAGCATCGCCGCCAATATCGCGCGCGCGCTGGCTGGCGAGCAGATCGTGATCGAGCGCAATGTGCGGCGCCGCGACGGCAGCATCTTCCCCTGCGACGTCTGGCTGGTGCGGCTGCCGGCGCGCGGGCGGCGCCTGCTGCGCAGCGGCTTCCTCGAGAGCAGCGAACGCAAGCGGGCGGAACAGGAACTCCTGGGCCACCGCGCCCACCTGGAAGAATTGGTGCAGCAGCGCACGGCCGCCCTGTCGGTGGCGGTGCGCGAAGCCGAGACGGCGAACCGGGCCAAGAGCGTCTTCCTGGCCAATATGAGCCACGAATTGCGCACCCCGCTCAACGCCGTGATCGGCTTTTCGCAACTCATGACGGACGCGCCCGCCATCCCGGCCGCCGAGCGCGACAATCTGGCCATCATCAACCGGGCCGGCCACCACCTGCTGACCCTGATTAACGATATCCTCGAATTGTCGAAGGTGGAGGCGGGCCAGATGCGTTTGCACCTGAGCACAATCGACCTCGATCAACTGCTGCGCGAAACCCTGGAAATGGCGCGCGGGCGCAGCACCGTGCCCGTGCGCCTGGAATGCGATGCGCTGCCGGCGCTGGTGCGCGCCGACGGCGCCAAGCTGCGCCAGGTGTTGCTCAATCTGCTCTCCAACGCCGTCAAGTCGGTGCGCGGCGGCGCCGTCACCCTGTCGCTGCGGGTGGCGGCGCTGCCCGAGGAGCGCCTGGCCTTGAGCTTTGCCGTGCGCGACAGCGGCGTCGGCATCGCCGCCGCCGACCGCGAAGCCATCTTCGAACCCTTCGTGCAAGTGGGGCCGGCGCGCACGGGCACGGGACTGGGCCTGAGCATTTCGCGCGAATTCGTGCGCCTGATGGGCGGCGAGCTGACCCTGGAATCCGAGCCCGGCGTCGGCTCGGTGTTCAGTTTTACGCTGACGGCCGAGTTGCGCCGCCAAGCCCCGGCGCCGCGCGGCCAGGGCGCGGCGGTGCGCACCCTGGCGCCGTCCCAGCGCGGCAAGCGCCTGCTGCTGGTGGACGACGATGCCGATTGCCGCCACTTGCTCACCAAGCTGCTGGCGCCCCTGGGTTTCGAGATCGCCGAGGCGGACGACGGCGCCGCCGCCGTCGCCGTCCTGGAAGCGGCAGCGCCGTGGCCGGATTTGCTGTTGATGGATTGGCGCATGCCGCTGATGGATGGCCTGGCGCTGACGCGCTGGGTGCGCGCCCGCGGCGAGCGCGCCCAGCCGCGCATCGTCATCATGACCGCTTCCGCCTTCGAAGAAGAAAAGACGGCCGCGCTGGCGGCCGGCGCCGACGCCTTCCTGCGCAAACCGATCGAACACGCCAAGCTGTTCGCCATCCTGGAACGGCAACTGGGTCTGCGCTTCACCCGCGCCGAGGCGGCGCCCGCGCCCGATGCGGCGGCGGCCGACGCGGCGGCCGAGGCGCCGCTGCTGCCGGCCGACCTGGCGCGCCTGCCCGAGCCGGCGCGGCGCACCCTGATGCGCGCCGTGCGCGACCTCGATCTGGGCCGCACCGGCGCCGCGCTGGCCGAGATCGCGGCGCAGCGGCCGCAACTGGCCGCCCGCATCGGCGACATGCTGGCGCAACAGCAATATCTGGATCTGTGGCAGTTGCTGCAGGAAGCCGGCGCGGTGCATGCCGGCGCGCCGCATGGCGAGGCACCGCCCAACTGAGCCCACGGCCATGACGACACCCACGCCCGAGCCGCGCGCCGGCCACACCGTTTCCATCGCCCTCATCGCCAGCGTCGCGCTGACGGCCGTCGTGACCGTGGTGCTGGTGGTGTTCGCCGTCTTTTTTTACCGCGCCGAGCGCGAGCAGCGTTGGAGCCAGTTGCACAAGGCGCTGGCGGTGAGCGCCGACGAGCTGGTGGTGGCGGTTGAACTCCCCGTCTGGAATTTCGATGAAAGCCAGATCCAGGCCGTCATGCGCGGCAGCTTGAACAACCACGACCTGTATGCCAGCGTGGTCATGCCGGCCTCCGGCAAGGGGCGCTACATCCTGAGCCGCAACGCGGCCGGCGGCTTTGACAGCGTCGCCCGCCTGCCCGACAATCCCGAGCTGTTGATGGAACGCCGCCTGATCATCGCGGCCGGCCAGGACATCGGCAGCGTCAGCGTGTACGCCACGCCGCTGCCGCTGCTGGCCCAGTTGCGCCAGCGCCTGATCGGCATCGTCGGCGTGATCGTGGTGCTCGACCTGACGCTGGTGCTCAGCCTGTACCTGTTGCTGTGGTTCCTGATGCTCAAGCCGCTCAAGGCGGTCGGCCAGTACGCGGCCGGCGTCATGGCCGGGCAGGGCGCCGACGCGCCCCAGCCCAGGGTCTGGTTCTTCGGCGAGCTGAAAACCCTGAACGGCTCGATCCGCGCCATGATTGCGCTGCTCGACAGCCGCTACCTGGCCATGCGCAACAGCGAGGAGCGCTTGCAGATCGCGACGATCGCCGCCAGCATCGGCATCTGGGACTGGAATATCGCCAGCAACGAACTCAATTGGGACGAGCAAATGCTGCGCCTGTACCGCCCCGAGCAGAGCGACTTCGGCGACTTGCTGGAAAGCTGGTCCCGGGCCATCCTGCCCGAGGATCGCCCGGGGGCCATGCGCGCGCTGGGCGCGGCCATGCGCGGCGAGCGCGAACTGGACGAGGAATTCCGCATCGTCTGGCCGAACGGGACGATCCGCCACATCAAGGCCGACGCCGTGGTCTTCCGCGACGCCGAGGGGGCGCCGGTGCGCATGGTCGGCACCAGTTACGACATCACCGAGCACAAGGCGGCGGAGCAGGAATTGCTGCGCCACCGCCACCAT
>DMYQ01000125.1:3315-5624 GCA_003482555.1 Janthinobacterium sp. | reverse complement strand
TGGCGAACATGAGCCACGAGCTGCGCACGCCGCTCAATTCGGTGATCGGTTTTTCCCGCCTGATGGCCGGCTCGACCCACATGCAGGCCGATGAAAAGCGCAACCTGGCCATCATCCACCGCTCCGGCAATCACCTCTTGACCCTGATCAATGACATCCTGGAATTGTCGAAGATCGAGGCTGGCCGGCTGACGACGCAAACCGAGGTGGTCGGCCTGGACGGCTTGCTGCGCGAAGTGATGGACATGGTCAGCATGCGCGCCCAGCAGAGCGGGGTGGCGCTGCGCCTCGACAGCGCCGGTTTGCCGGCCAGCGCGCGGCTGGACGCCACCAAGCTGCGCCAGGTGCTGCTGAACCTGATGTCGAACGCCGTCAAGTTCACGTTGCGCGGCGCGGTCACCCTGGTGGTGCGCGCGGGCCGCCAGGGCGACGACGCCTGGTGCCTCGACTGCGCCGTCGTCGACAGCGGCATCGGCATCGCCATGGCCGACCAGGAACGCATCTTCGAGCCCTTCGTCCAGGCCGACGGCGCCAAGGAGGGCACCGGCCTGGGCCTGTCGATTTCGCGCGAATTCGTGCGCCTGCTGGGGGGCACGCTGACGCTCGAGTCGACCCTCGGCAACGGTGCCGCCTTCCGCTTCGCCATCCCGGTGCTGGCGGCGACCGCGCCGGCGCCGGCGCTGGAAATGGCGACCTTGCCGGCGCCGCAGGGCGGCAAGCGCATCCTGGTGGTGGACGACAATCTGGACGGCTGCGAATTGCTGCGCACCTTGCTCGTCCCGCTGGGCTTTCTGGTGGAAACGGAACACGATGGCGGCGCCGCCCTGGCGGCCGTCGAACGCTGGCGCCCGCACCTGGTGTTCATGGACTGGCGCATGCCGGGCCTGGGCGGACTGGAAGCGACGCGCCGCCTGCGCGCCGCAGGCGGGCCGGCGCAGCCGCGCATCGTCATGTTGACCGCCTCCGCCTTCGAGGAAGAAACGCAAGCCGCGCTGGCGGCCGGGGCCGACGAATTTCTGCGCAAACCCGTCGATCAGGAACAGTTGTACCTGGCGCTGGAGCGGCAGCTCGGCTTGAATTTCGCGCGCCGGGAGCCGGCGCCGACACCGGCGACACCGCTGTGCCACGCCGACCTTGCCGCCCTGGAGCCGGAGCCGCGGCAGCAGCTTCGCGTCGCGCTGCAAGAGTTGAACCTGGCGCGGGTAGAAGCCCTGCTGCTGCCGCTGCGTCCGAAGCTGGGCGGGCTGGCCGGGCGCATCGACGAAATGCTGGGCCGCCACCAGTACCCGCAATTGTGCGCCCTGCTCGACGAAGCGGAGCCCGCCACCGGTGCCGCGACGGCCGAAGCGGTGGCGCCGGGCGCAATGGGTATATCATGAAATGTCGCCGCGAAATACGACGCGCGAGTCACCGCTGAAAGAGTTTTCCATGCACCGCGAATTGTCGGAATATCACCCCAAGGGCGAGATCTTGATCGTCGAAGACACGCCGGCCTCGCTGAAACTGCTGAGTGACCTGCTGACGGCGGCCGGTTACGGCGTGCGCCAGGCGCCGAACGGCGAGCTGGCCCTGTGGACGGCGCAATCGCGCCCGCCGGAGCTGATCTTGCTCGACGTGCGCATGCCCGGCATCGACGGCTTTGAAGTGTGCCGCCGTCTGAAGCTGTCGCCCGAGCTGAGCCGGGTGCCGGTGATCTTCCTCTCGGCCCAGCACGACACCGACGACAAGGTGCGCGGCTTCGCCCTGGGCGCGGTCGACTTCATCGCCAAGCCGTTCCAGGCCGAAGAGATCCTGGCCCGCACCGACGCCCACGTGCGCCTGGGGCGGGCCCAGCGCCAGTTGGCGGAGGAGCGCGCCAACCTGGAAGTGCGCGTCAACGAGCGCACCGCCGAGCTGGAACAGGTGGCCCGCACCCTGGAGCGCGAAGTGCTGATACGGCGCGCCAACGAAGAGTTGCTGCGCCTGTCGGCCCAGGTCTTCGAATCGACCCTGGACGCCATCCTGATCACCGACGCGGCCGGCCTGATCGTGGCCGCCAATCCCGCCTTCACCCGCATCACCGGCTTCGCCGCGCCCGAGGTGACGGGCTGGAACATCATGCGCCTGGCGGCGCCGAACGGCGACCAGGCCGTCTTCGACGCCATGCTGCGCGGCGTCTTCGGCGGCGGCCACTGGTCGGGCGAGGTGCAGACCCGGCGCAAGAGCGGCGCCACCTATCCCGGCTTGCTGAGCGTGTCGACGGTGCGCGACCCGGCCGGCCACGTGATCAATTACGTCGCCGTCTTCCTCGACATCAGCGAACGCAAGGC
>DMYQ01000125.1:265-3137 GCA_003482555.1 Janthinobacterium sp. | reverse complement strand
GACCTGGACCGCTTCAAGAATATCAACGATTCCTTCGGCGCGCCGGTGGGCGACCAGGCGCTGCAGGCGGTGGCCACCTTCCTCGGCGCCTGCGTGCGCGAGGGCGACACGGTGTCGCGCCAGGGCGGCGACGAATTCCAGATCATCCTGCGCGACGAGGCGCTGCTGGACGCGACCCTGACCATCGTCGACACCATCCTGCTGGGCCTGCGCGACGACTTGATGGTGGACGGCAGCCACATCTCGCTCACCACCAGCGTCGGCATCGCCCTGTACCCGAACGACGGCGACAGCCTGGACGACCTGGTGCGGCACGCCGACACGGCCCTGTTCCGCGCCAAGGAAACGGGGCGCGACAACTACGCCTTCTTCACCGAGCGCATGGACAGCGATGTGCGGGCCCGGCTGGCGATCCAGCACCAGTTGCGCGGCGCCATCGCGCGGGGCGAATTCGAAGTCCACTACCAGCCGCAGATGTGCTTGCGCAGCGGCGTCATGCTGGGCGCCGAAGCCCTGCTGCGCTGGAATAATCCGGTCCTGGGCGAAGTGGTGCCCAGCCGCTTCATTCCGCTGGCCGAGGAATACGGCCTCATCACCGCCATCGGAGAGTGGGTGCTGGACGTGGTGTGCGCGCAGATCCGCCGCTGGAGCGAGGACGGCCTGGGCGCGATCAAGATCGCCGTCAACCTGTCGGGCGGCCAGTTCGCGCAAGACCGCACCTTGCGCTATGTCGAAGAGATTTTGCGCAAGTACGGCATCGCGCCGGCCTGCCTGGGCATCGAAATCACGGAAGGCGCCGTGATGGGCGACCCGGACAAGGCGCTCGTCGGGCTCAGGCGGCTCAAGGATATCGGGGTCGGCATTTCGCTCGACGACTTCGGCACCGGCTACTCCAGTCTGGGCTATCTGAAGCGCTTCCCGATCGACGTGCTGAAGATCGACAAATCCTTCGTCGACGACGTTGCCACCAGCACCAACGACGCCGCCATCGCGCTATCGGTGATTTCGCTGGGGCACAATCTGAACATGCGGGTGATCGCCGAGGGTGTCGAGACGCGCGAGCAAATGGTTTTTTTGCGCGAGCATGGCTGCGATGAAATGCAGGGCTATTTTTTCAGCGCGGCGCTCGATGCCGAGGAGTTCACGGTGATGCTGCGTGAACATAAAAATCTGAGTGCGATTTGAGCCGCCTCGGTACAAAAGGGGAAACAAGATGAAGATCGCCGACATTCTCGATGAACTCGAATTGTTCCAGGAATTCCAGTACGCGGAACTGGAAACGATCGCCGCCTACCTGGGCCTGGAACAGGCGGACAAGGGCCAGGTCATCTTCAGCGAAGGCGATCCCGGCAATTACATGCTGATCCTCAGCGCGGGCCGCATTTCCATTCTCAAGGGCGGGGAACACGGCAATCATTTGCTGTCGCACGAGGTGCGCGGGCGCATCATCGGCGACATGGCCATGCTCGACCAGGAATTGCGCTCGGCCACCTGCGTGGCCGACAGCGATTGCGAATTCCTCACCCTCACCAGCGACAACATGAAAAAGCTGGCGGTCGAGCACGCGGCCGTGGCCTACCATTTCATGCTGTGCCTGGCGCGCCTGCTGTCGCGCCGGCTGCGCCGGGTGTCGGGCATGATGGCCGACTTTCTCGGCAACTAAATGGGGCGCCCGCGCCGGGCGATGACGCGTTTGAAACATGGCACCTTGCTCCCGCAATTCTGGATGGGAAACCGCTGCAGTCGTGAACCGGCAGGGAGTTCATGTGCATGACGGGAAACAAACGTTTCCTAAAGATCGCTTTACAGGATATTTCGCGGGATTGATGATGCAATCCGGTGCGATTTCGCCACCGCTTTGTCGGCCCGCAATCCGAGTCAAAGTAAATCATGCGCAAGTATCATTGATTGAAAGTCCAGCGATGTCCATTCCACCGTTTGCAGCAGGGGCGAGCAGCCACGACGAGAAAACCATCGTCAAGACCATCGCAGAATCCTATTTCCAGGGCGCATACAATGCCCTCGACACAGCCGCCATGGCGCGCGGCTTTCACCCGGAGTTTGCGATTCTGGGCGCTGACGGCGACGAGATGGAGCGCTACACCATTTCGCAGTGGATCGCCGCCATTGACGGGCGCAAGGCGCAGCCCGGTTTTGACTTCGAGAGCGCCAGACGCGATTGCCGGATTATCGATTTGAACGTCACCAACGGGGTCGCGATGGCCAAGGTGGAAATTGACAAGGATGGCAAGCTTTTGTACACCGATTACTTATCGCTGCTGAAGTTCGCCGGTGGCTGGAAAATCGCCAGCAAAGTCTATTTTGAACATGCCTGATAGCGGCTTGCGCTGCGGCGCCAACGCGCCGGCGCGTCAGGCCGCATCCACGCCCACAGGAGCCGTCACATGAATATCGCCAGAATGGCTCTCTTATTTATGGCTGTCGCCGGACACGCGCACGCCGAAGAAAAATTCGGCCAGTATTTCAACAAGCGCTATGGCTTCACCATCGACTATCCGCTGCTACTCATTCCGCAAGGCGTGGCCGACAACGGCGATGGTCAGGCGTTCAGATCCCCGTCGAACGACGCGGAACTGGTCGTTTTCGCAGGGGCTTGCATCGAGAGTGACAACGACACGCCGGCCCACTATATTGCGAACGCCAAGAAAGAGAAAAAACCCGACGAGGTCATCACTTATATCGCCAAGGGGACTGACTACGCGGTCGTTTCGGGATTGCATGGCCATCGCATTTTTTACCGCAAAACGATCATGAAAAAGGACTGGTGCACCGAGTTCGAGTGGGAATACCCCGACACCCAACGAAAAACCTACGATCCGATGACGACAAGAATCGCGGCTTCCTTCAAGCC
>DMYQ01000125.1:0-124 GCA_003482555.1 Janthinobacterium sp. | reverse complement strand
CTTTCATTCGATCGCTTTTCATGCCCGATTGCGCCAACAGCCTTAGCCCGACCGCCGCCGAGCGCGCTTGCCACGCGCGCCTGACGCTGGGCTTCGCCGACGACGCCGGCACCACGCGGCTGGT
>DMYQ01000126.1:17026-21674 GCA_003482555.1 Janthinobacterium sp. | reverse complement strand
CTTTTTCAATCGCCGACATCCTTGTGGCGGACGTTTTGCGCCTGATTGACCGCTTCGACGGGCTGGCGAAATATTCTACCTGTCGCGGCGACGTCGCCCGCCACGGCCCGCCCAAGCTTTGTGAAGACGCACGCGGACCAGATCGCCCACTTTGCCGCGGCAGATGCAGCCTGATACGAGCCAACAAAACCCGCAAGCAAAAGCAGGTCGTCACATTAACGTTTGCGCTGTGGAAACAATGGAATTTTCAGGAGATGCGCGCATATAAGCAAGCGGGTCTTGACAACAAGGCGCCGAATAACCGCCTCAACCCTGAGTACTGTCCACGACACCCTGGACCCGGCTATTGCCGCAGCCAGTCGCGCAACTCGTAGTACCAGTAAACCAGTTGCGCGGCAAGCAGGCCGGCCGGGCCGCCCGTCGCCGGCAAGCCCCAGGCCGCGAAGCGCTCCAGGTCGGCGCCGTCGCCGAGGATGGCGCTGGCCAGCACTTCGCCCGACAAAGTGGTCGGGCCGACGCCGTGCCCGCCAAAACCCATGCCGTACCAGAGGCCGTCCGGCAGCCGCCCCAGTTGCGGCATCTTGTGGCGGCCATAGCTCATCATGCCGCTCCAGGCGTAATCGACCCTGGCGCCGGCCAGTTGCGGATACACCTTCAGCATGTCGCCGTACAGCAGCTTGGCGACGTCGGCCTCGCCGCGCGCGCGGATCGAGATGCGCCCGCCCCACAGCAGGCGGCTGTCGGCCAGCGGCCGGTAGTAATCGAAGGCGTAGCGGGTGTCGTAGACGGCGGCGCCAGTCTTGAGCGCCGTTCGCAGGCGCTCGCCCAGCGGCTCGGTGACCATCACATAGGTGGCGATCGGCAACATGGCGCCGGCCAGGCGCGGCTGCAGGCGTTCGATGTAGCCGCCGCAGCAGACCACGACCGTGCGCGCCCGCACCTGGCCGGAGGCGGTGGCGACGCGCCAGCCGGCGCCGTCGGCGGCGATGCCGGTCACGCGACTGTGTTCGTGCACCCGGGCGCCGCCCTTGAGCAGCGCGCGCGCCAAGCCTTGCGCATACTTGAGCGGGTGAAAATGAAAGGCGTTCGCTTCGTACAGGGCACCGAAATACCGTTGGCTGGCTAGCCGCTCGGCCAATTGTGCGGGGCTTAGCCGCTGCCATTCAACGCCCAAGCTGTCGGCCATGAAGCGCTGCCGGGCGTCGAGGATGCGGGGGTCATCGAACCAGTTGGCCAGGTAAATGCCGGCGTGGCTGGCATCGCAGTCTATCCGGTAGCGCAGGATGCGGCGGCGTATCATCTCGACCGCGTCCAGTGTCAATTGATACAGCTTGCGGCCATCCTCCGGCCCGGCCTGCGCCAGCAAACCGCGCTCGCCCAGCGAAAAGCCGCCGAAGACGAAGCCGCCGTTGCGCCCGGAGGCGCCGTGGCCGATATCTTCCGCCTCCAGCAGCACGATGTCGCGTTCGCCCCGCTCCAGCAGCGACAGCGCCGTCGCCAGACCGGCGAAGCCGCCGCCGATGACGCAGACGGCCGTCTCGGACGGACCGCTCAGAGCGGCGTGGCCGGCGCCGCCCGCCGTGGCGCGGCAATAACTATCCGCCACCCCGCCCGCCGCGCCCGCTTCAGGCATGGGTCAGGGTCGGATAGTCCGTCACCGTCAGGGTAAAGCCGGCGCCATCCGAGCGCAGGTGCGCCGGCGCGCCCACGGGCAGCGTCACGCGGCGGCTGATGTGGCCGAATTCCAGGCCGGTCAGCACCGGCACCGGCAAGCGCGCCCGCACATAGGCCAGCATGGCATCGAAATCGTAACCCTTGTCTTGCGGGCTCAGACGATAGTTGGAAAAGTCGCCCAGCAGCACCGCCTTTTGCCGCCCGATGACGCCCGCGTGCAGCAGTTGCAGCAGCATGCGCTCGACCCTGTACGGGTGTTCGTTGACGTCTTCGACGAACAGGATGCCGCCCTCGATCTCGGGGAAATACGGCGTACCCAGCAAATGCACCAGCATCGCCAGGTTGCCACCCCACAGGGTGCCGGACAGGTCAACATGCGGATTGTTTTCCGCCTGCGCCGTCACCAGGTGGCGCGGCCCGCGCAGGCAATTCCAGAACTGTTCCAGGGTAAATTCCACCGGCTCGTCGCGGATGAAATCGTCGCAAAACATCGGGCCCGCGAAACTGACGCGTCCGGTCTTGGCCAACAGGCCCATGTGAAAGGCCGTGAAGTCGCTATAGCCGACAAACAGCTTGCCGCTCGCGGCCATCGCCTCGAAATCGATGTCCGGCAAGATGCGGCTGATGCCGTAACTGCCGCGCAAGGCCATCACCACCTCCACCTCGGGGTCGGCGGCCGCAAGCTGCAATTGCTCAAGGCGGCCGGCGTCGGTGCCGCCGAAGCGCTGGAACGTATGCGCCGGATCGTAGTAATTATGGACGGTGCAACCCTGCTCGCGCAGGCGCAGCACGCCGCGCTCCACGGCCGCGTCGTCCAGCGCGCAACCGCCCGGGGCGGCAATGGCAATGCCGATGTGTGGTGTATTCAAGTGTGTCTATCCGGCTGTTGTGGGAAATGGGCGCCGCGCCGACGCGGCCAGCGCTGCCACGCACCGGTGCCGCACCGGTGACGCAGCAGCACCGCGCTAGCGACTGGTCAGCCGCCCGCCGCTACCGAGAGGCGCGCAACGCATTCCCATCTTACCGTGCAGATGCATATCGATCAAGGCAAGCAGGCGTTCATTCAATTGCGGCGGAAAATCGTGGCCCATGCCTTCAATCACGTGCAAACTGGCATGGGCGATCGCGGCGGCCGTGTCGACGCCGCAGGCGAGCGGCAGCAGCGGGTCGGCGGCGCCATGGATCACCAGAACCGGACAGGTGATGCTTGCCAGCAAGGCGCTGCGATCGCCCGAGGCGGCGACGGCCACCATTTGCCGCATGGCACCGGCGCGACCGCCGCCGCGGCTGCGCTCAAACGTGCCCCGTATCAGCTTGCGCAACTGCGCTTCCGGCGTCGGATAGGCTGGACTGCCGATGACGCGCAGCACCTGGAACATGCGCGCCTCCACCTGCGCCTGGTCGGCGGGATTTTTCGGCCCCCGCATCAGGGCCAGCCGGGCGGCGCGGCTGGGGCCCGGCAAGGAAGGCCGGCCGCTGCTCGACATGATGGAGGTCAGGCTCAGCACCCGCGCCGGATAACGGGCCGCCAGTATCTGTCCTATCATGCCACCCATCGAGGCGCCGATCACATGCGCCGCGCCTATGCCCAGGCCGGTCAGCAGGGCGAGCGCGTCGTCGGCCATGTCGTTCAGGGTGTAGGCGCTTTTCAGGGGCCAACCGAGCAGGTGCTTGAGGAAGCTCAGGGACAGGTTGGGCGCGCCCAGATGGTCGAAGCCGCTCGACAGGCCGCAGTCGCGGTTGTCGAAAGCGATCACGTAAAAGCCCTGCTCGACCAGGCCGCCGACGAAATCGTCCGGCCAAGCCGTCAACGGCGTGCCCATGCCCATGATGAGCAGCACGGGCGGCGCGGCCGGGTCGCCGTGCGTCTCGTATGCCAAGTGTATGCCGTTTGCCAGAATGCCCGCCACGCGATCGCCCCCTCTTTTCAATCCAAGCCGAACAGCGACGCCAGGCCGGGCTTGCGCCGCGGATCCAGAAACAGCCATTTCTTGATGCCCGTGTGCGCCGCATGGTCGAAGCGACGCCAGGCGCCCTCGGGCTGGGCCAGGCGGTCGGCGATCGCGTACAGCGCCGTCGGGTTCAAACCCATGCCCATGTGGCTGGCATGCACTTCGATGTTTTCCGAGCGCGCCGTCTCCAGCTCCATGCTGCACTGCCAGGCGACGACGCCGTCGCTGCGGCTGTAAATCGAGGTGGTCGGCAGGGGCGGCGCCTCCTTCAGGGCGGCGAAGCGGGCCGCATCGATTTCCTTTTCGCCCGCCACCAGCTGGTACAGGCGCCAGGCATTGGTCGCCTTCGGGCTGCCGGAAAACGGCGCGCCCAGCGTGATCACCACCCTGACCTCGTCCGGCAGCATCTTGGCGATCTCGCGCGCGTAGACGCCGCCCAGGCTCCAGCCGACCAGGCTGACGCGGCAGCCATGTTCGGCGCGCAATTGCCGCACGCGGGCCACGCAAGCTTCCAGCACGCCGGGCCGCGGACCGAAGTTCAAGCCCTGCTCCCAGGCGTAGGCGCTGTAGCCACGGGCCGCCAGGAAGCGGCGCATGACGGCGGTGGTGAAATCGCCGGCGCCCAGGCCGGGAAACACCAGCACGGGATGGCCGTCGCCGGCCGGCGCCCCCTTCAGGAAGGGCGCGGCGGCCAACGTGGCGGCCAATTCCCAGGGCGCGCGCAATTCAAGGGCGAGACGGACGATGCCGGGCGCGCTGGCGGTGGCCGATGTGGTGTCGTGTGGCAAACTGATCTCCTGACGCAAACACGCGGCAGCCGAACGAAGCCGGCGGCTTTCGCGTTCACTGCAACGCATCCGCCGCGGCGGACGCACTGCAGCTGGAATTAGCATACCATGGGCGGGCGCCGGGCGCGCCCGCGATCCATCAATGGCGCGCGGGTGCCAGTTCGGGCAAGGCGGCGGGCGGGGTGATGGACCGGCCATCAGGCTGGATACCGGCTAACTACCGGGCTAATTACC
>DMYQ01000126.1:2523-16886 GCA_003482555.1 Janthinobacterium sp. | reverse complement strand
TTACCGGGCTAACTCGGCCTACCTACCGGGCGCCGCCGTGGTGGCGGCCTGCGCGGCCAGGCGCGCGGCCGCTTGCGCGCTGCGCCGCTCGGCGAAAAAGCGCTTCAAGAAGGTGCCGCACTCCTCGGCCATGACGCCGCCGGCGATCTCCGTCTGGTGGTTCAACTGTTCCTGCGCGAACAGGTTCAGCACCGAGCCGCAGGCTCCCGTCTTCGGATCGCCGGCGCCAAAGACCACGCGCGCCACGCGCGCGTGCAACATGGCGCCCGCGCACATCACGCACGGCTCCAGGGTCACGTACAACTCGCAGCCCGGCAAGCGGTAATTGCCCAGTTTTTCGGCGGCGGCCCGCAAGGCCATGATTTCCGCGTGCGCGGTCGGATCGTGGCGGCCGATCGGCTGGTTGTAGCCGGTGGCGATGACGACGCCGTCCTTGACGACGACGGCGCCGACCGGCACTTCGCCCAGATCCCATGCGTGTTGCGCCTGCTCCAGCGCCAATTGCATGAAAGCGTTATCAGGCATCGGTGATCTCGGCCCAGCAGTTTGGTGTTTCGTGCAAGACCAGCTTGTGCAGGCGCAAACCGGTGCCGAAGCGGTCCGTGTAGACCGACTTCAGGGTGTCGAAAGCGATCTGGGCCAGATTCTCGACGGTGGGAATGCGGTCGATGACGACCGTTTTATGGTCCGGCAAGGTGGCCAGGAAGTCGCGCACGACGCTATCCTTTTCATACACCAGGAAGGCGTGGTCCCAGACGTCGACCAGGTGTTCCTTGGCCAGCGCCTTGATATCGGAAAAGTCCATGATCATGCCGTTGTCGGAATTGCCTTCCACCGCGATGACCTGGCCGACCAGGGTGATTTCCACCGTGTAGCGGTGCCCGTGCAGATTGCGGCACTGGCTCTTGTGGTCGGGGATGCGGTGGCCGGCGTCGAATTCAAGCTTGCGTGTAATAGTGAGCATGGGTACTTATGGTATCTGTAAGAGTTTATGGGTTTGCAGGCTCAGCTTCCACTTCGGCATGCGTTTGCAAGTCTCGATCGCCAGCCGCGTGTTGTGCTCGGCCAGCGGGCCATCCATCGCCTGCACGAAGAAATTATCGAACTCCAAGCCTTCGTAGGCGGCCAGGTCTTGCCCCGTCTGCGGGATCACGACCTTGATTTCATTGCCCTTGCGAACCACCAGCTTGGAACCCATCTTCGGGCTGACGCAAATCCAGTCGACCCCGGGCGGCACCGCCAGGGTGCCATTGGTTTCGATGGCGATTTCAAATCCGGCCGCGTGCATGGCGTCGATCAGGGCCGCGTCCAGTTGCAGCAGCGGTTCGCCGCCCGTGAAGACGACGTATTTGCTGGCCGGATAACTGGCCGGCCACAGGCTGTCGATCACGCCGGCCAGATCGGCGGCGGCGCTGAACTTGCCGCCCCGCTCGCCGTCCGTGCCGACAAAATCCGTGTCGCAAAAGCCGCACACGGCGCTGGCGCGGTCGCTTTCGCGTCCACTCCACAGGTTGCAGCCGGAAAAACGGCAAAACACGGCCGGACGACCCGCGTGGGCGCCCTCGCCCTGCAAGGTGTAAAAGATTTCTTTAATGCTGTAAGTCACTGTATTTCCTCAAAGCGGGGTGCGCGGCGCCCGGCGCGGACGGGCCGGGCCTGGCGCGCCGATGCTGCGAACACGGCGCGCGCATGACACATGGTTGCGAAGCGGACGGCAAAGTCCGTTTGACAACCCTCTATTATATGCGGCGCCGGGCCCCATGGCGGAAAAGCGTCTTTTTTTTGGTGATGGCAGGGGCGATTCCGAATTAACTTGAGGAATGTTTGCGATTTAACAATGCCGAAATGCGGGCCTGCGGTATTTTCAGTGAAGCAAAAGCCCAGTGTCCCTCCGCGTCCCCTCCCAAAAAATGATCAAGGACGATATGAAGCAAGTTGCGCATCGTTTTATCATTCTCATTTTCCTGGGCTGCGCCCTGGCCATGCAATGCCGGGCCGGGCGCGCCGGGGAAGGCGGCGGCGCCTGGCCGCCCGCGCCGCGCGAACATGCCCTCGTCTGGGCGGCGGCCCTGTTCGCCCTGCTGGCCTTGCCGCTCTGGCGCGGCTGGCAACTGAGCGGCCAACTGGCCGAAACGCGCCGTGCGCTGGCCGGCGAAGCGGCGCTGCGCGCCAGCGCCGAACAAGCCCTGCTCGTCACGCACGCCAGCCTGTGCAAGCTGGTCGCCCTGCAGGAAGGCGTCAAGGAAAGCGAGCGGCGCCGCATCGGGCGCGACATCCACGACGACCTGGGCCAGAACCTCTTGGCCTTGAAGCTCGACATTTGCATGCTGCAATCCGGCGCCGAACCGGCCCAGACCGCCTTGCGGCGACGCCTGGACTTGCTCGCCCAGCACATCGACTTGAGCATCCATTCCCTGCGCTCCATCATCCACGACTTGCGCCCCGAAGCCTTGGCGGGCGGACTGCAAACGGCGATCGAGTGGCAACTCAGCGAATTCGGGCGCTTGAACGGCATCCACTACGAACTCGAGGCGGGCCAGGACGCCTTCGACGGGGGCACACGGGGCGAGCTCGACACGATTGTTTTCCGTATCTTGCAAGAATCGCTGTCGAATATCGCCCGTCACGCCAAGGCCACGGAAGTGAAAATCGCCCTGCGTCGCGACGCCGCCAGGCTGACCATGACGGTGCGCGACAATGGCGTCGGCATGGCGGGCACGCGGCCTGGCGGCTGTGGTTTGCGCGGCATTCAAGAGCGGGTCGCCCAGGCGGGCGGCCAGTTGCAGATCGACAGCAGCCCCGGCCACGGCACCGCCCTGTCGCTATCCTTGCCGCTGGCGGCCGCTTGACGCAAGACGTGAGGGGCGCGCTAATCGCCACCGATTTTGTGCTGTATCAAGCGGGCCCGAGCCGTCCGGTAGCAAAATAAAAACTTGTCTTAGGTAATTATTTACCATTTTCAACAAGTCACTGAATGGCAGCAGCGTGCCCGGCTGGCGTCGCAAAACCACTTATAAGGACCGGCTCATGACAAGCATTGAAAAAATCGAGCATCTGATGGAGTCGCCACCGGCCGAGCATGGCTTCGCCGTCAAGATGATGGAATTGCTGGTCATTCCCACCTTCGTGCTCGATGTCTGTGGCAAGGTCATGATCTGGAACCGCGCCTGCGAGCGCCTGACGGGCGTGTCCGCCTATGAAGTGCTGGGCACGTCCGACCACTGGCGCAGTTTTTACAGCGAATCGCGCCCGACCCTGGCCGACCTGGTGATCCAGGGCCGCACCGAAGAAATCCACGCCCTCTACCACCAGCAAAACCCGCGCGGCGAAGCGGGTAACAACTTGTGCGCGGAAAACTGGTGCGACATGCCGCGCGTGGGGCGGCGCCGCTACCTGGCCGTGGATGCCAGTCCGATCTACGGCAACGACGGCCAGATGATCGCCGTCGTTGAAACCCTGCGCGACATGACGGATGAAAAGAAGGCGCAAATCGCGCTGCAGCAACTGGCCACGCGCGACGGCTTGACCGGGCTGGCGAACCGGCGCTGCTTCGACGACACCCTGCACGCCGAATGGCAGCGCGCGCTGCGCCAGCAGCAAGCCCTGTCGCTGCTGATGGTCGACGTCGACCATTTCAAGGAATACAACGACGCCTACGGCCACCTGGGCGGCGACGAATGCCTGCAGCGGGTGGCCGGCGCCGTCGCCAGCGAAATGCGTGCCAACGATCTGGTGGCCCGCTACGGCGGCGAGGAATTCGCCGTGATCTTGCCGAATCAATCCCTGAAGGGGGCCGCCATCGTTGCCGAGCGCATTCGCAGCCGCGTCGAACAGTTACACCTGCCCAAACAAAGGAATGCCCACCAATACGTCACCGTCAGCATCGGGGCGGCCACCGCCCTGCCCTCGGGCGTGTCGGAGTCGAGCCAACTGGTGGCGACGGCGGACGCCGCCCTGTACCGCGCCAAGCACATGGGGCGCAACCGCATCAGCCTGCCCGATACCGATACCATCTAGCACGGCCGGCGCCGCCCCGCCCGGAACAGCAAGCGCCACCGGACAAAGAGGACCTTATGCGCGAATTTACCACCGCCGACCGCCAGGCCGACTATCTTGCACCGCCGTCGGCCCGGCACGGCCTGCCCGACAACCACCTGGCCCGCTTCATCGTCGATGCCGTCGACCGCCTCGACTTGGGCGAACTGCCGCGCCAATACGGCACCCGCGGTTCGGCGGCCCACCATCCGGCGGTATTACTCAGTTTGCTCATCTATGGCTACGCCACCGGCGTCACGGCCAGCCGCAAGATCGAATGCGCCAGTTACGCTTCCGTCGCCTTCCGCTACATCGCGGCAAACACCCATCCGTATCAAGACACCCTGAGCGGCTTCCGGCGCCAATACGGCGCGCAACTGGAACGCCTGTTCGTCGACGTGCTGATGCTGGCGCGGGAAATGGGCATGCTCAGGCTCGGCAATCTCGGCGTCGCCGACGACAGGATCAAGGGCGGCCGTCGGCGCCCGCCCGCCGCCGACAGCACGCTCAGGATGGAGCGGCAATTGCTGCAAGAAGTGCGGCAATTGCTGGCCCTGGCCGAAGCGGACGACGCCAGGGACCTGGCCGAGCGCGCCGACGCCAGCCGGGAAATGGCGCGCCACCAAGAGCGCCTGCTGGCGCTCGACGAGGCCAAGCGCAAGCTCGACGCACGCGCCCGGGAGCGCGACCAGGCCACGCGCACCGCCGGCGACGGGGGCGCGCCAAGGCGGGCATAATGGCGCATGCCGGTATCCCGCCTCGACCACATCACCATCCCGGCCGCCTCCCTGGAGAGCGGCATCGACTACGTGCACCGCGCGCTGGGCGTGGTCCCGCAAGCGGGCGGCCGCCACGCGCGCATGGGCACGCACAATTGCCTGCTCAAACTGGGCGAAAAACTGTATCTGGAAGTGATAGCGGTCGACCCCGCCGCGCCGGCGCCGCAGCGGCCGCGCTGGTTCCGGCTCGACGCGGCCGAATCGGCGGGCCCGCCGCGACTGGCGGCCTGGGTGGCGCGCACGGACGATATCGCTGCCGCCGTCGCGGCGTCGGCGCTCGCGCTTGGCGACATCGAGCCGATGGCGCGCGCGGCCCTGCGCTGGTTGATCACGATTCCCGGCGATGGCGGCCTGCCGCTAGGCGGCGCGGCGCCTCTCTTGATCGAATGGCAAACGACGCCCCATCCGGCGGCCGGCATGGCGGACTCCGGCTGCACCCTGCTCGGCCTGGAAATTATCCACGACGACGCCGAGCAAGTGCGCGCCATGCTGGCCCGCATCGGCTTTCAAGGTCCGGTGCGCGTCCTGCCCGCTGCGGCGGGCCAGGCGCCCCACTTGCTCGCGCATATACAGACGCCCGACGGCCCGCGCCGACTGGGCGGCCCCGTCCCGCCCTAGACCCGGCCGGCGCCGGGCCGACGCCCGCTTCACTCGAAAGGATTGGCGACCGTTTGCACGGCGGGCGGCGGCAGCTCCTTGGGCAAATCGCGCGATTCCAGCTGCGCCACCACATCGGCAAGCAACTGCTGCAACTGCCTGGCGCGAGCCAGCCCGGTTTGGTCGACGGTCACATCCACGTCGCCGCTGATGGTGATGCGATCGACCCGATTCTCGATCATCAAAGCGCCAATATGCAAGACATCGCTCTCATTGGCGAACGGAAGGAATTTATGCGCACTCATGTATCACTCCTCATGTATCACTCCTCATTTAGCACTCCTCATTTAGCACTCCTCTAAAACCGTGGGGTCGGGTCTCGCATTGTCGGTTTTGAAGCGCAAACCGACAAGACTAGCCAAATTATCTGGATTTGCCGGCGCGTACAGACGGCAGGCGCAGCATGACTTCTTTTTGCCGCGTCGTCAGCGACGGTAACAGATCGATGCCGATGGTGCTTTCCAATTGCGCGATGCTGAGCATCTGGTAGTCGTCGGTGGCCTTGTTTTCGATGTAGTAGGCGGCGCCCGCCTTTTGCCGCGGACTGTAGACGACTTTATAGATGTGGCTGGGCACCAGCACATTGCCGATTTTTTGCAGATTGCCGCCGACGAAGGCCGGCCCGGTGATGACATACAGGTCGCCCTCTTTTTTCGCCAGCTTGCGCACCGCCCCTTCGATGCCGGCCCAGATGTGGCGGTTGTTATCGCCGTTTTGCGGCACCATATTGGCCAGGGTGAAGCTGTCGTGCTGGCTCTGCCGATCCGGCATGTCGCCGTTGGGCGACATGTGGCCGCGGTCAAAGCCGCTGCGCGCATAGTCGGCCAGCTCGGCGCGCTGGTCGGCCGGCAATTCCTGCTCGGCATGGAAGCTGTTTTCACGCGACAGGGTGCGGGCCGAGGCCAGGTTGTCGGCGGTCAAGTGTTCGGCCGACCACAGCGGCGTGCGCGTGATGCCCGAGTGCATGACGCCGAACACGCCGTAGCACAGTTCGTGCGTGGCGGCGCCCAGCTTTTGGTTGCGGATTTCCGGCAAACGGCCGTCGACGTAATGGGCCGGACAGCCGCCGGCGCCAGCCAGGTTGGCGGCCAGCAGGCCGCACGCCAGGACAAAGCCGGCGATCGATTGTTGCATCATATATTTATCCGAAAGGGAAGCGAGCTCAAGCGCAGCATTCTATAGGCTGGCGGCCATTTTCAACAGCCCCTAGGGAGAGTCGCCGCGCCCGGCCCGCGCGCTGGCCGTCCTGTCCACACGACGGGGAACCGGGGAAGTGGCTTGCTGTCAAATCTTGCTGGCATGGAGATATGCGTCCGGCGCCGGTCGCGCCACCGACTGTCATTCCGGAGAGAACATGATCAAGAAATTTGCCACCCTCGTCGTCGTGGTGGCCGCGCTGATCCTCGCTTTCGCCGCCACCAAGCCGGATGCCTTCCGTGTCCAGCGCGAGACGACGATCAAGGCATCGCCCGAGAAGATCGCCACCCTGGTCAGCGACTTCCACCAGTGGCGCGCCTGGTCACCATGGGAAAAGCTCGATCCAGCCATGCAAAGCACTTTCAGCGGCGCGGCCAGCGGCAAGGGCGCCATCTATGCCTGGAGCGGTAACGACAAGGTGGGCGCCGGACGCATGGAAATCACGGCCGCCAGCCTGCCGTCGGCGCAAACGCCGGTCGTCGGCGCGCCAGCCGTCGGCGCGCCGCTCGTCTTTGCGCCGTTCGTCATCGCGCCGTACGTCATCGATATCCAGCTCGACTTCCTGCATCCCTTCAAAGGCCACAACATCACCGAGTTCACGTTCGAGCCGCGGGGCACGAGCACCAAGGTGGTCTGGCTGATGCACGGCCCCAGCCCCTACCTGTCAAAGCTGATGAGCGTCTTCGTCAGCATGGATAATATGATAGGCAAGGATTTTGAGGCCGGCCTGGCCAGTCTGGAGGCCGTCGCCGCAAGCTCGCATTAGAATTGTTCGACCCAGGCCGCCAACTGGGATGGCGTGAGCGGCAACTCCGCTTGCGTCAGCCGGCACTGCAAGCCGGCGTCGGCGCGCGTCAGTTGCAGCGCCCAGCCCCGCTTGGCCAGCCACAGCAGACAGGCCAGCCAGAAGGCGTGCCGCGAGGATACCGGCGCCTGGGTTGGACTTTCCAGGAATTCGGTCAACTGGCGGCCATCGGCAAAGATGGCGCCGCCCGCGCCGACGCGCTTGAGGTCGTCGCCAAAGGTTTCCGCCAGCATTTCCAGGGCTTGCTCGACGGCATAGTCGGGATAGTCGCGCTCGACGCGCATGAAATGCTCGCGCACGGCGGCCCCGAACGCGGCGCCGCGGAAGGCTTCGGAACTGATCAGGTCGGCGTAATCCATCAGCAACCAGTCCGGCTCCGGCGCCGCCACGCCCACCGTCATGGCGGCCGCCAGGTAAGCTTCGACCGGCAACAATTGCTCGGGTCCGGCCAGGCTGGCGCACAGGGTATACATGCCGCCGATGCGGTTGGCGAGCAGCTGTTTTTGGCGCACCAGCAACTTTTCGCGCAACAAGCCGTGGTGTTCCTTGCGCAAGCGGGCCAGTTCCAGCGCCTGCTTCAACTCCATGCGCAGGGCTGAAATTTCCCACGGCTTTTGAATATAGCGCTGGATGCGCCCCAGGTTGACCGCCTCCACCGTGTGCTCGAGTTCCGAATACGCGGTCGTGAGGATGCGCACGATGTGCGGATGACTATCCCAGGCGTAGGACAGCAATTCATTGCCGTGGGCGCCAGGCATGCGTTGATCGGACACCAGCACGGCGATGTCGGAAGCGTGCAGATCGAGCATGCGGCGGCCCTCCTCGACCGAGGCGGCGATCAAGACCGGGGCCAGGCCGCCGATAGCGCGCTGGAAATATTTAAGGGCGTTCGGCTCATCGTCGACATAGAGGATGGCTGGCGCCAGGCGGGTGGTATCCGTCATGCTCGTTCCTTTCGGGAAAATTCAAGGTGATCGTGGTGCCGCGACTGGGGTCGGAATCGACCACGATATTGCCGCCAAACGAGTGCATGACGCTCTGGCAAAAAATCATGCCCCAGCCGCTGCCGCCCGCCTTGGCGTGCATGGTGACCGGGTCGACCAGCAACCGCGCCAAGATCCCGGGCGGAATGCCGGGGCCGTTGTCGCGCAGGCGGATGCGGCCGGGCCGCACTTCGAAGCGCAGCGCCGGCGCCGCGTGGCCCTCGAGCGCGCGCAGGGAATTGCTGAGAATCGAGGACAGCACCAGGGCCACGCAATTGGGCGAAGCCGTCACCTGGAAATCGCAGTCGATATCGGTGACGATGGCGGCCCGCTGCGGCGCCGTCAGCGGATAGGTGTCGAGCAGGGCCGCGATCAACTGGCCGGCGCCGCTGCCCGGCCGCAACGCCCGCCCGGACGGCGCGGCCCGCTTGACGGAGTCGACGAAAGTCTTCAACACCGACAGACAATAGCGGGCGTTGCCGTTCATCAAGCCGGCGGCCACGCCGACCTCGACTTGCTGCGCGGTCGGTTGCTCGACGTTGACGCGGCGCTCGATGCCGCGCGCGAAATTGGCGATCGTCGCCAGCGGCGTGTTCAGCTCGTGCGCCAGGAAGGCCAGCGTTTCCTCGATCGCCAGCAGGCTGTCGCGCCGCGCCGCCCGTTCGCGCGCGCCCGCGCAAGCTTGGCGCAGCGCGCCGCGCAGAAGCGCCAGTTCGAGCGGCTTTTCCAGGATGCGAAAGACGCGGCCGCCGTTGATGGCGTCGAGCAAGACCTCCTTGTCCGCGTGCGCCGTCACCAGGATACAGATAATGTGCGGATAATCGAGCTCGACCTGGCGCAGCAAGTCGCCGCCGTTGCGCCCCGGCATGCGGTAATCGGTAACCAGCACATCGACGGCGCAACCGGGCCGCGCCAGTATCTCCAGGGCCGCGTCGACGCCGGACGCGGTCAGCACGGCATAGTCGGCGGCCACGCGGGCGAAATACTTGCACGCCAACGCTTCATCGTCGACATACAGGATGGTGGCGCCGCTCGCCCCGGACGGCGCCATGCTAGCGCCCTTCCCATATGGCGCGCGGCAAGTCGAAATGCATGCTGGTCCATTCGCCGACGACGCTTTCAGCGAGCAAGGTGCCGCCATGGCGTTCCACCACGCTGTAGCTGATGCTCAAGCCCAGGCCCAGTCCCTGCCCCACTTCGCGGGTCGTGAAAAACGGCTCGAAGACCCGGCTCAGGTTTTCCGGCGAAATGCCGGGGCCGTTGTCGCGCACCGTCACGCGCAGGCGCTCGCCGTCCCAGGCGGCCGCCACCAGGATCTCGAACGGCAAACGCTTGGCCTTGCGCATCGATAGCACGGCGTTGCCGAGCAGATTGATCAAGACGCCGGTGATGGCCGCCTCGTCGCCGCTGACGAGCGTGTCCTCGGGCAAGTCGCAGCGCACGGCGACATCCTTGAGCTCGTAGCCCACCAGGCGCACCGAGGCGGCCAGCGCCCGTTCGAAGAGGAAGTGGCTGCGTTCCAGCCGGGCTCCTGATTTGCGGTAAGCAAATGTTTTCAAGTCTGACACAATGTGCTGGACGCGCAACATGCCTTCCTTGGCGTCGCTCAGGCATTCGACCAGCATGGGGCTGGCCCGCGCGGCTGGCTGCTCCATGGCGACGTCGATCGCCATCATGCAGAAATTGACGGGATTGTTGACTTCATGGAGCAAGCCCGCGGCCAGGGTACCGATCGCCGCCATTTTTTCTTGCTGCAACATTTGTCCCTTGATATCCGCCAGGTTTTTATTCGTCGATTCGAGCTCGATGTTTTTCGCCGCCACTTCCGCCTTCAACTGGAACAGCATGAAACGGGCGCGCTCATTATAAAAGGTAAAGACCGCGCTGACGGTGGCCGACATCAGCAAAAACAGGGAGTTGACGACGAAGGGGGCCGATAGCTCGACGCGCCCGGCATGAAACGCGCAGGCGGCCAGGTACAGCAGATAGGAAACGGCGCCGAAGACCAGGTTTTGCCACAGGCCGAAGGCCAGCACGATGCCGGAGGAATACATCGCCAGGGTCATCCCGACATAGTAAATCGACGCCACGCCCTGGGACAGCGCGATCATCACGGCGATCATAATTTGCGGCAACAGCAACCAGGCAAAGGTCAACCACTGGATGCGGCCCTTGCCCCAGGCGCCGCGCATCAACAGAATGATGCCGAAGGTGAGCGCCACCACGCTTATCCGGGCCAGCGCAAAGCAGCCTAGCAGTTGCGGATACAGGGCGGAATCGATGGCGATGCCGAGCAACACCAGCACGATGCAAGTGTAGGCACCGGCTCGACTGAATTCCAGACGAAATTCGCTGAGCGCCGCGGCATAGCCCGCCGACAGCGCGCGCATCATTGTCGGCACACCATTCAAGGCAGGCGCACGTCCGCGAACAGATTGACGCCGGTGACGTCGACGTAGACCTTGCGTTGGCGCGATTGCGGCGGCAAGAGCGCCGTCAGGCCGGCCTCATCGCGGTAAATCAGATGCCATTCAAGCAAATGTTCCATGCCAAATTTACCGGGGTTATCCGAATGCACATTGGTCACCAGCATCCTGCCGCCCGCCGTGATGCGGCCGGCAAAATGCGCCATCAGGCGCGCGCACACCTTGTCGGACAGATAATCGAACAGTCCGGCGCAATACGCCGCATCGACCTTGTCCGGCACCGCCGCCGCCGCACCGACGCGGCGCTTGAGCAAATGCTGCACCGAGTCGCGCGTATAGCGGATATTCACCGGTTTGCCGATGCGGGCCACGATGGCCGACAATGCGCGTTCGGTCCAGTTCAGCGTTTCCTCGCTAAAATCGAGCAACTCGAAGGATAGCACTTCGGGATGGGGATAGGTTTGCAAAAAGCGCTGCACCTCGACGGCCGGGCCGCAGCCGACATTGAGTACCCGTAACACGGTATTCTCGCGGCGCGCCTGGTCGGCCAAGTCCTTGAGGAAGTCGACCAGGATATCGATGCGATTGCGGTGGGCTGCCGCCACGGCGGTTTGCAAGAACGCCTTGTTGACGATCTGAAAATACGTGCTCGGCCCCTGACGCGGCTCGTCCAGCAACTGATTCACCATCTGATAATCGCCCGCGTAACCGAGCGGCTTGGTATAGGTGCGAAACACGAAGGGCGCGCGCAAGATCAGCGGATGCAGGGCCGCCTGCGCATAGGCGCGGTGCGAGGGCGCCATTTCCCCCTCCACCAGGGCCGCCTCGTTCTCGAGTTGCCCCAGATAAAACTGGGTCTTTTCCATCAACGGCGCGGCCAGTTCGTCGAACACGTCGGTCCGCAGGCGCCCGTCGGTCTTCGGCAAACTGTCGGACATGTCGATCTGCTCGACCCAGCGCGCCACTCCGGACAGGTAAGAACGCATTTCATTGACGACGATCTGATAATCGCGGCGGATGTGGGAACGCTCGCCCCATTCGCGCACGAAGCCGCGGGCTTCGCGCCCGACCGCGCCCGGCACCCGCGCCACGTCGTTGAGCTCGTACCATTCATCGGTCAGGGTGGCCGAGACCACCGCCGTCAAACCGGTGTTGAGCATGCTGATCACGACCGCCTTGCCGACATAGGCCGTCTTGCCGCCGCGGCGAATGGTGAGCTCGCTCAACATCTCGCTGACGCGCACGATGGAGTCTGGATTGTACAACTCCATCACCAGCGACTTTTTTTGAAGTTTGACGATGGTACCCCGCACCGCCTGGCCTTGCGTGCTGCGGAAGCTGATCACCGGATCGATTTGGGCTTGTGAATACACGTTTGAACAATATGAAATCGCCCTTGGGCCAGGTGAACCCGGCCGCAGGACATGGTTAAGGCAAGCTCACGTCACGCTGCAACGTCGCTATGCCAACGAGGTATTGCCGTACACCCATTGCCGCACGCCCTATGCCACGCGTTGCGGCCGCTTGCACGCTTATGTGAATGAGCAACATCTATTGCCAACGTCTCAATGACGCGCCGCCGAGTGTACTATGGATGTAGAGTAATAAGCAATGATGACTTATAAGTCATTAAACTGAATCGCTTGGGGTTTTATTCAAATGAGAGTAAATCGCATGGTCTCTGCGCGAGCATCGGCATGGTGGGCGTCAAATCCGCCGCATCACTATAAACGGGAGAGCGCATGCGCACCAGTGCCGCCCGGCCACCCTTTGCGCTAGATCAAGGAATGCATCGAAAGGTATTTCATGCCGCATCGCGAACGTCACGCTCGACCCGTCGCCCCGCACCGCAGCCCGCCATCGACATTACCCGGCAGCCGGTCGGCCAGAGGCCGCGCCTATCGTCGGCAAACTTAAGGCTTGAGCAAGCTTTTCTTTGAATGGGCGCCTGTATGGGAGTACAGTGTCAGACAGTCTGTGCCTAACGCAATGAGAAAAATCGCCCCATGACATCAAGAAATTCCAAGCTGTCCGCGCCGGGCACGAATCCGCCCACCTTACTACAGGTACATACGGCCACGACCGCGCTGCTTGCCAAGGCCGCCGACGATGCCGTCTCGTCCCGCATTTGTCTGCTCGACGGCGCTGGCCGCATCCTGGCCGTCAACGCCGCCTGGGACGCGTTCCATCGGCCCGAGGCGGCGCAGTCCGGCCACTGCGGCGTCGGCGCCGATTATCTGCGCCAGTGCGACGCCGGCGACGCCGCCGCGCGCGAACTGGCGGCCGGCATTCGCGCGCTGAGCGCCGGCCAGGGCGACAGCTTTCACCTGGAATACGCCCGCGCGGCGGACAACTTCGTGGTCGCCGCCACCCGCTTCGGCGGCGCCGGCGGCGACATCGTCGTCAGCCATGAAAACATCGGCGCGCGCAAGCAGGTCGAACTGCGCCTGCAACTGGCCGCCATCGTCTTCACCCACGCGCGCGAGGGCATCCTCATCACCGACGCCGACGGCACCATCGTCGACGTCAACGACACCTTTACCCAGATCACCGGCTACAGCCGGGCCGAAGCCATAGGCGGCAACCCGCGCATGCTCAAGTCGGGCCGCCAGCCGCCCGAGTTTTACACGGCCATGTGGCAGGCGCTGGGCAGCGGCGGCCAGTGGTTCGGCGAAGCCTGGAACCGCCGCAAGGACGGCGAGGTGTACGCTGAAATGATCACCATCAGCGCCGTGCGCGACGCCGCCGGCAAGACGCAAAACTATGTCGCCCTGTTCACTGACATCACCCACATGAAGCAGTACCTGCAGCAGATCGAGCGCATCACCCACTACGACGTGTTGACCGACCTGCCGAACCGGGTGCTGCTGGCCGACCGCCTGCGCCAGGACATCGCCCATTGCCAGCGCCGCAAGCAGTCGCTGGCCGTGGTGTACATCGATCTGGACGGCTTCAAGGCCGTCAACGACTACCATGGCCACGACATCGGCGACGAATTGCTGATCGCCGCCGCGCGCCGCTTCAAGGGCGCTCTGCGCGAAGGCGATACCCTGGCCCGCATCGGCGGCGACGAGTTCGTCGCCGTGCTGGTCGACCTGGACCGGGCCGAGGATTGCGAGCCCGTCCTGGCCCGCCTGCTGCTGGCGGCCGCCGACCCGGTGCGGATCGGTCCTCTCGCCTTGCAGGTGTCGGCCAGCATGGGCGTCACGCTCTACCCGCAGGACGGGGTCGACGCCGACCTCCTGCTGCGGCACGCCGACCAGGCCATGTACCTGGCCAAGCAGGCCGGCAAGAATCGCTACCACTTGTTCGATATCGGCCGCGACACCACCGCCCGCCGCCACCGCGAAGACCTGGCCCAGATCCGCCGCGCCCTTGACCAGGAAGAATTCGTGCTTTACTACCAGCCCAAGGTGAACATGAAGAGCGGCGCGGTGATCGGCGCGGAAGCGCTGATCCGCTGGCAGCATCCGGTGCTGGG
>DMYQ01000126.1:0-2385 GCA_003482555.1 Janthinobacterium sp. | reverse complement strand
GTCGGCGCCCGCCAGTTGCAGCACGGCGACTTCCCGGCGCGCCTGGCCGCGCTGCTGGCGGCCCAGCCGGACGTGGCGCCGGCCCGCCTGGAACTGGAGATCCTGGAAACGAGCGCCCTTCACGACATGGCCCAGGCCTCCGAACTGATGCACGCCTGCCTGCGCCTCGGCGTGCGCTTCGCCCTGGACGACTTCGGCACCGGCTATTCCTCGCTCACCTACCTGAAGCGCCTGCCGGCCGATTTGCTGAAAATAGACCAGAGCTTCGTGCGCGGCATGCTCGACGATCCCGACAACCTGGCCATCATCGAAGGCGTGGTCGGGCTGGCCGCCGCTTTCCGCCGCGACGTCATCGCCGAAGGCGTGGAAACGGTGGCCCACGGCGCCTTGCTGCTGCCGCTGGGCTGCGAACTGGCCCAGGGCTACGGCATCGCGCGGCCGATGCCGGCCACCGATCTGCCGGGCTGGATACGCGACTGGCGGCCAGATCCGGCCTGGACCGTCTGGCGCGACTGGCCCATGAACCGCGACGATGTGGCCGTCGTGTTCGCCGAAGTCGAGCACCGCCACTGGCTGCTCGGGATCAACGCCTTCCTGGCCGACGGCGACGACGCGGGCGCACCGCCCAGCATGCGCAATTGCCATTTCAGCCGCTGGCACGAGAACGACGGGCTGGTGCGCCACGGCGCCAATCCCGAATTCAGCCGCATCGTCGCCATGCACAAGCAAGTCCACGATCTGGGCGACGAACTGGTACGCCTGCATGGCGCCGGCCGCCGCGCCGAGGCCCGGGCCGGCCTGGGCCCGCTGAGCGCCTTGCGCGACGAGTTGATCGAACGGCTGCGCCGTCTTGTGCGCCGGCCGTAGGGGCGGCTGGCCGCGCCTGCCGCGCGGCCGCCGCCAGTCCACGCCAAGCGTAGCGGCTCGCCTTCGTTTAAAAATGGCCGCGTTCGCCTTCGACGCCGATTGGGACACAAACAGCCGTGCCCTGCCTGGTTTGTCCTTACCATCATTGACAAACTATTTTCCGGAAGTCCCCTTGGGCTCATGGCCAATTCCGATGAAGAGCGCGCCACAGACGATTAAAATGTCGGCGACATTGAACGAGTATGGGTTGTTGATACCACAGCAGCTCATATTCAGGAAATCCACCACCGCGCCATATATCGCGCGATCCAAAGCGTTGCCCAGCGCGCCGCCGACAACTGCGCCGGTGGCCAGCGGCAGTATCCATCCATGCTTGTTACGTATCCATGCTGTCAGTCCGAGCGCGACAGCGATGCTGAACGCGATTAGCAAGCAGTGGCCGTCGTATTTGCTCAGGAATCCAAAATTGACGCCAGTATTCCAGGCCATCACAAAATTGAGATAGGGCGTCCATACGTGGATCGTATGCACCGACGGCAAATCGAGCCAATGAATAATGGCGAATTTGGAAAGCTGGTCGAGACTGAAGGCGACAAGTGCCGATAAGATCATCCGCACCACGGGCATGGATAAAATTTTTGTTGGCTGTGAAGGCATCAAAATCCTAAATTTTTAATTTTTTCCCAACATAATATTGGTAATTTCGGCACTGATGGCATGTGGCCGGCAAAGTAGGACTGACCTCGGTCGATAATGATTACTCTGTTTCGCGCCTAGTCGCCACATTCGCCCCTAAGCCGACATTTCCTCACTACCGAATAGCGGACACAAACGGTACATTAACGGCTGCCGACGGGTTCTATATCAACTGCAAGCTGGAAAGGCTAGCCGCGCATCTTAGAGATGCAGAGGAACCTCGCGCACAGAACAGCCGAGCGCAACTCCTAGGTTATTGACTTGTTCAGGTGAGAGCCGTTCGGCGTTTGGGTTCATCGCATCCAGCACAAAGCGACCGAACGCGGCCGGCCAGACATAGGCAAGGTCGTTAAGGGAGATCTTAGCCTGGCAACACGGCGCCACCGTATCAAGCGACACGAAATTTTGTTCAGCGGCGACTGAGACTGCTTCCGCCCACCAGGATTCGGCATCCATGCCACATGAAGAACAACGCACGCCAGACCAATTTTCACCTGGATCGATAAAGGCCGGATCATCGAAGTATTCGGCGGTCACTTCCTCCGCATCAGGGAGTAAAGTATGGAGCAACTCCCTTGCGCGCTCAGCCGCAACTGCGGTTGGCTGAAAATGTGGATTGGAAGGGACATAACGAAACCAGGTGTCTGACATATGCTTAAGAAATTGCAATGTTAATATACATAGATTTCGGTGGCCGCAATTGGCCGAAAACGGAAATTTCCTATGGAGGATTGTACCGTACGGGCACACCCATGCGCGTAGCCGACATTGAAACTTTTTTCGCGTCCAGATGGGTTGATGCGGCGCATGCGAGACAGCATA
>DMYQ01000235.1 GCA_003482555.1 Janthinobacterium sp. | reverse complement strand
CGTTTGCCGCGTGCGCGCCACGTAAACCAGTTCGCCTCTGATCTCGCTACCTTTTTTCAAGAACCCCACACGCTCCAACTCCAACAGGGCAGCCGCCGTCAACTGTTTGAATTTGCGCGGGCTTTTGGTGCTGCAACCGCACCCTTCCTGCAACGTACTCAAATTGACCGCATAGGGCTTGCGGTGAGACGCGTAATACCCATGCAACCACGTCGCCAATCCCGATGGCAGCGCGAGCCGTTGCTCCCAGAGCAGGCAGGTGAAATGGACGCTCCCAAATAGGTCAACCAGCTCGGGCGCGATGTGCACCCGCCACTTCGGCAGGCGCTTTCCTGTTGACTCGTCCTGCCATTCAAACCGTGGGATCATCGAAAGACTGACACCGTGCGCGAGCCGTTTTGAGTAGATGGATAGTGCTGTGGCTTGCATCCGCTGAAGGCTTTCAAGCAGCCGCTCAGTGTGGCCGGCGTTTGGCTTGCCCTTGGTAAGCCGCAGCGCTTTTATCATGCTGTAGCCGGTGAATTCAATCGGCGCTCCTGCGGGCACCCCCTTCGCGAGGTGGATGAGCTGCAGCCAGACCAATTCGTCGTTCTGGCGCAGCTCTTCGCCGGTGAAAGTGATGCGCGCAAACTGATCGATGATCGCAATGGACTCGTTCTTGAAGTAGCGCCGAGGCTGATTTCGGTTCCGAGCGTTGAAGAGTGCCGAACGCAAGATTTCGTTCGGCATGCATCTGATCTCGTCGGCCCACAAGGGAAGCTGGCGCGCCATCATCGGACTCGGAAGTTCAGCCTGACGGGGCCGCGCCTTGGCACGGGCCGCCACGTCTTCCACGTACTTGAGCAAGTCGTTGGACGCCGGCGCAACTACCTCGCGGATGGAACGGAAGGTCATGTTTCAGTTCGTTTTCGAGGAGACGATGAGAGTCACTGCATGCGTCCTATTGGCCGTTCAGAACTTGAGCAATTTCCGCCGTCCTGAAGTACAGCCGACGCCCGACCTTCACCTTCGCCAGGTTGAGGCGCTGGGCACTTTCACCGTTCGAGCGAAGAAATACGCGAACGCTTTCCGGCGACCGATCAAGAACCGACGAGAGAGCTGTGACCGACATCAACGGCCCATATTTTGTTACCAGTGTTTCTTCGATGGTCATGACTAAACCTTCCTTTCTATGGCTGCGTATCGCATTGCGTTGTAAGATGGAGGGATGTTAAATCTCGACACGACAAACTTTCAGGGGGGTAAAACTATGAGTTTCGATACCCCCGCACCCGACATGACCAATCGGCGGAACTGCTCCCCTCCTGCGGATAAGGACTCGGCTGAGATACTGGTATTCGAAAAGTTGCGTGGTAGAGGCGGCCGCCCCCCACGCGGCAAGGATGAAGTTGAGCGCAGGAAGATCCGGGCAACGGCATGGTTTTACGCCGTTGCTATGTCACTCGATGAGGTAAAGGCAGGTCCGACTGCAATCGGACAGAAGATGCAGCGGCTGGCCGAGGCCGACGGAGACTATCGCAGCAACCATGCCGAATCAGGTCGCTGGAAAGGCTACAAAAAAGGAAAGCCGCCCGGCGACCTCACGGTGGAATTTGTCGAATCAGTTGCGCCGGGAACAGCGGAGATTTTCTTGGATGGCCCGGCGGGACTATGGAATGCATTGTGGGGGAACGTTGACGCCATCGATCTGCCCGAAGAATCGGCGGAGTCTCTTTTCGACGTGCGGCCCGCCGCGTTCAACCTGGCATGGCTTACCGCACTGGTGATTGCGTGGCGAAAAAGGGCTGACGTATCAAAATTCGGTTGGGCAGGCAAAGCGACGGACGGATTTTATGAAGCCGTGGCTTCCGCCTTGAGCCAACCGGCGATTAAGACTCAGCTAGAAGCCCTCCATGTATGGTCCCATGTGCGAGCGGAAGTCAGAGCGCAGGAGCAAGCCCAACTGCTTCACGATTTGGGAAAAATGCAGGAGATTTTTGCGGTCGGTGCTTACTTTACGAAAAAACCGATTCAGGACTATCTCGACGATCCGCAAGATTTTTTTGCCAAGTCACTTAGCTATCAATCGGATTCATCATTGAAGCTACAGCTTGTTTTTTGACAACTATCCGGTCTGCCGTATCACACCTCACGATTCGGTTTGACAAACCAATCCAGTATGCGTATATTTGGCGTTGCAGCCTTACAGCCCCTACAGTTCCGTGTCGAAATGCTCCGCACCAAGCAAGCCGGCAGTCTGTAGTACCCGCCGAGGAGGTTGCATTCCCCCTTCTAATTTTCCCTTTCTTACTTCGCCTCTGTTCCGCTAGTCGGCGGCTTTGTTGCGCCTGCCGGCAAGCCGGATGGATAGACGTCGCCTATGTAAACGGTGCCGAGTGCGTCCGACGTGACCGGTGCTATGAGGGTATAGCTGTAGTTTGGAAAGTCGATATTCGGCCCGAAATAGAGGCGCGGTCGGCCGTTAGCGTCCGTACCGACATGGGCTAGGTCAGCGCAAGCCAATTCCAACCAATCGCCGTACTGCTCAGGTGTGAAGCCGTCTTTTACCACACGACTATCCCATCCGTGTTTTGGCCGAACGTCCAGAATTGGAGGACAGATATAGTCAACATTGCGCCATACGGCCTGCAGGATCGCCTGCAGGCCAGCTTGCTGAACCAGAGTGAGCTGCACCGCGCGCCGAATTACTTCCTTCTTCGCTTCGCCACCACTCGCCTTTGTACGTGCGAGGTATTCCCTTAGTGCGCGCTGACCACCCGGTAACAATGCCATTGTCAATGCCTAAAAAATTGTGATTTGATCATTTTACCCACTTACCAATAACTCACAAGGTCAATGAACGGCTCGGCCTTACCGCTCGTGCCGGAAAAATCCGGGCTTCCGGCTTAGAACGCCCCCCTATGTCGTCTCGGTCGGCGATTTCGACTCACGCTTTCTTGAGGCTATCAAGTTTCGCAACCAAATCCTCGGCTCTCAGATGCGTATATCGTCTCAGCATCTGCATCGACTTGTGCCCGCTAATGGATGCCACTTCCTGGTCGCTCAACCCCGACTCGACCAGGCGGCTTACCGCCTCATGACGAAGATCATGAAATTTGAAATCAGTGACGCCCACGCCCTTCTTAACGTCTGCCCACACTTTGTTGAAGTTGTACGGCCGGCGCTTTCCATCTCGACCAGGTTCGCCGTAAAAGATGAGGTCCGTCCCATCCGGCCGAACTGGATTATTCAAAGCAAGACGAAAACTTTCGGTGGCGGCCATGGAGAGCGGAACCGTGCGAGGCAGCGTATTTTTTGTTTCAATCAAGCGAACGATGCGGCGTTCAAGTTCGACCTGGGAGAGTCGCAGCGTCGCGATCTCGGACGACCGCATACAGGTTTCGATGGCGATGCGAACGATCCAGATCAGCATCGGATTGGAGTGTTTATCGACGGCGGCCAAGAGGCGCGACTCTTCGTCAGCACTCAGGCGACGATTGCGGCCTGGCCCCGGCGAAGGACGGCGCAAATTCAGCACCGGATTGTACGGAAGGCCAAGCCCCCATTCCTTCACCGCAACGGTGAAGAGGTGGCCAATCAAGGCCAGATCGAGCCGTACCGTGTTTGCGGCGCGGGGCTGGGCCTTGCCGTCCTTCGGTCGATCTTCGCCGGCAAGCCGTGCATCGCGGTACTGCGCGATCAATTCTGTCGTGATCGCCGCCAGCGAGTATTTCCCGAAAAACTCGACCAAAGAGACGGCTCGGTTTTTCTCGGCATTCTGCGTGAGCGGCCGCTTCGTCGGCGTCACGTCAGCCAAATAACGCTTCATCGCCGCCGCAAACGTCATCCGCTCGGAAGGTCCACGCTGTATGAACAAGCCGCGCACCATCTCGTCTTCGGTTCGGCGCGACCAGTCGTCCGCGTCTTTCTTCAGGCGAAATGTCTTGATGGTGGTAGGCCATCCGGCCTTGCGGATGAGCGCTTTCCAGGTTCCCGAGGGGGTCTTTACAATGGTAGCCATGAACTCTCCAGTACTGTCGAATTTTGCTTACTGTACCGAAATTGTACCGGACCACACCATAGAAGCGAAAAAAGGACTTAGATTTTCACCTAAGTCCTTGATTTTATTGGTGGGCCTCCCGTGAGTCGAACACGGCACCAACGGATTATGAGTCCGCTGCTCTAACCAAGCATGAGCTAGAGGCCCAGTCTACTGCCTACGTGCCCGAGCCGCCGAAGCCTGCCCTCACGCACATCGTGCATAAACGAAGTGGGAGGATAGGGGCTACGGCCGCGCTAGTCAAGTCTTAGTTACCTTCCAAGAAGCTTTTCAGCTTGTCGGAGCGCGATGGATGGCGCAGCTTGCGCAAGGCTTTCGCCTCGATCTGGCGGATGCGTTCGCGCGTCACGTCGAATTGCTTGCCCACTTCTTCCAGAGTATGGTCGGTGGACATCTCGATGCCGAAGCGCATGCGCAGCACCTTCGCCTCGCGCGGCGTCAAGGAATCGAGCACGTCCTTGACCACGCCCCGCATCGACGCGTGCAGCGCCGCGTCGGCCGGCGCCAGGGTATTGTTGTCCTCGATGAAGTCGCCCAGATGGGAATCGTCGTCGTCGCCGATCGGCGTTTCCATCGAGATCGGTTCCTTGGCGATTTTCATGATCTTGCGGATCTTGTCCTCGGGCATCTCCATCTTGGTCGCCAGGGTGGCTGGATCGGGCTCTGCGCCCGTTTCCTGCAGAATCTGGCGCGAGATCCGGTTCATCTTGTTGATCGTCTCTATCATGTGCACGGGGATGCGGATGGTGCGCGCCTGGTCGGCGATCGAACGGGTGATCGCCTGGCGTATCCACCAGGTCGCATAGGTCGAGAACTTGTAGCCGCGCCGGTATTCGAACTTGTCCACGGCCTTCATCAAGCCGATGTTGCCTTCCTGGATGAGGTCGAGGAATTGCAAGCCGCGGTTGGTGTATTTTTTCGCGATCGAGATGACCAGGCGCAAGTTGGCCTCGGTCATTTCGCGCTTGGCCTTGCGCGCCTTCATTTCGCCGGCCGCCATTTGCCGGTTGATGTTGCGCAAGTCCGGCAGCGGCAGCACGACGCGCGCCTGCAAGTCGATCAAGCGCTGCTGCAATTCCTTGACGGTCGGGATGTTGCGGCCCAGGATGGCGCTGTAGGCATGGCCCGCGTCCACTTCGCCGTCCACCCAGTTCAAATTCGTTTCATTGCCCGGGAAGACCTTGATGAAGTGGGCGCGCGGCATGCCGCACTTGTTCACGGCCACGTCGAGGATTTGCTTTTCGATATGGCGCACTTCGTCGACCTGGCCGCGCAAGGTGTCGCACAGCTTTTCCACGACCTTGGCCGTGAAGCGGATGCCCAGCAACTCGTGCGAGATCGTTTCCTGCGCCTTGACGTAAGCCTTCGAGTTGTAACCCTCTTTTTCAAAGGCCTTGCGCATCTTGTCGAACTGCTGCGAAATGATGGCGAATTTTTCCAGCGCGTTGCGTTTCAGGGTTTCCAGCTGCTCGGCGGAAAAGCCGGCCGCGCCCGAGGCGTTGCTTTCCTCTTCGTCGCCCTCTTCCTCGTCGCCCTCTTCGCCCTCCTCCTCGTCGTCCTCGACGGCGGCCACGGGCGCCGCCACGGGCGCGTCCTCGCCTTCGCTGCGGTCGACCAGGCCGTCGACGACTTCGTCGATCTTGCTTTCGTCGTTGGCGATGCGGTCGGCGGCCGCGATGATTTCCGCGATCGTCACGGGACAGGCGGAAATGGCCTGGATCATGTCTTTCAAGCCGTCTTCGATGCGCTTGGCGATTTCAATCTCGCCCTCGCGCGTGAGCAGCTCGACCGAGCCCATCTCGCGCATGTACATGCGCACCGGGTCGGTGGTGCGACCGAAGTCGGAGTCCACCGTCGACAGCGCCGCCTCGGCGGCAGCCTCGGCCTCGTCGTCGCTGGTGACGGTGGCGACGTTGTCCGACAGTAGCAGGGTCTCGGCGTCGGGCGCGTGCTCGTAGACGGCGATGCCCATGTCGTTGAAGGTGCCGATGATGCCTTCGATGGCTTCCGGGTCGACTATGTTTTCCGGCAAGTGATCGTTGATTTCCGCATACGTCAAGAAACCCCGTTCCTTGCCGAACTTGATCAAGGTCTTGAGCTTTTGCCGGCGCCGTTCCAATTCTTCTTCGCTGGCCTCGGTGTCCGAGGAAAAGGCGTCCTTGAGCAAGGCCTTTTCCTTCGCCTTGCGATCCTTGGCCTTGGCCTTGTCGACGGCTTTCAGTTCGGCCCGCTCGACGGCGTTCAGCGCCGCCACTTCATCGTTTTCAGGCTGGAATTCTTTTGGCTTGCGCCCGCGCCGGCCTGGAACTTTGATGGATGGCAAAACATAGCCGGACGTATCGATCGCCGCCAGGGTGGCGGCGTCGGTCGTTTGGCTGACCACGGGGGCGCTGGTGCGCGCTTCCGGTCTGTCGATCGCCTTTTCGGCTTTCGAGCTCACTTTGATGGGTGGCTGCTTCACAGTCGTCATGGCTTCGGGTTTCTTGATTGGCACAGGCGCTTTCAATTACGCAACGACTAGCTTTACGGTGGATTAGGATAAGTTTGCTGCCGGCCCAAGGGGCCACCATCTTCGAACCTGCCGACTGCGCACGTCCGACACTGCGTAGTTCATTCATCCCCCGAACCGCGCTGCGCGCGGCCCGTGTTCGGCAAAGATTTTACTGCATCCACAGTGTTGGGGGCGAGCGCCAAGATTGGTTTGCGGATGCGGGCTTGCCGCCATCGGCGCGGACCACGCCGCGCCGCCGAAAACCAAAGCCGGCCCTGGCCGCCGACGCCGTCCGGATGCGCCGATCTAGAGCCTAACTTACTGAAAACAAATTCATAAGCGACACTGCACAACTAAACAAACTGAGCAACACAAACTGTAACAAAAACCGCGAAAAACCACGCAACCATGTCAAAAGCACATAATACTTAGCATTTAATTATAGCACGTCAAAATTCTTTTTCCAGGCCCCGCCAAGCCCGCGCGCGCGCCCCGTTTTCATGGGGCGTCGCGGCGCCGGCGACGCTAGCGTTTGGCAGCCTCCGCCTCCGCTTCGCGCAGCAACAAACCCTGTTCGGCCGTTATTTCGCGGTAGCGTACACCAATTTCGTCGGAAGACAAACCGGCCGCGAACAACTGGCTCAATTCCAGCTTCAGCGCGTCCAGCTTGATTTCGCGGATCGCGCTCACCAGCCACACTTGCTCGCTATCGAAATCGGATTCACTACCGGCCGCGATCTCGCCGATGATGGCGTCGTAATCGGCGCCCGACTCTTTCAAATGCTGGGCCAGCGCGGCGAAACTGCCCTGCGGCCCCAGCTCTTGCCCGATCGCCACCAGCAGCCCCAGGCTGTGGGCGGCGTCCGGACCCAGGTGGGCGAAGGCGGCCAGGGCCGCCGCGTCGATCTGCAGCGCCAGCGGCGGGTGCGCCACCAGCATGCGCGTGATCTTCAACTCCAGGCCGACGGGTACCGGCCGGCCCGAACGGGGCGGCGCCCGGCGCGCCACGGCGACCGGCTTGGCCAACTCGAACAGGGCTTCGATTTCAGCCGGCGTGGTCTGGGTCAGCGAGGCCAGCCCGCGCACGATCTGCAGGCGCAGCGCCGACGGCGTCATCGCCTGCAGCAAGGGCTTGGCGTCGAACTGCATGCGCGCCCGCCCTTCCGGCGCCGACAGGTCGTGCTCGGCGCCCACTTCCTTGAGCAGGAATTGCGACAGCGGCATGGCTTCATGCACCTGTTGCTCGAAGGCTTCGGTGCCCAGGGCGCGGATATAACTGTCCGGGTCGTGCTCGGTCGGCAGGAAGAGGAATTTGATGGTCTTGTTGTCGGACACGTGCGGCAGGCTCGCTTCCAGCGCGCGGCGGGCGGCGCGGCGGCCGGCCTTGTCGCCGTCGAAGCTGAAGATGACGTTATCGGTCTGGCGCAACAGTTTTTGCACGTGGGTCGTCGTGCACGCCGTGCCCAGGGTGGCCACGGCTTGCGGGAAACCCATCTGCGCCAGCGCCACCACGTCCATATAGCCTTCCGTCACCAGCACATAGCCGGCGTCGCGGATGGCCTGGCGCGCCTCGAACAGGCCGTACAGCTCGAAACCCTTGGAAAACAAAGGGGTTTCGGGGGAATTCAGGTATTTCGGTTCGCCGTGGTCGAGCACGCGCCCGCCAAAGGCGATGACTTGGCCCTTGGTGTTTCGAATCGGGAACATGATGCGTTCGCGGAAACGGTCGTAGCGCTTGCGGTTGCCGCCATCCTCGTCGACCTTGTCGATCACGAGACCGGCCTCGACCAGGGCGAGGACTTCATAGTCGGGAAACACGCCGCGCAAATTATCCCAGCCACCGGGCGCGAAACCCATGCCGAAGCGGGCCGCGATCTCGCCCGTCAAGCCGCGCTTCTTCAGGTAGGCGATGGCTTCGGCGGCGTTGCGCAACTGGCCCCGGTAATAGTCGCAGGCTTGCGTCATCGCTTCCGTCAGCGCCAGGCTCTGGGCCTGGATTTGCGCGCGCTGGGCGGGCGGGATCTTGTCGTCCGCCTCGGGCACTACCATGCCGACGTTTTGCGCCAGATCCTTGACGGCGTCGACGAAGCCCATGCCCGAATACTCGATCAAGAAGCCGATCGAAGTGCCGTGCGCGCCGCAGCCGAAGCAATGGTAAAACTGCTTGGTCGGGCTGACCGTGAAACTGGGCGACTTTTCGCTGTGAAAAGGACACAGGCCCATGAAATTGGCGCCGCCCTTTTTCAACTGCACGTAACGGCCCACCACGTCGACGATGTCGACCCGGTTCAGCAAATCGGAAATGAAGGATTGTGGTATCACGGGGCTCTGCGGTCTTGTTATGGATCAGACTATCGCGCCGCATCCGCTCCGTGTTGAGGCGGATCAAGGACGCGGCGATTCATGCTCAGGCTGGTGTCAAGGCTTGCTTGACCAGGGCCGAGACGACGGTCATGTCGGCGCGACCGGCCAGGGCCGGCTTGACGATGGCCATGACCTTACCCATGTCTTGCGGGCCGGCGGCGCCGGAGGCGGTGACGGCGGCGGCCACGGCGGCGGCGATTTCCGCTTCCGACAGTCCGGCCGGCATGTAGGCGCTCAACACCAGCAGTTCGGCCTTTTCGATGTCGGCCAGGTCGGCGCGGTTGCCGGCTTCAAACTGGGTGATCGAATCCTTGCGCTGCTTGATCATCTTTTCGACGATGGCGACGGTTTGCACATCCGACACTTCGATGCGCTCGTCGACTTCCTTGCGCTTGATCTCGGCCAGCAGCAGACGGATCGTGCCCAGGCGGACAGTTTCCTTGGCGCGCATGGCGGACTTCATGTCTTCCGTAACTTGCTCTCTTAATCCCATGACATCCTCACGGTGAAGGTTATAAATGCGAAAACCCGCTGCGGCGAACCGGAGCGGGCATGCGACTCATCCGAACAACTACATCCGGATGCATCAAAACAATAACCCCTGGCGACCAAAGCGCCTGATACCCGGGTTAATTTTGAAGGAACAGTCTTAGAATAATTTTTTCGGCAATTGCTGGCTGCGAATGCGCTTGTAGTGGCGCTTCACTGCTGCTGCCAGCTTGCGCTTGCGCTCAGCTGTTGGCTTTTCGTAGAATTCGCGTGCGCGCAATTCTGTCAGCAGACCGGTTTTTTCAATAGTGCGCTTGAAGCGACGCATTGCGACTTCGAACGGCTCGTTTTCTTTAAGGCGAATAGTGGTCATGTAAAAATTCAAACCGTTGATTTATAGGAAGAGGTAGATAGTAGCATCTTCTATCCAAAAAAGGAAGCCCGGCCGCGGCCGCAAACGTGCGCGCCGCCTCCCTTTGTTGCTAAAAACATGAAGAAGGCCGGCCGGCCATGCGGCGCGGGGCCCGCTTTTCCCTATGCGGCCAGGGCTTGCCCCGCAGCCACGCCCGAGGCCCAGGCCCACTGGAAATTATAACCGCCCAGCCAGCCCGTCACGTCCACCGCTTCGCCGATGAAGTACAGGCCCGGCACCTTGCTCGCCATCATGGTTTGCTGCGACAGCTCGCGCGTATCGATGCCGCCGCGGGTGACCTCGGCCTTGCGGTAACCTTCCGAGCCGCTCGGCACGATGGCCCAGGCGTTGATGGCCAGGCCCAGTTTGCGCAATAGCGCGTCCGGCAAGTCGGCCACGCGGGCGTCGGCTGCCAGGCCGGTGGCGGCCAGCAGACTCTCGGCCAGGCGTGCCGGCAGCCATTGCGTGACGATATTGCCGAGCTGCTTCTTCATGCTGCTCTTGCCCTCGATCAAGGTCTGCGCCACATCCATGTCCGGCAAGAGATTGATGACAATGGGCGTGCCCGCTTGCCAGAAGCTGGAAATTTGCAGGATGGCGGGGCCGGACAGGCCGCGGTGGGTGAACAGCAAGTCTTCGCGGAAACGCCCGCCCGTCGCGTTGCGGCCCTTCATCGTGCCGGTCGCCACTTCCACTTCCAGGGCGATGCCGGCCAGCGGAGCGAACGGTGCCCAGGCCGCGTCGTCAAAGGTCAAAGGCACCAGCGCCGGGCGCGGTTCGACCATGCGCAAGTCGAACTGTTTGGCGATGCGGTAAGCGAAATCGGTGGCGCCTATCTTGGGAATCGACAGGCCGCCGGCGGCGACAACCACGCTGGCCGCCTCGATCGTGCCGCCATCTGTTTGCAGCAGGAAGCCGCCGTCATCCTGGCGCGCGATCGACTCCACCTTGCACGGCATGCGCCAGTGCACCTCGGCGGCGGCGCACTCGTCCTTGAGCATCTGAATGATCAGCTCGGCCGACTCGTCGCAAAACAACTGGCCCTTGTGCTTTTCGTGATAGCCGATGCGGTGCTTCTTGACAAGGGCGAGGAAATCCTGTGGCGTGTAGCGGGACAGCGCGCTCTTGCAGAAATGGGGATTTTCCGACAAAAAATTCTGCGGCCCCGCATTGATATTCGTGAAATTGCAGCGCCCGCCGCCGGAAATGCGGATCTTTTCGGCCAGCTTGGCCGCGTGATCGATCAACACCACCCGCTTGCCGCCCTGGGCCGCCACGGCCGCGCACATCATGCCGGCGGCGCCGGCCCCGATTACCGCCACATCAAATTGTTTTGCCATAAAAATCCCGCTCGCACCGATTACTGAAAGCGCCATTGTAAACGCCCCACAACATGGGAGGGCGGCGTTGGCAACATCGGGGTCGCAACATTGGGGTCAGGTCTCGCATTGTCGGTTTTCCTCGCAGAAACCGACGATATGAGACCTGACCC
>DMYQ01000234.1:12303-12680 GCA_003482555.1 Janthinobacterium sp. | reverse complement strand
TGAGCGCGCTGCCGGTGCCGGAGCGCGCCATCGTCATCGGCGCGGGCAATACCGCGATCGATATGGCGGTGCAGATCCAGCGCCTGGGCGCGCAGGAAGTCACGCTGGTGTACCGGCGCGGCTTCGAGGCCATGACGGCGACCGGCCACGAGCAGGACATCGCGAAAGCCAACCAGGTGCGCATGCGCACCTGGGCCCAGCCGCAAGACGTGCTGCTCGACGACGCCGGCCGGGTGCGCGGCATGCGCTTCGAAAAAACCCGCATGGAAGCGGGGCGCCTGGTGGGCACCGGCGAGACCTTCGAGATCGCCGCCGAAGCCATCTTCAAGGCCATCGGCCAGAGCCTCAACACGGGTGGTCTGGCCAATCCGCTGGCC
>DMYQ01000234.1:7685-12133 GCA_003482555.1 Janthinobacterium sp. | reverse complement strand
GGCGAGAAGATCGCGGTCGACGCCCAGTTCCGCACCGCCGTGGCGGGCATTTACGCGGGCGGCGACTGCGTCTTGCCGGGACAGGACTTGACGGTGCAGGCGGTACAGCACGGCAAGCTGGCCGCGCTGGCCATTCATCACGACATTCAATCCAATGTGGAGGCTGCATAATGGCCGATCTGAGCATCGATTTCTGCGGCATCAAGGCGCCCAATCCGTTCTGGCTGGCGTCCGCGCCGCCCACCGACAAGGCTTACAACGTGGTGCGCGCCTTCGAGGCGGGCTGGGGCGGCGTGGTCTGGAAAACCCTGGGCGAGGATCCGGCCGCCGTCAACGTATCGTCGCGCTACTCCGCCCTGTACGGCAAGAACCGCGAAGTCATCGGCTTCAATAACATCGAGCTGATCACCGACCGCAGCCTGGAAATCAATCTGCGCGAAATCACCCAGGTGAAGAAGGACTGGCCGGACCGCGCCATGATCGTCTCGCTGATGCTGCCCTGCGAGGAAAAGCTGTGGGCCGACATTCTGCCGCTGGTCGAGGCGACCGGCGCCGACGGCATCGAGCTGAACTTCGGCTGCCCGCACGGCATGCCGGAGCGCGGCATGGGCGCCGCCGTCGGCCAGGTGCCGGAATACGTGCAAATGGTGACCGCCTGGTGCAAGAAGCATTCGAAGCTGCCGGTGATCGTCAAGCTGACGCCGAACATCACCGACGTACGCCTGCCGGCGCGCGCGGCCAAGGCTGGCGGCGCCGACGCCGTCTCGCTGATCAACACGATCAATTCGATCACCTCGCTCGACCTGGACCGCATGGTGGCCCTGCCGACGGTGGGCGGCAGCAGCACCCACGGCGGTTACTGCGGCGCGGCCGTGAAGCCGATCGCGCTGAATATGGTGGCTGAAATCGCGCGCGACCCGGAAACCCGGGGCTTGCCGATTTCCGGCATCGGCGGCATCGGCAACTGGCGCGACGCGGCCGAATTCATCGCCCTGGGCGCCGGCTCGGTGCAAGTCTGCACCGCCGCCATGCTGCACGGCTTTCGCATCGTCGAGGAAATGAAGGACGGGCTGTCGCGCTGGATGGACGAGAAGGGCTACAAGTCGATCAGCGAATTTTCCGGCAAGGCCATTCCCAACACCACCGACTGGAAATACCTGGACATGAATTACCAGGTGATCGCGCAGATCAACCAGGACGACTGCATCAAGTGCGGCAAGTGCTACGTGGCTTGCGAAGACACCTCGCACCAGTCGATTTCCCAGTTGATCGACGCGGCCGGCGTGCGCACCTATGAAGTCATCAAGGACGAGTGCGTGGGCTGCAATCTGTGCGAAATCACCTGTCCGGTGCAGGGTTGCATCACCATGGTGGCGCAGGAAACGGGCAAGCCGTACATGAACTGGACCCAGGATCCGCGCAATCCGCGCGCCGAGCTGCGTTAAACGAGGTATTTGATATAAACTCATTGGCGCCCGCGCGGGTCGACTCGGCGTTCCCGATTCGACCCGCGCGGCCTTGCCATCATCGCGCCGCGCCCACGTATTCACCTTTATCGGATGGAGAGAACCTGTGAACAAAGACATGTCAGGCAATACGCAGCTGTGGAATGAAGACCTCGCACCCACCACGCCGGCGCAGCGCACCTGGCGCTGGTATCACTTTGCCGCGCTGTGGGTGGGGATGGTGATGTGCATTCCGGCCTACACGCTGTCGGCCAGCCTGATCGACAGCGGCATGTCCGGCTGGCAGGCCGTCATCACGGTCTTCATCGCCAACGCCATCGTGCTGCTGCCGATGCTCCTGATCGGCCACGCCGGCACCAAGTACGGCATTCCCTACGCGGTGCTGGCGCGTTCTTCCTTCGGCACAGCCGGGGCCCGTCTGCCGGCGCTGATGCGCGCCATCGTCGCCTGCGGCTGGTACGGCATCCAGACCTGGTTCGGCGGCCAGATGATTTACACCCTGGTGGGCGTGCTGCTCGGCCATCCAATGGGCGGTGACAAGATCGCCGGCCTCGGCATCAACGGCGGCCAGTTGCTGTGCTTCCTGGCCTTCTGGGCCATCCAGTTCTGGTACATCGTGCACGGCATGGACGCCATCCGCAAGCTGGAAACCTACACCGCGCCGCTGAAGATCGCGATCTGCTTCGTGCTGCTGGCCTGGGTGCACGAAAAGGCCGGCGGCTTCGGCCCGCTGTTCGACCAGCCCTCCCAATTCGTCGAGGGCGGCAAGAAGGCGGGCCAGTTCTGGGTCGTGTTCTGGCCCTCGCTGACGGCGATGGTCGGCTTCTGGGCCACGCTGGCGCTGAACATCCCCGACTTCACCCGCTTCGCCAAATCGCAGCGCGACCAGGTGCTGGGCCAGTCGGTCGGGCTGCCGGTGCCGATGGGGATGCTGGCCATGCTGGCCGTGATCGTCACCTCGGCCACCGTGGTCTTGTACGGCAAGGCGATCTGGGACCCGGTCGACCTGGCCAGCCGCATGACCGGCGCGGCCGTGCTGATCGCCCTGCTGGTGCTGCTGGTCGACACCGTCAGCGTCAACCTGGCGGCCAATCTGGTCGGGCCGGCCTACGACTTTTCCTCGCTGGCGCCAAAACAGATTTCTTACCGCACCGGCGGTTACATCACGGCTTCGATCGCGATCCTGATGATGCCCTGGAAGATACTCGAATCGACCCAGGGTTATATCTTCACCTGGCTGATCGGCTATTCGGCGCTGCTGGGGCCGATCGCCGGCATCTTGATCATGGATTACTACTTCATCCGCAAGACCGAGCTCGACGTCGCCCAGTTGTACCGGGCCGACGGCAAATACTCGTATGGCAACGGCTGGAACATGGCGGCCCTGGTGGCCTTCGTGGTCGGCGTGCTGCCAAACATACCCGGCTTCCTGAACGCCGCCTTCCCGCAATCGTTTCCCGGCGTGGGCGAGGGCTTCAAGACCGTGTATACCTATGCCTGGTTTGTCGGAATCGCTATTTCGGCCGCCGTATATGGACTTATGATGAAGGGCAAGACCCAGCCCGTGCTGCGCGCGGTGCGTCCCAACTAAGGAGAAGTGCATGACAACGATTATCCGCGGCGGCACCGTGGTCAACGCAGACCGCGCCTTTCGCGCCGATGTGCTGTGCGACGGCGATAAAATCATCGCCGTCGGCGAAAACCTGGAGGCGCCGGCGTCGGCCATGGTGATCGACGCCGACGGCCAGTACGTGATGCCGGGCGGGATAGACACCCACACCCACATGAACCTGCCGTTCATGGGCACCGTCACGGCCGACGATTTTTTCAGCGGCACGGCGGCCGGCCTGGCCGGCGGCACCACCACCATCATGGACTTCGTGATCCCGGCGCCGCGCCAGTCGCTGATCGAGGCTTATCACACCTGGCGCGGCTGGGCCGCCAAGTCGGCCGGCGACTACACTTTTCACGTCGCCATCACCTGGTGGGACGACAGCGTGCACGCCGAGATGGGCACCCTGGTGCGCGAGCACGGGGTGAACAGCTTCAAGCACTTCATGGCGTATAAAAACGCCATCATGGCGAACGACGAAACCCTGATCAAGAGCTTCACCCGTTCGCTGGAACTGGGCGCGCTACCCACGGTGCACGCCGAAAACGGCGAGCTGGTGTTCCAGTTGCAGCAGGATTTGCTCAAGAAAGGCATGACCGGGCCGGCCGCCCATCCGCTCTCGCGCCCGCCGGCCGTGGAGGCGGAGGCGGCCAACCGCGCCATCGCCATCGCCAATGTCCTCAACACGCCCGTGTATATCGTGCACGTCTCGTGCGCGGAGTCGCTGGAGGCGATCGCGCGCGCGCGCGCCAACGGCCAGCGCGTCTACGGCGAGGCCCTGGCCGGCCACCTGGTGATCGACGACAGCGTGTACCAGAACGCCGATCCGGCCTTCGCGGCCGCCCACGTCATGAGCCCGCCCTTCCGCGGCAAGGAGCACCAGGCGGCGCTGTGGCGCGGCCTGCAAGGCGGCAATCTGCACACCACGGCGACCGATCACTGCACCTTTTGCGCCGAACAAAAGGCGGCCGGGCGCGACGACTTCACCAAGATCCCGAACGGCTGCGGCGGCGTCGAAGACCGCATGTCGGTAGTGTGGGACGCCGGCGTCAATTCGGGCAAGCTGACGCCGTCCGAATTCGTCCGCGTCACCTCGGCCAACGCGGCGCAGATTTTCAATATGTACCCGCGCAAGGGCGTCATCGCGGTCGGCGCCGACGCCGACATCGTGGTCTGGGACCCGCAGGGCACGCGCACCATCTCGGCCAAGACGCAGTTCGCCAAGGGCGGCTTTAACGTCTTCGAGGGACGCACCGTGCGCGGCATCCCGAGCGTCACCATTTCGGGCGGCAACGTGGTGTTCCAGCGCGGCGAACTGATGGCGGTGGAGGGGGCGGGGCGCTACGTCGAGCGGCCGGCGTTTGCGCCCG
>DMYQ01000234.1:4013-7582 GCA_003482555.1 Janthinobacterium sp. | reverse complement strand
GTTTGCGCCCGCCTTTGCGCCCGCCGCGGCGCGCTGACATCCAATCGTAACCAAGGAATGCATATGAGTCAATTGCGTGTGAATGGCGAGCGTCTGTGGGCGGCGCTGATGGAACTGGCAAAAATCGGCGCCACCGCCAAGGGCGGCGTCAAGCGCCTGGCGCTGACCGATCTGGACAAGCAGGGCCGCGACCTGGTCGTGGCCTGGGGCCGGGAAGCGGGCCTGGCGATCACCATCGACCAGATCGGCAACGTCTTCATGCGCCGGCCCGGCAGCGACGCCACGCTGGCGCCCGTGGTCACGGGCAGCCACATCGACACCCAGCCGACGGGCGGCAAATTCGACGGCAACTACGGCGTGCTGGCCGGGCTGGAAGTGGTGCGCACCCTGAACGACAACAATATCCGCACGGTGGCGCCGATCGAGGTCGCGTTCTGGACCAATGAAGAAGGCTCGCGCTTCGTGCCGGTGATGATGGGCTCGGGCGTGTTTTGCGGCGCCTTCAGCCTGGAGACGGCCTACGCCGCCAAGGATACCGAGGGCAAGACCGTGGGCGAGGAACTGGCGCGCATCGGCTACCTGGGCGACGAGGTGCCGGGCCGGCATCCGATCGGCGCTTATTTCGAGACCCACATCGAGCAGGGCCCGGTGCTGGAAGACGCCGACAAGGTGATCGGCGTGGTGCCGGCCGTGATGGGCTTGTCGTGGTACGACTGCGTGGTGAGCGGCATGGAGGCGCACGCCGGGCCGACGCCGATGGGCTTGCGCAAGGACGCGCTGCAAGTGTCGACCCGCATCATGCAGGAGGTGGTGGCCATCGCCAACCGCTACCAGCCCTACGGGCGCGGCACGGTGGGCATGGTGCAGGTTTTCCCGAACAGCCGCAACGTGATTCCGGGCGAGGTCAAATTCAGCATTGACCTGCGTAATGTGAACGACGAACTGCTCAACATCATGCATGAGGAAATGCTGGCGTTTATCGACGCGACGCGGCGCGATTCGGGCCTGGGCATCACGATCGAGCGCGTCTCTTACTATCCGCCGTGCCCGTTTCATCCCGAGTGCGTGGATGCCGTGCGCAAGGCCACCGCCACGCTCGGCTACTCGACCATGGACGTGGTCTCGGGCGCCGGCCACGACGCCATCTACGCGGCCCGCCTGGCGCCGTCGGGGATGATCTTCGTGCCCTGCAAGGACGGCATCAGCCACAATGAAATCGAAGACGCCAAGCCCGAACATCTGGAAGCCGGTTGCAATGTGCTGCTGCATGCGATGCTGGAGCGGGCCGGCGTCGCCGACTAGCCGGGACGGGTAGGCGCTTCGATACCGGATCTGGATTTATTTGTTATGATCCGGGAATCGAAGCAAGCGCAAGCCGAGCAATGCCGCATCGTCAGCCATCCAGTCAGCACGAATCCGTACGCCGGGGCGCCACGCTGCGCCTGCGCCGGCGCGCGCGCGATCCGTGGCGGCTGTGCGTCGCACTGTTCACGGCGCTGAGTTTCATCCTGCTGCTGGCCACGGCCGCGACCCACCATCACAAGGCTTTCGAGGCGCAGGATTGCGCGCTGTGCTCCGCCGTGCTCGACAAGGTGGCCGACGTGGCGACGCCGCCGGTGCTGGTCCGGCAAGCCGAGATCCTGCTGTATTTTATCCAGGTCGCCACGGCGCAAGCCGTCGCCTACGCTTCACCCCATCTGCTTCCTCCCAGCTGCGGCCCGCCGCACGCCACTGTCTAGTTCCGTGAGTTCAAAAGTCGCATAAGCCGGACAGGCGCAAGCCTGATACGCCGGCGCGCGCATCGTGTCGGCAAGCGCCGCCGCGAAGCGACGCCCGTGCGCGCCCGCGAACTCACGACGGTTCATTTCATTTCAGGTGTTCGCCGCCGCGCGCGGCCGCGCCTACCCGCGTTTTGCCGTCTGCTATTTCAGAGGTTTCATATGCATCGCACACCACAATTGAGCAAGCTGGCGCTCGCCCTGGGCGCCCTTTTCGCCGCCACCTCGGCCCACGCCGATCCGGCTCCGCCCGCGCCGCTGGACGCCGATCAGCCCATGCAGCGCGTCGAAGTCAGCGCCGCCCATCTGCGCAGCGCGCGCATCGAGCTGTCGCCGAAAGTCGGCACCACGGTCTACAGCATCGACACCCACATGGTCGACATGCTGGGGCAGGGCGACAACACGCCCTTCAACGAAGTGCTGCTGCGCCTGCCCGGTGTGGCGCAGGATTCCAAGGGTTCCGGTTCGCTGCACGTGCGCGACGACCACGGCAATGTCCAGTACCGCATCAACGGCGTGCAACTGCCCGAGAGCATCACCGGCTTCGGCCAGTCGATCGACACGCGCCTGGTCGACCAGATCGACTTCATGACGGGCGCGCTGCCGGCCCAGTTCGGCCTGCGCACCTCGGGCATCGTCGACATCCAGACCAAGGAAGGCGGCAAGCCGGGCGGGCGCGTCGGGGTGCTGGTCGGCAGCCACGATTATGTCGAGCCGAGCGCCGAAGTATTCGGCAGCCAGGGCGGCTTCAATTACTACCTGTCGAGTAGTTATCTGAAAAATTCGCTGGGCATCGAAAACCCCGTGGCCAGCCGCGCCGCGCTGCACGACAAGACGCGGCAGTCGAAATCCTTCGGCAGCCTGGCGTTTATTGTGGATGACCATACGCGCCTGGGCATGATGTTCGGCACCTATACCGGGCGCTTTCAGATTCCCGACAATCCGGGACAGGCGCCGGGCTTTTCGCTGAGCGGCGCCAGCGACGCGGGCGCGGGCACGAGCGTCTTGCCGTCGTCGCGGCTCGATGAAAACCAGCGCGAAGTGAACCGCTTCGTCGTGCTGTCGCTGCAAAAGAGTCTGGGCGACGTGAACTTTCAGGTGTCGGGCTTCCACCAGTATTCGGAGCTGCACTACAGGCCCGACGCGCTGGGCGACTTGATCTACAACGGCGTCGCTTCGGACTCGCTGCGTTCGAACAGCGCCAACGGCCTGCAGTTCGACATGAGCTACAAGCTGCACCAGGATCACACCCTGCGCGCCGGCCTGGCCTACACGCGCCAGGTGACGCAAAGCCTGAACACGGTTGCCGTCTTCCCCACCGACGACAGCGGCGCGCAGAGCGCGAGCGACCCCGTCACGATCAGCGACAACAGCGGCAAGACCGGCCGCCTGGCCAGCGTGTATCTGCAGGATGAGTGGCATATCTCGAAGCCGCTGACCCTGAACTACGGCGTGCGTTTTGATAAAGTGTCGGCCTTCACCGACGAGCGGCAATGGAGTCCGCGCGCCAACCTCGCTTACAAGGTCAGCGAAGCGACCTCGCTGCACGCCGGCTATTCGCGCTACTTCACGCCGCCGCCGCAGGAACTGGCCGCGCAGAGCAGCATCGACCTGTACGCGAAAACCAGCAATGCGCCGGAAATCGGCGTCTCCGATAACGTCAAGGCCGAGCGCACCCGCTACTACGATGTCGGCCTCAGTCACCAGGTCAACCCGCGCCTGACGGTGACGGCCGACGCCTACTACAAGAAGATCGAGAACCTGCTCGACGAGGGCCAGTTCGGCCAGGCG
>DMYQ01000234.1:0-3818 GCA_003482555.1 Janthinobacterium sp. | reverse complement strand
ATCGGCAATCACTATGTCTACCTCGACCACGACCAGACTTACACCCTGTCCGGCGGCGCCCACTACCATTTCGGCGCTTCGCAGTTGAGCGCCGATTTCCTGTACGGCAGCGGTTTGCGCAAGACGCCGGGTGGCGGCGCGCCCAACTCGGGCAGCCTGCCGCAGTACGCGACGGTGAACACGAGCTTGACGCATACGTGGAAAGATACGGCAGTGGGCAAGGTCGAGGGCCGGGTCGCGTTGATCAATTTGTTAGATAAGTCCTATTTGCTGCGCGACGGTTCCGGCGTTGGCGTCGGCGCACCCCAGTTCGGCCCGCGCCGCAGCCTGTACCTGGGCTTGTCGACCAGCTTTTAAGCGGCGCCGGCGGGGCTGAAAGGGCCGTCGCGGAGGATCGTGGCGGCTATGCCCGGCGCCAGACGGCCGGCGCCGGTGCCGTCGCCAGTACCGGCGAGGCCGCCAGTGCCGGTGCCGGCCTCGCCTCGGCTTCCTGTTCGGCGACGCCAGCCAGATTGTTGCGGGCATCGGCGAACAGATACTTGGCCAGCATCCCCGATGGCGTGGCGGTTCGCTTCGGATCGAACAGCGTGACATTGCCAAACACGAGGAAGCTGTCCCGGGCGCGCGAGACGGCGACGTTCAGCATGTTCGGGCCGGCGTCGAAAAACATGGCGCCCGCGTGGGCTTCGCCATATACCGGCGAGAACAGCACGATCTCGCGCTCGGCGCCCTGCAGGCGATGCACGGTGCCGACGGTGATGGCGCAGCCTTTTTTGGCGGTGTCGGGCAGCGCCCGGGCGAGCAGCCGGGCGATCAGGTTCGCTTGCGGCGCGAATGGCGTCACCACGGCGAGCAGGCGGCCGATGGCGCGCCCCTGGCCGCCGGCGTCGCCGTAATGCTGTTCCAGGCGTTCCCGGTTGCGCGCGATCCAGTCGACAATGGCGCGCGCCTCGGCGTCGTTCTTGCGGCTCTTGCCGACCGGCCTGTCCTTGCCGGCCACGAGCAGATAGCCGAACGAGGGCAGGATCGCGCGCGCGGGCGGCAGCGCTGCGCGCATCGCTTGCAGGCGTCCCGCGTAGACCAGCTCATTGCAATAGGCGACCAGCGGGGGCACGCAGCGGCGCTGCTCGGTGAGCATCAAGCCGCGCTGGTCCGGGTACTTTTGCAGCGCGCCGGCACGCGCGCCGATGCGCATCAGATTGCCCTTTGCCGCACTGTAGCCGTCGCGCGCCAAGCGCAGATATGCGGGATCGTCCCAGGCTTGGGTGAGGCCGAATTTGGCCGCGTTGGCGCGGTCTATGCCTTCCGGGATATTCCAGATCGGCTCGATCTGCCGCTCGTCGCCGACGACCAGCGCGCGCCTGGCCAGCGCGAAGGTGGGGGCGCCGATTTCCGGCGCCACCTGGCCGGCTTCATCGACGATCAGCAAATCGATCACATTCCACAGCGGCAGCGCGCGATCCATCCCCATCCAGCCGGTGAAGTGGGCCGGCGCCATGTGAAAGTTCGACACCATGCAGGGCGTGAGCTTGGCGAAGCGGCGCAGCATGGCTTCCAGCTTTTGTGGCGCCTTCGAGTCAAAGCCGCGCTCGCGCAAACGGATTTCCATCTCTTCCAGCCAGCAGCCCGACCAGTACCAGTCGGCCAGCTGGAACATGGGCGCCCTGATGGCCAGATCGAGCTTGCCGTTCAAGTCGCGCAGGGCCACGTCGGCCCACGGCGCGCACGCCGGCGGCAGCGCCGCCAGCCACTCGCCCAGCAGGGCCTCGGCGGCGCGCAGCTCTTCGGCCACCCGCGTCTTGCGTGCCTGCGCCAGCCGGCGGCGCTCGCCGGCCGCCGCCGCGATCGCGACGGTCTCCGCCCGCAGCGCGCGGGTGCGCAGTTTTTCCTGCCGCAGCAGGCTGGCGAAATGCTCTTCGACGCCGTCGTCGCGATGGCGCAGTTCGCCGCCCAGCGGCTGGGCCAGAAAGTGAGCCCGGTCGCGCGCGTCGCGGCGGCGCCGCACAAAGCCCAAAAAGACGAGCAGATCCAGCCACCATGGCGAAGCGTCCAGATACGTGCGCCAGGCCAGTTCGGCGTCGCCGATTTCCCGCAGGGCGAGCAAGTGATGCGCCTGTTCTTCCTTGTCGTGGCCGCCGCACTCGCGGGCGATCCGCTCGGCCGCCGCGATCTCTTGCCGCGCCAGCGCGATCTGGCGGCGGCAATCGGCGATCAGCTCTTGCATGCCGCTGACGGCGCCGACGCTGCCGTCGTCCGCCGTCGCCGCGAAGATCCGATAGCGCAGCGTTACCAGTTGGCGCAGCAGATCGTGCCGCTCGCGCAATTGCTCGCGCAGCGCTTGCGTGACCTGCGCCACGGTAGCCGTCCGCTCCGCCGGCAGGGACGAGGCGCGGGCCCGTTCCAGGTAGTGCGCCCTGGCGCCGGCGACCCAGTCTGGCGTTTCAAAGGCGAGGAAATGGTGTTCCCTGGGGTTGTTGTAGACCGGGTGTTCCGACTCCCGCGAAGCCGAGGCGAGGAACAGGCCGAAGCCGCCGATGTCGGGCAGCCAGCGTTGGTGGCGCTGCTCCCGGCCCAGGCGGGCGAAGCTGTCGAGCACATTTTCCACGGCCGTGACGTTGGTGGCGGCGGCCACGATGAGCGGGCAGGGCCGACCCTCGATGGCGGCCGTCACCCACTCGTGCGCGACCACGCTTTGCAGCAGGGTGGTCTTGCCGGTGCCGGGCGGGCCGGTGACGGCCAGGACGCCGCCATCCTCCAGATCGAGCAGCGCGGCTATCGCCTCGTGCTGCGACGGCGACAGCGCATGCTGCCCGTTGATGTGGCCGACGACGCCCCGGTGGCTGGCGGCGGCCGCGTCCAGGTTCAGCGGCGGCCGCGCCGGCCGATCCGGCAGATGGGTCAGCGTCGCCAGCAGCGGCGTCGGGCACGGTGCGCTGGCCAGCAGATCGTAGAGGCGGATGATGTGACGCGCCATCACGGGCGGTTCGTAGGCGAGGCCGAACCAGCCATCGACGAGGCGATAGTCTTCCAGTTCCAGCAGCGGCAGCGGTGTCGCGTCTGCGTCGGATTCAGACTGCGGCTCCGGCTGCGGCGTCAGCTGGGACAGGCGGGCGCCGCTCACCTGGGCCAGCAAAGCGGCCGCCATCGCCATGGCGTCGGCCAGATTGGCCGGCTTGACGGTGAGCATGGTGAGGAAATCGTCCAGATCGGCCAGGGTGGCGATGGTCGCCGCGCCGCTGCCCGGTTGCAGCAGTCGGCGCGGAATCCAGGGCAGGCGCTCCAGGTCGGCCCGCAAAGTGCCGTCTTCGGCCAGCAGGCAGGGAATGCACAGGGGAACCAGGCGCTCGTCTGGCGCGTCGGCGCCGCGCCGCACGCCGTGGCTACTGGCGGGCAGCAGCAGGGCCGGCACCAGCAGCAGGGGAATCGGTTTGCGGGCCGCGCCGTCGTCGGCCCGCTGCGCTTTGCCGCCCGAAAACATGGAAGCGATCCAGCCTTCCGGCGCGGCCGTCACCTGCCACGCGCCGCCGTCCTTGGGGCCGATACCGATGGGCGGGCAGTCGCGCGGCACGGCCGGATGCGACAGGGCGCTGTCGGCCAGCGCCGCGCGCCAATAAGCGAGCAGCGGCTGCGTGGCATCGGGAAGGAGTGTCTGTTGAATCATCGTATGGCAACTTGCCGTATGGCCGCGTGGAAGGCCGGCATCATACTATGCGCGCCGCGCAAAGTTGGCCCGAGACCTGGCCCCAAAGTTGGTCGGGCCGCCTGCCCCGCTTTGGTGCGGGAAGCGGCGGGCCGGCGTGCAGAACGCCTTATTTGTG
>DMYQ01000058.1:20530-20712 GCA_003482555.1 Janthinobacterium sp. | reverse complement strand
GCATAGGATCACTATTTATATAAATTACACGGCGTTGTCACGGCGGGACAGACGGCGGCCGGATAAGCCGTGCTCAGTCCCTGCTTTCCGCGCCGTTATCAGGGCACCGCGGCGCGCCGTGATTTCCGGCTGAGTCCCGCGGCGCGCGCCCGGACGGGGCTCAGGCCGGGCAGCTGTTGGCG
>DMYQ01000058.1:13354-20286 GCA_003482555.1 Janthinobacterium sp. | reverse complement strand
TCGAATTGCGAGCGGGCCAGTTCGCCGCCCTTGGCCGGATCGTTCCAGGCGCTCGAGGTGGTGCCGACCATGTTTTGCGTCACTTCCACCTTGGCGTTGGCGGCCTTCGCGCCTTGCGCGTAACCGCAGGCAAAGGTGCGGATCAGGGGAATATCGATGCCGCCGATAAAGCCCAGTTTTTTCGTCTTGCTGGCCATGGCCGCCGCCACGCCGACCAGGTAAGAGCCTTCTTCTTCCTTGAACAGGACGGAATTGACGTTATTACCCGTTGCCGTGCCATCGATTAGCACGAATTTCACCTTTGGGAATTCCTTGGCTACCTTTTGCACGGCCTGGGTCTGGGCGAAGCCGACCGATGCGATCAGATCGAGGTTTTTGCGGGCCAAAGCACGCAATACCTGCTCGGCCTGGGTATCGCTGGAAGCTTGCGCCTCGATGAAGGAGATATTCGTTTCTTTCTTGAAGCGCTGGGCGCCCTCGAAGGCCGACTGGTTGAAGGACTTGTCGAATTTGCCGCCGGCATCGTAGACGATGCCCAGTTTGGGGGCGGCTGCGGATGCGCCCGCCGACAGGAATAAGGCTGCGATCGTCAAACTAAATTGTGTAAGTTTCATCAATTGGCTCCTGGAAGATCGATATTGTATATTTTTTATAGTCGAAACATCTAATGCGGCCAGTTTCCCCGCGCCCCCGCCCGGGCCTTGCTTGCCGGCCGGGGCCGTGTCGCGTCGCCGCAACAGCGGGCGCGGCTTCCCGATTTTCGCCGCTGTCGTTTTTTTGTGACCCTGCAAGATTGCAAGGTCTACCAGGCCATTGCCTATATGGCATCGAAAAACCGGGATCGCGGCGGGTGCCGACTTCCGGACACTGTTTCCTGAGAATGGCAGGCGGGGAAAAAGCCGTGCCGCGCGTCGCTCTGTGATTTATTGCTTTTTTATAAATTTTTATCGCTCGGGATGGTACTCGCTGCGTCACTATGCATCACCGTGTATATGTATGGCAAATACGATTTTATTTAGCTATTTATATAAATAGAATATAAATAAACGGAGAGACTTTCTGATTTTCACTCAATAATTTTCATGCTAGCATCCGAATTACTTTGCACTTTGCAAAGTTTGAAACTGTCGAAGCGACATGGAGTTGCTTCCGTTTGGCTTACCCACGCCGACGGGAGGCATGTTTGGAGCCCAAGAAGCCGCTGTACAGAAATTTCAACCTGTGTTCCACCCGAGGAGTTGACAGATGATGAAGAAAACGGAAATTGGCGCGACGCGGCGCTACGCGGCGCGTTCCCTGATCGCGCTGGCTGTGGCGGGAGCGTTCCCCCTGCAAGCGGCCCTGGCGCAAGAGGCACCGGTCGCCGACGCCGCGCCAGCCCAGGCGGGTCAGCTTGAAACGGTGATCGTGACGGCCCAGCGCCGCGCGGAAAACATCAAGGACGTGCCGATGGCTATTTCGACCATGAAAGGCGAAAAGCTCGACACCCTGACGGCCAGCGGTCAGGACGTGCGCTTCATGTCGGGCCGCAGCCCGAGCCTGAACGTGGAGTCCGATTTCGGCCGTTCCTTCCCCCGCTTCTATATCCGTGGCCTGGGTAACACGGACTTCGACTTGAACGCTTCGCAGCCGGTCGGCCTGGTCTACGACGACGTGGTGCAGGAAAGCCCGATGTTGAAAGGCTTCCCCGTGTTTGACGTGGAGCAGATCGAAGTCTTGCGCGGCCCGCAGGGCACCTTGTTCGGCCGCAATTCCCCGGCCGGCGTCATCAAGTTCGACTCGGTCAAGCCCGGTCCCAAGCTGGAAGGCTATGCCAGCGCCGGTTTCGGCAAGGATGGCGTCGTCAATCTGGAAGGCGCCTACAACCTGCCGCTGGCGTCGGACGTGTCGGCCCGCATTTCCCTGCAATCGCAGGGGCGCGACGACCGCGTCCACAATCCGCGCCCGACCGGCACCCAGAACCTGGAAGGCTATGACGACAAGGCCGCCCGCGTGCAAGTGTTGTATACGCCGAACAAGGTCTTCAGCGCCCTGTTCAATGTGCATCATCGCGAAATGAATGGCAGCGCCACCCTGTTCCGCGCCAACATCATCAAAAAGGGCAGCAACGAACTGGTCGACGGTTTCGACTATGGCAGTTATCCGACCGACGGCATCAATGAGCAATGGCTGCGCGAAACGGGCGGCAGCATGCGCCTGCGCTGGGACCTCGACGGCGTCACCCTGCATTCGATCACCGGTTATGAAAGCGCCAGCTTCTTCAGCCGCGCCGACGTCGATGGCGGCTACGGCACGGCCAGCTCGCCGCCGTCCGGCCCCGGCTTCATCCCGTTCTCGGCCGAAACCGGCGACGGCTTGCCCGACCACCGCCAGTTCTCGCAAGAGTTCCGCGCCGAATCGAGTTACAAGAGCCCGCTGCAATGGATAGGCGGCGTGTATGTGTTCAACGAGCACATCACCGTCGATAGCAATAACTACGACACGGCCAATAACAATCAGTTGGTCGGTTTCGCCCAGCAACAGCAAGTCAGCAAATCGTGGGCTTTGTTCGGTTCGCTGAACTATGCCGTCAGCGAGCAACTGAAGGTGCGCGGCGGCTTGCGCTACACGGACGACAAGAAAGACTTCACGGCCTCGCGCACCTTGGGCGGCGCCCTCGGCCCGCTGACGGCCGATCCGAAATCGACCAATTACAGCTGGGACTTGAGCGCCAACTATGCGCTCAACAAGGACACCAATCTGTACACCCGGGTCGCCACCGGTTATCGCGCGCCGAGTATCCAGGGACGTATCTTGTTCAGCGATGCGATTTCGGTCGCCGGCGCGGAAAAGAACTTGTCTGTCGAGGCTGGCGTCAAGCAAGACTTTTTCGACAAGCGGGCCCGTCTGTCCGCTTCCGTCTTCCAGTACAACGTGAAGGATCTGCAATTGACGGCCGGCAGCGGCGCGGTCAATCAAAATCGCCTGGTGAATGCCGAGAAAGCCACCGGCCAGGGCGTCGAGCTGGACTTCCAGGCCATCTTGTCGGACGAGTTGCGCATGAGCGTGGGCGGCAGCTACAACGACACTGAAATCAAGGACCCGAACCTGTTCGTGTCGCCATGCGGCAGCGGCTGCACGGTCACCAATCCGGCCGGTTCGGTGCCGGGCACGGTGCTCATCAACGGCAATCCCTTGCCGCGCGCGCCCAAGTGGGTCGGCAATTTCACCCTGCGTTACAGCAAACCGGTGGCGAACGGCGAGTTTTACGCGCTGACCGACTGGGCTTACCGCGGCACCTACAATATGTTCGTGTACGAAGCCAAGGAATACAAGGCCAAGTCGCTGCTGGAAGGCGGCTTGCGCCTCGGCTACAAGTGGGAAGACGGCAAATATGAAGTGGCCGCCTATGCTCGCAACATCACCAACAAGGTGCAAGTCATCGCCGCCATCGACTTCAATAACCTGACCGGTATCGTCAACGATCCGCGCACTTTCGGTGTGCAGCTCAAGGCCAACTTCTAAAGCAATCCTTTAGCGTCGGCCGGCCGCGAGGCCAAGGCTGAAAAGCCCCAGGCCGGAGTTCCCGCAGCGATCCTGCGCGGACTCCGGCCTTTTTCATGGGCGCGCGCTTTTCAACGCCCTCGGTCAGTCGAGGCGCGCCGGCGGGTTGAGGATGTTGAGGAAGGCGCGCACCACGGGAGCGTCGTCCAGGGTGGTGTAACTGATGTACAGATTGGCCGAGGGCGGGTCGGTCTTGATCGGCAGGAAGACCACGCCGGGCCAGCCGATGCGGCTGGTCGTTTCCGGGACCAGGGTCACGCCCAGGCCGGCGCCCACCATCGCCAGCAGGGTTTGCGGCTCGGACGCTTCCTGGAAGATGATGGGCTGGAAGCCGGCCTTGACGCAGCACTGGATCAGGTAGCGCGGGAAGGCCGACTTGTCGAGCGCCAGGGTCAGCATCGGCTCGTGTTCGAGGTCGATGAGTTCGATGGCGGCTTGCTTGGCCAGCGGGTGGTGTTCGTTGACGGCGACGCAGACGCTTTCGCGGTAGCACAGTTCCTGGCGCAGATTATCGTGCCGCAAATCGTCGTCGTTGAGCCTGGGCTCGCGCCAAAAGCCGACGTCGATCTGCTTGGCGCGCAAGGCTTCGTACTGCACGTTGGGCCCGGATTCGTGCAGGGTCCAGGTCACGCGCGGGTACTTGGTCTGGAATTGTTCGAGCAGGCTGGGGATCGGGCCCCACATGGCCGAGCCGACGATGCCGACCCGCAGCCGGCCCACTTCACCGCGGTCGATCTGGCGGATGGTGTCGATCGTCATGCGCATCTTCGCCAGCAGGTCGGCCGCCTCCGCCATCAGGGCCTTGCCGGCCACCGTCAGCTCGAAGGTGCGGGTGGTGCGGGCGAACAGGCGCACTCCCAGTTCGCTTTCCAGTTTCATGATCTGCTGACTCAGCGGCGGCTGCGATATGTGCAGGCGTTCGGCGGCGCGGCTGAAGCTTTTTTCCTCGGCGACGGCTAGAAAATACTTGAGTTGTTTCAGATCGATGGACATGGCGTTCTTTATGGGGAGGCGCGGGTGTCAGGGAGCCTGCAGCGCGCGCGCGAGCGCGGCGCCGACGCGGGCGTTGTTCTTCACCAGTGCGATATTCGTCGCCAGGCTGCGCCCCCCGCTCAGTTGCTGGATGCGCGCCAGCAGGTAGGGCGTGATGCGCTTGCCGCTGACGCCGGCATCGCGGGCTTCCCGCAAGGCTTGCTCGATGACGGCGTCGATTTCTTCGGTCGGCATGGCGTCGGCGGCCGGCACCGGGTTGGCGACCACGATACCGCCTTTCAGGCCGAGCCGCCATTTCATGTGGATGAAAGCGGCTTGTTCGGCCGCCGTGTCGAGCTGGAAGTCGGCGCGAAAGCCGCTTTCGCGCGTGAAGAAGGCGGGCAGGCCGGCCTGGCCGACGCTGAGCACGGGCACGCCGTGGGTTTCCAGGTATTCCAGGGTCAGGCCGATGTCGAGGATGGATTTGACGCCGGCGCACACCACCGCCACCGAGGTGCGCGCCAGCTCCTGCAGGTCGGCCGAGATGTCGAAGCTGGTTTCGGCGCCGCGGTGGACGCCGCCGATGCCGCCCGTGACGAAGACCTCGATGCCGGCCAGTTCGGCGCAGATCATGGTCGCCGCCACCGTCGTCGCGCCCAGCGCGCACTGCGACAGCGCGTACGGCAGGTCGCGCCGGCTGACCTTCATGGCGTCGGGCGAGGTGGCCAGCAGTTCTAGCTGCTCGGGCTCCAGGCCGATGCGGATCTTGCCGCCGATGATGGCGATGGTGGCCGGCACGGCGCCGCCGTCGCGGATGATCTGTTCCACTTCGCGCGCCATGGCGACGTTTTGCGGGTAGGGCATGCCGTGCGAAATGATGGTCGATTCGAGCGCCACGACGGGCAGGCCGGCGGCGCGGGCGGCGGCCACTTCGGGCGCGAAGGAGAGAAATTGGTGCATGGTCAGTCCTGGTGAAAGTAGGTGGAGATGGCTTGCGACAGGTCGAAGTCGTGGATCTCGTCGAGCACGTCGGGCCCCAGCAGCGGCGACACGGTGGCGTCCGATTCCAGCGTCATGGCGGCCAGCTTCAAGCCGCGCCGGCAAGCCAGTTTCAGGTCGTCGTCGCCCTGGTAGAGCGACCAGCAGACGGCGGCGGCGAAGGCGTCGCCGGCGCCGGTCACATCGACCGTCCGCACTTCGTGGGCGGGCAGGTGGGCCAGGCCGTCGCCGACGCTGTAGTAGACGCCGGCGCCGCCGCAGGTGACGATGATGTGGTGCGCGCCCTGTTCGCGCACCTGGCGGCAGGCATCGCGCAGTTCGGCTGCGCCGGGCAGGGCGCGGCCGACCCGGGTTTCCAGCTCGCTGCGGTTGAGGATCAAGAGGCGCAGGCCGCTCAAGTCGGCCGGCAGGCGGTTCATCTTCGGCTGCGAGACGGCCACGATCACCAAAGGCGCGCTGTCGCGGCGGGCGTCCTGCAGCAGGGCGCGGACGCTCTCGCGCGGCAGGTTCAGGTCGGCCACCGTGAGGGCCGCCGCAGCCCGCTGCGGCTGGCGGCTGGCCAGAAATTGCGGCGTCAGGGTGTCGTACAACTGCATGTCGGCCAGCGCCATGATCATCTCGCCGCGCTCGTCGAGCACCGCCGTGTAGGTGCCGCTGCAAGTGTCAAGCAGGCGCAGGCTGCCGCGCGTGTCGATGCCGGCCTCCTCGGCGTGGCTTTGCAGCGCGCGGCCGGCGGCGTCGTCGCCCAGCACCGTCAGCAGGGCCACCGGCAGGCCCAGGCGGGCCAGGTTTTCCGCGATATTGCGCGCCACCCCGCCGAACACTTCTTCCGCGCTGGCTGGATTCGAGGTGCCCATCTGCAGCCGGTCCAGGGTGCGCAGCTTGCGGTCCAGGTTGGCGGCGCCCAGGCACATCACGGGACGCTTGTCGGGCAGCACGTAGGCGCGGCCCAGCAGGCGGCGCTCGCGGATCAGGCCGGCGACATGGCCGGCCACCGCCGAGCGCGACAGGCGCAATTCGATCGCCAGATCCTGCTGCGAAATGAAGGGATTGGCGCGTATCAGCTCGTATATTTGGTTTTTTTTGGAAGTATCGGTCATGACTCAAAGCGATAGACAATTGTTTCTAATGCTAAACATATGTCTTGCGACTGTCAATCGAAGTCGCGCCGGACGCCGAAGGGGCAAGCGCCAAAGACCCCGGAGTTGTACGGGGGAAAAAGTGACAAAGCGAGACCTGACCCCAAAGTTGTGTTGTACGGGGGAAAAAGCGACAAAGCGAGACCTGACCCCAAAGTTGTGAAGTGGAATGATTATGGGGTATTTATATTGTTTTGGTATAAATGTGGAAGAAAAATGGTATTTGCCATACATATAGGGGATGATGCATAGTGATGTTTGATGGCGGCAAAATGGCAA
>DMYQ01000058.1:8430-13138 GCA_003482555.1 Janthinobacterium sp. | reverse complement strand
ACCCAATTCGTTCGCCCGCAATATGCTTCAGCACGCTTCGCCGTACTTGGACCCGCGCCGGCTCCTGCCCGGCCACCGTTGCGCCTTCGCCGACGGCGCCACATGAATACATCATCCATTGAATATAACGAGGATAACCATGTCTAACAATTCGCCTTTCCACGCCGCCGACATCATCCGCGCGCGCGCGCCCGCCAACTTCGTGCCGCGCGTGGCGATGATACTCGGCTCCGGCCTGGGCGTGCTGGCCGAGCAGATGACGGATGCCGTCAGCATCAGCTTCGACGAGTTGCCGGGCTTCCCGATCAGCACCGTGCACGGTCACGCCGGCGAGCTGGTGGTCGGCACCCTGGCCGGCGTGGCGGTGGTGTGCATGAAGGGCCGCGGCCATTTTTATGAAGGCTACGGCATGGGCGTGATGACGAGCGCCATCCGCACCCTGAAACTGCTGGGCTGCGAGATGCTGTTCGTGACCAACGCGGCCGGTTCGCTGCGCCCCGAAGTCGACGCCGGCTCGCTGGTGGCGATCACCGACCATATCAATCTGCTGCCGGGCACGCCAATGGTGGGTCCGAACGACGAGCGCTTCGGCCCGCGTTTCTTCAGCATGGCCAACGCCTACGACGGCGAGCTGCGCGAGCTGGTCAAGGTCTCCGCCAGTGCCACCGGCATCACCCTGCACGAAGGCGTCTTCGTCGCCTACCCCGGCCCGAACTTCGAGACCGCCGCCGAGATCCGCATGATGGCCCGCCTGGGCGCCGACACGGTCGGCATGTCGGTGGTGCCGGAAGTGGTGTCGGCCCGCCATTGCGGCCTGAAAGTGGTCGGCGTCTCCGTCATCACCAATCTGGCCGAGGGCATGTCGCCGTTCCCGCTGTCGCATGAGCAGACCCTGAAGTACGCCGCCATCGGCGCCAAGGATCTGGTCAAGCTGATTCTCGCTTTCCTGGGCCGGGTCGTCGGCCAGCCGCAAGCTCAAACGCAGGCTTAAACGCAGGCTTAAGGCCCGGGCACGGGCACGGGCATAAGCTTCCCGGGCGCGCGCCGGCCATGCCGCGCACGCCCGGCGGCCCGCGCGGCGCGTTTGTTTTACACTGTCCACCGATCCCCACTTCTCTTACCGAGTCCATCATGTCACGCGCCTTCATCCTCTTGCTCGATTCCTTCGGCCTCGGCGCCACGCCCGATGCCGCCACCTTCGGCGACGCCGGGGCGAATACCTTCGGCCATATCGCGGCCTGGGCCGCCAAGAACGGCAAGCCCATGAACCTGCCCAATCTGGAGCGCCTGGGCCTGGCCGCCGCCGCCCATCTGGCTTGCGGCGAGTGGGCCGAGGGCTTCGGCTTGCGCGAAGGCTTCAGCGGCGCCTACGGCGCGGCGCGCGAACGCTCGACCGGCAAGGATACGCAGAGCGGGCACTGGGAAATCGCCGGCGTGCCGGTCGATTTCGAGTGGGGCTATTTCCCCCGCACGACGCCCTCGTTTCCGGCCCAACTGAGCGCCGCCCTGCAAGAGCTGAGCGGCGTGCCCGGCTTTCTGGGCGACTGCCACGCGTCCGGCACCGACATCATCAATCTGCACGGCGACGAGCATGTGGCGACCGGAAAATTGATCATCTATACCTCGGGCGACTCGGTGATGCAGATCGCCGCGCACGAAGAATCCTTCGGCCTGGAGCGCCTGTACCAGGTGTGCGAAATGGCCTTCAAACTGGTCGCGCCGTATAACATCGGGCGCGTCATCGCGCGCCCCTTCCTGGGCGCGAACGGCAATTACACGCGCACTTCGAACCGCCACGATTACGCCGTCGCGCCGCCCGCGCCGACCCTGCTCGACCACGTCAAGAACGCCGGCGGCGAAGTGGTCGGGCTGGGCAAGATCAGCGATATCTTCGCCGGCCAGGGCATCTCGCGCGTGGTCAAGGGCGTCGACAACATGGCTTTGTTCGACGCGCTGCTGAAGGTCGCCGACGAGGTCGGGGACGGTTCCCTGACCTTCGTCAATTTCGTCGATTTCGACCAGGCTTTCGGCCACCGCCGCAACGTCGGCGGCTATTCGGACGCGCTGCGCGAGATGGATGCGCGCCTGCCGGAATTCATGGCCAAGCTGAAGGAGGGCGACCTGGTCGTCATCACCGCCGACCACGGCTGCGACCCGACCTGGCCCGGCTCCGACCACACCCGCGAACACATCCCGATGATCTTCTTCGGCCCCGGCGTCGCGCCGCGCGCGCTCGGCATCTCGGAGAGTTTTTCCGATATCGGCCAAACCCTGGCCCGCCACCTCGGCGTCGCCCCCCTTGCGAATGGAAACAGCCTGTTATGACATTTACTTCCTCCGACTTCAAGCGCAACGAGGCCTGCGGCCTCGATCTCGGCTGGATCAACCAGATCCGCGTCAACCGCGCCGCCGCCGACCGCCGCGGCGCCAGCCTGGCGAACCGGCGCACCGTGAAAAAGGAATACCAGGCGGCCTGGCTGGTGAAAGCCATCCAGGTGATCGACCTGACCACCCTGGGCGGCGACGACACCCCGGGCCGGGTCGAGCGCCTGTGCATGAAGGCCATGCGTCCGCTGCGCGCCGACCTGATGGAAGCGCTCGGCATCACGGAGTTGAGCACCGGCGCCGTCTGCGTCTACCATGAAATGATCGCCCCGGCCGTGCGCGTGCTGAACGGCCGCTTGCCGATCGCCGCCGTCTCGACCGGCTTCCCGGCCGGCCTGACCAGCATGGAGACCAAGCTGCGCGAGATCGAATTGTCGGTCGCCGCCGGCGCCACCGAGATCGACATCGTCATCACCCGCCAGCACGTCTTGACGGGCAACTGGCAAACCCTGTACGACGAGATGCTGGCTTACCGCAAGGCTTGCGGCGAGGCCCACATCAAGGCGATTCTGGCCACCGGCGACTTGCTGACCCTGGAAAACGTGGCCAAGGCTTCCTGGGTGTGCATGATGGCGGGCGCCGATTTCATCAAGACGTCGACCGGCAAGGAAGGCGTCAACGCCACCATCCCGGTGGCCCTGACGATGGTGCGCACGATCCGCGAATATCACGAACAGACCGGCTTCATGGTCGGCTTCAAGCCGGCCGGCGGGGTCAGTTCGGCCAAGAGCGCGCTGCAGTACCTGACCCTGATGAAGGAAGAACTGGGCAATGCCTGGCTGCAGCCGCATCTGTTCCGCATCGGCGCGTCCAGCCTGCTGACCGACATCGAGCGCCAGCTCGAGCATTACGTCACCGGTCAATACTCGGCCAACCACCGCCACGCGCAACCTTAAGACATCGGATTCGTCATGCCAACAATTAACGAGATTCTCACCACTATGGACTACGGCCCCGCCCCCGAAAGTCAAAAAGAAGCGCAAGCCTGGCTGGAACAGCGCCAGCGCAAGTTCGGCCTGTTCGTCGACAACGCCTGGAGCGAGACGGGCGAGCTGTTCGCCTCCACCAATCCGGCCGACGGCAAGCAGTTGGCCGAGCTGACCCAGGCCAGCGAGGCCGATGTCGAGCGCGCCGTCGCGGCGGCCCGGCGCGCGCTGCCGGGCTGGCAGGCGCTGGGCGGCCACGGCCGCGCGCGCGTGCTGTACGCGCTGGCGCGCCTGCTGCAAAAGCATTCGCGCCTGTTCGCCGTGCTGGAGACGCTCGACAACGGCAAGACCATCCGCGAGACGCGCGACATCGACATGCCGCTGGCGGCGCGCCACTTTTACTATCACGCCGGCTGGGCCCAGTTGCAGGCCGAGGAATTCGCCGACTACCGCGCCGTCGGCGTGGTGGGCCAGATCGTGCCCTGGAATTTCCCGCTGCTGATGCTGTCCTGGAAAATCGCGCCGGCCCTGGCGGCCGGTAACACCGTGGTCTTCAAGCCGGCCGAATTCACTTCGCTGACGGCCATGCTGTTCGCCGAAATGTGCCTGCAGGCCGGCGTGCCGGCCGGCGTCGTCAACATCGTCACCGGCGACGGCCGCGTCGGCGCAGCCATCGTCAGGCACGCCGGCATCGACAAGCTGGCCTTCACCGGTTCGACCGAAGTGGGGCGCCTGATCCGCGTCGCCACGGCCGGCAGCGGCAAGAAGCTGTCGCTGGAACTGGGCGGCAAATCGCCCTTCATCGTCTTCGAGGACGCCGACCTGGACGCCGCCGTCGAAGGCCTGGTCGATTCGATCTGGTTCAACCAGGGCCAGGTCTGCTGCGCCGGTTCGCGCCTGCTGGTGCAGGAATCGGTGCAGGAGCGCTTCCTCGGCAAGGTGCGCGCGCGCATGGAAAACCTGCGCCTGGGCGCGCCGCTCGACAAGTCGACCGATATCGGCGCCCTGGTCGATCCGGTGCAGCGCCAGCGCATCGCCGCCCTGGTGGAGTCGGCCCGCGCCGAAGGCTGTACCGTGTGGCAGCCGGCCTGCGAATTGCCGGCCGACGGTTCCTGGTATCCGCCCACCTTGATCACGGGCGCCTCCACTTCGGCCGCCGTGGCGCAAGCGGAAATCTTCGGGCCGGTGCTGGTGGCGATGAGCTTTCGCACCCCGCCCGAGGCGGTACAACTGGCCAACAACACGGTCTACGGCCTGGCCGCCTGCGTCTGGACCGAGTCGATCAGTCTGGCGCTCGACATGGCGCCGCAAATCAAGGCCGGCGTCGTGTGGATCAATAGCGCGAACCAGTTCGACGCCGCCTGCGGCTTCGGCGGTTACCGCGAATCGGGCTTCGG
>DMYQ01000058.1:0-8272 GCA_003482555.1 Janthinobacterium sp. | reverse complement strand
CCGCGCCGCGCGGCGAAGCCAAGGCCAGGGCGCAAGCGGCCGTGGTGGCGGCCGATTCCTGCGCCCTCGACCGCACCGCCAAGATGTACATAGGCGGCAAGCAGGCGCGCCCCGACAGCGCCTACAGCCGCGCCGTCTTCGGCGTCGGCGGCGCCTTCCTGGCCGATGTCGGCGAAGGCAGCCGCAAGGATATCCGCAACGCGGTCGAGGCGGCGCACAAGGCTTCCGGCTGGAGCCGCGCGACGGCGCACAACCGCGCCCAGGTGCTGTACTACATCGCTGAAAACCTGTCGGCGCGGGCCGGCGAATTCGCCGCCCGCATCGGCGCCATGACGGGCAATGCGCAGCCTGAAAAAGAAGTGCGGGCGGCCATCGAGCGCCTGTTTTACTACGCTGCCTGGGCCGACAAGTACGACGGCCTGGCGCACCAGCCGCCCACCCAGGGCATCACCGTCGCCCTCAACGAGCCGCTCGGCGTGATCGGTATCGTCTGCCCGACCGAGGCGCCGCTGCTGGGCTTTATCGCCCTGGTGGCGCCCGCCATCGCCCTCGGCAACCGGGTGGTGGTGGTGCCGTCGGAAGCCCATCCGCTCTCGGCCACCGACCTGTATCAAGTCTTCGACACTTCCGATTTGCCGGGCGGCGTGGTCAATATCGTCACCGGCTGCGCCGACGAGCTGGCGCGCACCCTGGCCGGCCACGCCGACGTCGACGCCGTGTGGCGCCACGACGGTTCAGCCGACGGTTGCGCCGAAGTCGAGCGCCTGTCGGCGGCGTCGATGAAGCGCACCTGGGTCGGCGGCGCCAGGGGACGCGACTGGTATAGTACGGCGCAAAGCGGCGGCCGCGCGGTGCTGGCGCACGCCAGCCAGGTCAAGAACGTCTGGATACCGTACGGCGTGTAAAGCACAAGCGCAGCTTCGTCAAATCATTCATTACAGGGCAAGACATGTTTTTAACCCAAGAGATCATTCGTAAGAAACGCGACGGCGGCGCCCTGAGCGCGGAAGAAATCGAGTTTTTCGTGCGCGGCATCACCGACGGCGGCGTCAGCGAAGGCCAGATCGCGGCGTTGGCGATGGCGGTCTTCTTCAACGACATGAGCATGGATGAGCGCGTCGCGTTCACCCTGGCGATGCGCGACTCCGGCCAGGTGCTGGACTGGCGCGGCCTGAACCTGCCCGGCCCCGTGGTCGACAAGCATTCGACCGGCGGCGTCGGCGACGTGGTGTCGCTGCTGCTGGGGCCCATGATCGCGGCTTGCGGCGGCTTCGTGCCGATGATTTCGGGCCGCGGCCTGGGCCACACCGGCGGCACGCTCGACAAGTTCGACGCCATTCCCGGTTACTGCACGGTGCCCGACAATGAGTTGTTCCGCGCCGTGGTGCGCGACGTCGGCGTCGCCATCATCGGCCAGACCGCGCAGCTGGCGCCGGCCGACAAGCGCTTTTACAGCATACGCGACGTCACCGCGACGGTCGAATCGGTGGCCATGATCACCGGCTCCATCCTGTCGAAAAAACTCTCGGCCGGGCTGGACGCGCTGGTGATGGACGTCAAGGTGGGCAGCGGCGCCTTCATGCCGACCTACGAGAAATCGGTGGAACTGGCCGAGAGCATCGTCGCCGTCGGCAACGGCGCCGGCATGCACACCTCGGCGATCCTGACCGACATGAATGAATCGCTGGCGCCGGCCGCCGGCAACGCGCTGGAAGTGCGCTGCGCGATGGATTATCTGACCGGCCGCGCGCGCCCGGCGCGCCTGCACGAAGTGACCCTGGCGCTGTGCGCCGAGATGCTGGTGCTGGGCGGCCTGGCCGACAGCGAGCAGGCGGCGCGCGTCAAGCTGATGGCGGCCCTCGATTCGGGCGCGGCGGCCGAGCGCTTCGCGCGCATGGTCAGCGCCCTGGGCGGCCCGTCCGACTTGATCGACCATCCCGACAAGCACCTGGAGCAAGCCCCCGTCGTCATGCCGGCGCCAGCCCTGCAAGCCGGTTATGCCAGCGCTTGCGATTGCCGCGGCCTGGGCCTGGCCGTGGTCGGCCTGGGCGGCGGGCGCCGCCGTCCCAGCGACGCCATCGACTTCGCCGTCGGCTTGACCGAGCTGGTCGGCCTGGGCCAGGCCGTCGCCGTCGGCCAGCCGCTGGCCATGGTGCACGCCCGCAGCGAGGCGGCCGCGCAACAGGCGGTGCGCGAAGTGCAGGCGGCGTACACGATAGGCGCGGTGGCGCTGGCCGCCAATCCGGTTGTCTACCTCACCATTCGACCATAAGGAGGCCCCCGCACATGAATCAAGAAGAATTGATCGCCGAAGCCACCGCCGCGCGCCTGCTGGCCTACACGCCTTACTCGAATTTCAAGGTGGGGGCGGCGCTGTTGTGCCACGACGGCCGCGTCTTCCGTGGCTGTAACGTGGAAAACGCATCCTACGGCCTGTGCAACTGCGCCGAGCGCACCGCCTTTTTCAGCGCCTTCGCGCACGGCTGCCAGCCGGGCGACTTCGCGCAACTGGTGGTGATCGGCGCCACCGACGGCCCGATCGCGCCGTGCGGCGCCTGCCGCCAGGTGATCCTGGAATTGGGCGGCAAGGAGCTGCCGGTGCTGCTGACGAATTTGAAGGGCGACATCTTCGAGACCACGGCCAGCGCGCAGTTGCCGAACGGTTTCGGCGGCGCCGACCTGAAGCCGCGTCCGTAAGCACATGAAGACTATCGACGTGCAGGCGGCGGTCGCGCTGGCGGCGGCGCAGGCGATGGCGGCGAAGACGCAGGGCACCTTCGGCGTCGGCGGCGTGCTGCTCGACCAGAGCGGCAATGTGCTGCACGCGATGCATAACAACGTCGTCAGGGACGGCTTGATCTTCGACCCGACCGCGCACGGCGAGCGCCAGCTGGTCGACTGGTATTTCGCCGAGCGGGCCGCGGGCCGGGCGCTGCCGGCGCCGGAAGACGTCACCATCGTCACCTCGCTCGACCCCTGCTGCATGTGCGCTGGCGCCATCCTGGAAGCCGGCTTCAAGATGGTGGCCGCGGCGGTCGACGCGAACGCCGGCATCAACCACGACGGCGGCGCCGCCTTCGCCTCGTTGCCGGCGGCGCTGCGGGAGCGGGCGGCGGCCGGCTTTTGCTATCCGGCCGTGCGCGGCGCGTCCGCCTACGCGCGCGAGGCGGCGGGCGCCGCGCCCCAGCCTTTTTTCATCGGCAAGACGGTGAACGAGGCGACCCAGGCTTTGTGCTCGCTGGTGTTTGAATCGACTTCCGGCGACGCGATGGCCTTGCTGAACGCGGACCTGGAAACGGATCAGTTGCGCGACCCGGCCAGCTTGGCGGCCGGGCATCCGATCGTGCTGGCGCTGCGGCGCGCTTATCCCGATGCGCTGGCCTATCGCGGCACGCCGCACCGGCCCGACGCCGGGCTGGCGCCTTTCCTGCTGACGGCCATGGAGCTGGACCGGCGCGCCGGCGGCGTCGGCGAGGCTTGCGCCTTGCTCGACCTGTTCGGCAATCTGCTGCTGTGCGTGCCGGGCAACCGGGCGCAGTCGAAGATACGCACGCCGTTCATGGAGTGCACCCGCCGCTACGCGCAGTTGCGCTACGAATTGATACGCGGCGCCGATCCGCAACTGCGGGACGAGGTCAGGCGTCACCTGGCCCATCCGAAAGAGGGCACCTTCGTCCTTGCCGTCGGCCCCGACGAGGGCGCGGCCAGTTTCATGAACCTGGGCGCCTACGGTTCGACGATGGAAGGCGCGCTGCCGGAAAAGAATCCGGCGCAATTCCAGTACGTGCGCGCCGGCATGGCGCCTGCGGCGCTGAGCGCGCTGTGCGCGGGCCTGCCGCCGCTATACCGCGACGTCATCAGGATACGACCGGTGCAAGTGGCCGACCAGGCCCTGATCGCCGCGCTGGGCCACGGGGCGATGGCGGCCACGTAAAACGGCCACATAAAACGGCCACGTAAAACGGCCACGTAAAACGGCCACATAAGCCGCGCACATAAGCCCAAGCCGCCAAGATTAAAGCCTTCGCTCTTCGTCGCGCGCCCGCCGGTAGGCTTCCTCGTCCGGCCCGTTTCACCGATGGTCGCCGTCGCCAGGCGCCAGCAAATTGGCGTTCCGCGTCAGCAACCAGGTGCCATCGCCGCCTTTGCGCAAGATGGACAAGGTATGGCCGCTGCGTTCGCTGCTGGCGCCGCCGTCCAGTGGGCTCGCGGCACGCTCAGGCGCGTGCGGCAATATGCCATGTCGCCCGACACTTCGATCTCGCTGCGCGGCAGCAAGCCACCGCCGATGCCGGGCTTGCCGGAGCCGGTGTCGATCAGCCGGTAATCGTGATCCTGCCACTGTTTGAAAGTCCAGCCGAACAGACTGCCATGAAAATCCATCATCGCCTGCGGCCGCGAGGCTTGAATTTCGAAATGCACGTTGCGTGACATGGAGTTCTCCTCATGGGTGGAAATAGGAATGCGTTTTTTCCATTCTTACCAGGGGTCGTAGGTGCCCAGACTCCACAGGTGGCCTTCGGGGTCGCGGCAAGTGAAGCCGCGACCGCCATATTCCTCGTCCTTGATGTCGAGGACGATGGTGGCGCCCATTTCTTTCGCGCGCCGGTAGACGCGGTCGGCGTCGGCCACGATCAGGTAGCAGCTCTGGGTGTTGGCGCCGTCGATTTCATCGGGTTGTTTTATCAGGCGGCCGAATTCCGTATCGAAGATCGAGCCGAGCATGATCATGCCGTTGCCAAAACTGAGCTGGGCGTGGGCGATGCTGCCGTTTTCGTTCGGCACTACAAGTTGTCTTTCAAATCCGAAAGCAGCGCACAGCCATTCGATGGCGGCGGGCGCGTTGCGATAGCGCAGACAGGCGATCACGGTGGCCCGGCTATTTTTTGGTACGGTCGACATGACGAACTCCTAAAGCAGGGATGGAGCAGTTTTGATCGTTTTAACGGGGGTGGCGTTCGCCGATTTGGCGTGCGCCGGGAGCATATTGACGCCGCTCAAACGGACGCGAAGCGGACGCGATGAAATTTCGATATGGATTCAATATGGCGCTTTTTATTTACGCGTGCATTTGCGCACGCGTAGAAGCGCGCATTGTTGGCATTGCGCGTGGAGGCAGGCAGGCAGGCGCGCCGCCTGCCTGCTTGCGAGAAAACCGACAATGCGAGACCTGACCCCAAAGTTGTCAAAGTGGGGCTTACGGGTGCTGGTCGGTGTCGCGCCTGTGCTTGTTGAACAGGGTGGCGCCGATCACCAGTTTGAGCAGCAGGAAGACGATGAACAGGAACACCGCCAGCGGCAGGATGGTGATGAGCAGCGACAGCGCCACGCAGGCCAGCAGCAGGGCCGGCCAGGACATCCGGCCGAGCGCGCGCATGGCGTGACGGGCGCAGCCGCACACGGCCTGGGCCACTTCCTTGCACAGCGCTTCAATGGATGGAACGTTGATGTCTTTCATGTCGATTCTCCCTGTCGGTGTCGGTAAGGTCGGGCGCGCCTTGCCTGCGCTCGATCAGTTGACTGTATTCTCAGGCACGGCGCGGCGCCGGGTTTTTCCGACGGGGCGCGCAATCGGGGACATGGCCGGCACCGGCGCGCGATGGACGAGCCGTCGCACGCGATGTTGCCGTCGCGATCCTCGCGCGGCGCAGGTGTCGCCGCACAGGCCAGTCTGCCCAAGATCGCCGCCGCGCGGCGCGCGATAGGCCGATCCGGCGGCCGCGGTTCTACAGGGCGAGCAGGACGACCCGGTTGCGGCCGGCCGCTTTGGCCAGGTATAACTGCTGGTCGGCGGCGGCGTACAACTGGTTCGGCGTGGGCGCCGCGCCGGACGGCCGCCACCAGGCGATGCCGAAGGTGGCGCTGACGACGCCGGCCGGATTGGCGGCGTGCGGGAGGTCGAGCTGGAGCAGCGCCAGCCGCAGTTGTTCGATGAATTGCCATGCCAGCGGCGCCGTGGCGGCCGTGAAAAGGATGCCGAATTCTTCGCCGCCCAGGCGGAACAGGCTGTCGCCCGAGCGCCGCAGTTCTTCGCGCACGCAGGCGGCCACCTTGCGCAAGACGTCGTCGCCGGCCGGGTGGCCATAGTTGTCGTTGTAGCCCTTGAAGTTGTCGAGGTCGAAAATGCAGAGGGCCAGCGGATCGGCGCGCCGTTCCTGCCCCAGCATCGCCGCGCAGACGTGGTTGAAGTGGCGCCGGTTGAAGACGGCCGTCAGTTCGTCGGTGATGGCCAGTTCGGTGAGGCGGCGGTTGGCCGTTTCCAGCGCCGCCGTGCGCTGTTCCACCAGTTGCCCCAGCTCGCCGGCCAGGGCTTGCTGGGCCGCGCGCGCGCGCCGTTCGGCCTGCAGGGCCTGGGCTTTCAGGGCGTTCATCGAGTTGGCCAGGCCGAAGGCGAGCAGCAGCATTTGCAGAGCCGAACCGGTCAGCACGGCCCAGATGCCCCAACCGTTCGTGCTCAGCGCGCCCATGCCTTCGAGGTAGTAGACGATGATGCCGAGCAGGAGGAATGAAAAGGCGGCCGCGGCGTAGCGCGCCTCGGCCACGCCGCGCCACAGCAGGCGCACGGTGAGGCCGTACACCAGCAGCAGCAGGGCAATGCCGAACAGGGTGGCGCAGACGGCGGCGAGCATGTAGTAGTCCAGCAGGCCGATCAGTGCGCCGGCCAGGTTCAGGCCGATCAGGGCCGCCACCAGGCGCCAGACGACGGGACTCAGGCGCTCCTTCAGGCGCAGGTAGGAAAGCAGGAAAAGGCCGCCGGCGGCGAAACCGAAGCTGGCCGAAAAGCCGATCAGGCGATTGTGCAGGTCGGGCGCCTGCGGCCAGAAGTGCTGGAAATCGAAGCCGTGGAAACAGAAGCTGTTGAGCAGGATGGCGCACAGGTACAGCACGTACCAGCCGAGCGAGCGTTCGCGGGTGGAGGCAAAGAGCAGCAGGTTGAATAGCGCCAGCGCCAGCAGACCGCCGTGATAAAGGTTCAGCAGCAGGCTTTCGCTGTCGCTGTGGCGGGCGAAGGGGCGCGCGCCCCACAGGTTCAGGCTCATGACTTCGTACAGGCCGTCGTGACTGGCGAAGCGCAGGTACAGTTGCAGCGTTTCGTGCGGCGCCAGGGTGTAGGGCAGGGTCAGGCTGCGCTTGTCGAGCAGGCGGCTGGCGAAGGGGGTGCGGTCGCCGCTGCGGCTTTCCAGTGCCAACCGGCCGTCGGGACGCAGCGCGAACCAGTTGACGAAGTCCTGGTTCGGGCTGTCCAGGTCGAAGACGACGGCTTGCGGGTCGGCGCTCGCGTTGCGCACGCCGACCCTGGCCCACCATGTCGAATGCGAGAGGCCGAAGCTGAAGACGGACTCGGGGTGGGCGCGCCAGCCGGGGGCGCGCGCGACTTGGGCCAGGTCGAGTGCGCCGCCGCGGTCTTCCAGGACTTCGGCGCGGGGCGCCAGGCGCAGCCCGTTTTCCCGGCCATTGATGGAAATCGGCGTTCGCCAGGCCGCGGGCCGCGGCGTCGGCAAGGGCGCGGTAATCCGCGCCGGCGCCGCCGCCATGCCCGGCGCGAAGGCCGCTCCCAGCGCTAGCAGCGCGGCCAACAATGCGGCCCGCAGCCGGCGCGCCAGGCCCGTCGTCGGCATTTAGCGCGCCCGGGGCGCGCGTCGGCGCCGGCTGGTCACTCGAAGACTTTCAGCTTGAGCTGGAAGCTGAGGGCGCCATACAGCCTGTCCTTGTAGGGCGGGATGATGGCCAGGTTCAGGCCGACCCGCTTGTATTCGTAGCTGATGGTGGGGATGGCGGCCAGGAACCAGCCGCCGTCGCGCATCTTTGGATAGCCGTCGAAGGCGCCGACGACCGCGCCCAGGCGGAAGGGGCCGAAGCTGAATGGCTGATAGTAGACGCCCGCGTAGTTGGAGTAGCGCCGGTCGCTATTGTAGAAACGGCCGGCGGTGGCGGCGGCCACGCTGGAAAAGCGGTATTCGGCGCCCAGGCCCGGATTGCGGTCGTTCAGGTCGAGGTCCCGTTTGAAGTGGTAGGAATAGAAGCCGGGATTGAGCCAGACTTCATTGAGCGGCTTGTTTTCCACCGTTTCGAACGATTGCGCATGCGCCCCTGAAGCGAACGCCAGCAGCAGCGCGCCGCAAATCCAGGAGGCGCCCGGCGCCGACAACAACTGTTTCATGCATATCCTCTTTGAGTGAAGGCCCGACGGCGGTGCCGGCAGGCGTCTTCAGCTTACCCGGTGGATCGCGGCGACTGCTGTCTCTTATACACATCTCCGAGCACACGAGAC
>DMYQ01000205.1:2168-5379 GCA_003482555.1 Janthinobacterium sp. | reverse complement strand
GAAGAGCGCTATTTTACCGCAAGCCCGCGCGCGAACGTCCGTTTATGACAAAACATGCAAGAGTCGCAAGCCCGTGAAAACCAGCATGCCGAACACGATGGTTTGCAACATATTGCGCCTGATTAGGTAAAAGACGATGGCGGCGATGCCGGCCAGCAGTTTCACATTGGCCCAGTCGAGCTGGATGTGTTCTTGATTGATCAGCAAATCGGGCGCGATGATGGCCGCCAGCGCGCAGGCCGGCGCGTAGCGCAGCATTTCATTGACGCGGCGCGGAATGCGGATGTGGTGGCCCACCAGCCAAAAGGCGCTGCGCGTGGCCGCCGTCGCCAGCACCATCACGGCGATGCTGGCCCAGATGTCCCAGGCGACGTTCAAGTTCATGCTGCCCCCCGCTTTTCCAGGCGCTTTTCCGACCATTCTTCCACCGTCATCGCCACGACCATGCCGGCCAGCACCGCGGCCAGCAGGCCCAGCTTGTACGGCAAGCCGGCCGCCAGCACGGCGACGGCGCCCGCCACCAGCACGCCGCACAGGGCGGCGCGCCCCGCAACCAGGGGCACGGTGATGCAGATGATGGCCAGCGTGCCGGCGAAGCCGAGGCCCCATTCGGCCGGCACGGCGCTGCCCAGAAAAATGCCGGCGATGGAACCGACTTGCCAGGCCAGCCAGTTGGGATACAGCAATCCCTTTAAAAACGACAGTTTGCCCGCTTCCGGTGCCACGCTGGGATAGCGCCGCAAAAACAGGGCCACCGTCATGTCGCCCGCCACATAGCCGAACAAGAACCGTTTCTTCCACGGCAGGCTGGAAAAATGGGGAGCCAGCAGGGCCGAGAATATGACAAATCTCAAGTTCACCACCAGCGCGGTGGCGAAAATGACATAGATGGGCGCGTGCGCGGCGATCAGCGGCAGCGACGCCAGTTGCGCCGAACCGGCGAACACCAGCAGGGTCATGGCCATGGCCTGGGGCACGCTCAAGCCGGTTTTCACCATGGCGATGCCGACCACCAGACCCCAGGCCGCAATGCCGAACAGAGTGGGCATGCCTTCCCGGACGCCGGCGCGCCAGGCGGCGGCGTCCGGCTTGGCCAGGTCGGGCTTGGCCAGTTCGGGCTCGGCAAGGCGGGGACGCGCGCCAGGATCGTTCATGGCCGGGCGCTTGCCATGGCGCGCTGTGGTTTTTCCACCACAGGGCGGCGGCGGGCGGGGTGGCGCTGTTGCTGGAGATGTAAAGAATGCGGGTGAAAAGGCGTCATTGTGTCCTGGCGCGCGCTCTCTCAATTGGAAAGCCGCGGCCCCGGCCGGGAGATAATAGTGCCCCTATTTTACCGATGAAATTTGTGCTTTGCCTGAATCCGTTAAAATCGTGGTTTCGCAACCGATCTCCCGGAGAGTAAGAAGATGACAAACACCACCACGCCAGCGGTTGAACTCGAGGGCAAGGACTTGCCAGCCCACTGCCCCAACCCGGCCATGCCGCTGTGGTCGTCCCATCCGCGCGTGTTTTTGGAGTTTAACCACGACGGCGTCGCCAAGTGCCCGTATTGCGGTACCGCCTACCGCTTGAAGCCGGGCACCGTGCTCGCACATCACTAAGCAATCGGCCCGGGCAAGCGTCCGGGCCGCCAGTCATCGCAGGGCCTTTGCCGGAGTATTCATGAAACGTGAGAAGCAGTTAAATGGCAGTGCAGCGGAAGTGGAAACGGCTTTTTACGATGCGCTCAACCGTGCCGACATCGACGCGCTGATGGCGCTCTGGGCCGACGACGAGGAAATCGTCTGCATCCATCCGGGCGCGCCGCGCCTGATCGGGCACGTCGCCATCCGCGACTCGTGGCAGACCCTGCTGGCCGGCGGCGGCTTGCACATCATGCCCACGCAATTGCACGAGACACATAATCTGATGAGTTCGGTACACACGGTGATCGAAGGCGTCAGCGCCGTCGAAGGCCGGGCCGCCCATTTGCTGGCCACCAATGTCTACGTCAAGACGCCGCGCGGCTGGCGCATCGTCTTGCACCACGCGTCCGTCGCCCCCGGCAATGCCCCTGACGACGGGGGAGCGCAAATCCTCCATTGATGAGGCCCCGATGAAGTACACCGCCCCGCTCTGGCTGCCCAACGGCCATCTGCAAACGATCTATCCGGCCACCTGCCTCGCCAAGCCGGCCGTGGCCTTCCGGCGCGAGCGCTGGACGGCGCCGGACGGCGACTTCATCGACATCGATTTCGTCGACGGCCAGCCGGGGCAACCGTTTGTCGTCCTGTTCCACGGCCTGGAAGGCTCGTCCGACAGCCACTATGCGCGCGCCCTGATGGCCGACCTGGCCGCGCGCGGCTGGCATGGCGCCGTGCCGCACTTCCGCGGCTGCTCGGGCGAGACCAACCTGGCGCCGCGCTTTTACCATTCCGGCGACGCCGCCGAAATCGACTGGCTCTTGCGGCGCCTGCGCGCGCGCGCGGCGGGGCGCTTTTACGCGGTCGGCGCTTCCCTGGGTGGCAACGCCCTGCTGCGCTGGCTGGGCGAATCCCAGCACCAGGCCGACATCGTCGACGCGGCCTGCTCGGTATCGGCCCCGCTCGACCTGGCGCAGGGCGGCAAGGCCCTGTCCAGCGGCTTCAACCGGGTGTATACGCGCATGTTCCTGCAAACCTTGAAACCGAAGTGCTTGAGCAAGCTGAAGCAGTTTCCCGGCCTGTTCTCGCGCGACGCCCTCCTGGCCGCGCGCGATCTTCACAGTTTCGACAACGTCGTCACGGCGCCGCTACACGGCTACCGCGATGCCGACGATTACTGGGATAGGGCCAGCGCCAAGCATGTCTTGGCCGACATCACGGTACCAACGCTGGTGCTGAACGCCCAGAACGACCCCTTCCTGCCAGGCCGGCATTTGCCGCGCAAGGCCTCGAAGCGGGTCGTGCTCGACTATCCGCGGCACGGCGGCCACGTCGGCTTCGCCGCCGGCCACCTGCCCGGCAGCCTGAACTGGCTGCCGCGCCGCCTCATCCATTTCCTGGAAGGCGACGCCGCGCGCCCGCGCCAGGACGACGGCGCGCGCCAAGCCGCCGCCAGCTGAACCGAGGGAAAACATGGACGAACTGGTCAAACAAGCGATCGCGAAATGGCCCAATGTGCCCCACTGCTACGGCTGGCTGGGCCTGGACGCGCGCGGCAACTGGCGCATGCGCGACGAACGGGCGCAGGC
>DMYQ01000205.1:0-1952 GCA_003482555.1 Janthinobacterium sp. | reverse complement strand
ATCTGCAATTGGAGGCGACGCCGTATATCGTCCGTACCGACCCGGCCCAGGGCTGGCTGCTGCATACGGGCGCGCCGCTGGGCACCGTCGACGAAGTCTTCCTGTGCCCGGGCGGCGAATTGATATTGCGCGCCGGCGCCGTGGTGGCCCAGCTTGACGACCGCGATCTGGAGCAAGCCATGGCGGCCCTGGAAATCGATGGCCGCGCGCCCGGGGACGAGGCGCTGCTGGCCTGGCTGGACGGCGGCGCCGGGGCCATGACCTGGCGCGGCCAGGGCGCGCCGCTTGCCGTGCAGCGCGTCACCACCGCGCAGCTCGGGGCCCGGCTCGGCTTCCAGCGCTTGCCGACGCCACCCTGAAGCGCCACGAGCGCGCATCGGCCCGCGGATGCCCGCCCTGTTTCAACACTTTTTCTCTATTTTTCCTCTTTCAACTGCTCGCGGCGACGCTCCTGCAGCTCGCGCTCGCGGGCGTCGATCACGGCCATGTCATAAAAAGTGGCGTCGCTGGCCTTGCGCGCAATGCCCAGTTGATCGAGCGCGGCCGGACTGGCACCGCTCAGCACATACGATTCGGCCAGCGACATATGCTGTAACGCCATCTTGCCCTGCGCCGCATAAGTCTTGGCCAGCAAGCCATATAACTTCGGTTCTTCCTTGTACAACTGCACCTGATCGCGCAGATAGGCGGCCGCCTCTTCCAGGTGGTCGGCGCCGATCAACGCCTGCGCGTACTGGCGGGCGATGCCGCGCGAGAGGGGAAACTGCTGGCGCGCCGCGTCCGCTTCACGCAAGGCTTGCCGCGCCATTCCCTGCCCCGACGCCAGGCGGATGTCAAGCGCCATCGCCGTCAGAATGGCGTCGTTGGTCGGGCTTGTGGCGGCGCTGAAGGTATTTGGCCCGGCCGGCTTGTCGAGGCCGGCGCGCGTCTTGTCCAGCCAAGCCTGCGCCACGGCCGGCTGGCCCCGTTTCAGCGCCACGAAGGCCAGGCCGTATTGGGCGGCGGCGACCGGGAAGCGCGCTTCCTGCTGCAACTGATCCTGGAAAAAACCGCTGGCGTCGAGCAAACCCTGGGCGCTCTCGTCCTGCAGCACGCGGGCCCTGGCGCGCACCAGATGGAAGTCCAGGCTGTCGGCGCGCTGACGGTAGGGCTGCTCGCGGATGCGGGCCTGGATGTCGGCGATGCGTTCGCTCGTCAGCGGATGGGTCAGCAACCAGGGCGGCGTCAAGTCGCTGTGGGAGCGGCTGGCCGCCTGCAGGCGGCCGAAAAACGCCACCATGCCGCTGGTGTCGAAGCCGGCCTCGCCCATGATCTGGAAACCGATGCGGTCCGCTTCGCGCTCGGCGTCGCGGCTGAAATTGAGCTGGCGCTGCATCGCCAGACCCTGGCCGGCGGCGAAAACGCCCATTGCCGCGTCGCCGCCGGCGCGCGAGGCCAGCGCCGCCAGGATGATGGCGGCCAGTGGGATGAGCGCGTCCTGGCGTTGCTGCCCCAGCATGCGGGCGATGTGGCGCTGGGCCACGTGGCCGATTTCATGCGACAGCACGGAAGCCAGTTCGGACTCGCTCTGGGCCGCCAGCAGCAGGGCCGAATGCACGGCGATGAAGCCGCCGGGCAAGGCGAAGGCGTTCAGTTGCGGATCGCGCACGGCGAAAAAGAAGAAATCGAAGCTGGTTTCCCCGCGCACTTCGGGGCGCGCCGCGACCAGCGCGCCGCCGAAGGCGTTCAGGTATTCCAGCAGCGGCGCGTCGTCCAGATAATCGGGGTCGCCGCGAATGTCGCGCATGACTTCCTCGCCCAGCTTGCGCTCCATCGCCGGCGACAGATCCTCGCGCTCGGTGTCGCCCAGGGTCGGCAGATTCGACGGTGGCGCAGCGACTGGGCGGTTTTCCGGCCAGGCCGCGGGCGGCAGCAACAGCAGCGCGGCCAGGGCCAGCGCCGCGCGGATCGGG
>DMYQ01000102.1:15678-16285 GCA_003482555.1 Janthinobacterium sp. | reverse complement strand
GCGCAGTTTCCGCGGCGTATGCGCATCATCGATTCGACCGGCGCCATCGCCGACATTCAGCGCCAACTGGCCCTCATACTTGACGACTTGCTGGAACTGTCGATGCCAAGTCATTGATATGCGACTGACAGGCGGCGTGGCGGCGACCTGGAAACGACATTACAAGTATCACCCAAGTCATTGTTTTAAAAAGAAACCAGATCATGAGCAGTCCACTTTATCCCTGGCAGGAAGCAGCCTGGCTGCAACTCCAGCAATTGCGCCCGCGCATGCCGCATGCCATCCTGTTCCACGGCGCGGCCGGCATCGGCAAGTCCGATTTCATCGAGCGCTTCGCCCAGTCGCTGCTGTGCGAAGACGTGCGCCCCGACGGTCACGCTTGCGGCGCCTGCGCCTCCTGCGGCTGGTTCACCCAGCATAACCATCCCGATTACCGGCGCGTGCGCCCGGAAGCGCTGGAAGACGAGATCGACGGCGAGGATGGCGAAGGCGAGGGCGGCAAGAAGGGCGCCAAGTCGACCAAGGCGCCCTCGAAGGATATCAAGATCGAGCAAATCCGCGCGCTGGCCGATTTCATGAACATTTCCACCCACCGCCAGGGATTGCG
>DMYQ01000102.1:13804-15581 GCA_003482555.1 Janthinobacterium sp. | reverse complement strand
CCGGGAACCGTGTTCTTGCTGGCATCGAACAGCCTGGATCGTTTGCTGCCGACCATCCTGTCGCGCTGCCGCAAATTCGCCCTGCCCATGCCCAGCCACGCGCAAGCGCTGGACTGGCTGAAGACGCAGGGCCTGGCCGACGCCGACAATTGGCTGCGCGAACAGGGCGGGGCGCCGCTGGCGGCCCTGGCCCTGGCCGAGGCCGGCAACCGCGACGACGTCGAAGCCTTGCTGCAATTGCTGGCCCACCCCGGCATCGAAGCGGCGCTGAAAACGGCGGAAAAATTGCAGAAAGCGCCGCTGGGCGCGCTAGTTTCTTGTTTGCAACGCTGGCTTTATGACGTTTTTTCGTACAAACTGGCGGGTAACATCCGCTACTATCCCCGCTACCGGAAAGAACTCGAGAACCTGGCCGGCAAAATCCACCTCAGCCGCCTGATGGGCGCAATCAAAAGCGCCAACGACAGGCGCGCCATCGCCGACCATCCGCTCTCGCCCAAATTATTTATCGAGGACATGCTGCTCGACTACGCGGCATGTTGCATATGAAAGGACCACCATGACAGGCAGCCCCACCGACGTGAGCGCCGTGCCGATCACGCGGCCGACAGTACTGTCGCTGGCCATCAAGGAAAAGGCCGCCCTGTACGCGGCCTACATGCCTTACCTCAAGTTCGGCGGCATCTTCGTGCCGACGCAAAAACCGTACCACATCGGCGATGAAATCTACCTGATCCTGGCGCTGATGGACGACCCGAACAAGTATCCGATCGCCGGCAAGGTGTCCTGGATCACCCCGCCTGGCGCCAACAACAACAAGGCGCAAGGCATAGGCGTGCACTTTCCGAACGATGAAAGCGGCCAGCGCGCGCGCCTGCGCATCGAAGAAATTCTCGGCGCCGCGCTGCGATCCTCGCGCGCCACCCACACCCTGTAGCGACCCCAAGTCCCACCGCGATGGCGGGCGCGGCCACGCTCGCGTACAATCGCGCCATGTATATCGATTCTCATTGCCATATCAATTTCCCCGAGCTGGCCGCTCGCATGCCCGAGATCCTCGCCAAGATGGCCGAGAACAAGGTGACACACGCCCTGTGCGTGTCGGTCGATTTACCGGATTTTCCACAGGTGCTGGCCCTGGCCGAACAGTATCCGCATATCTTCGCATCGGTCGGCGTGCATCCCGATTACGAAGAAACGCCGGAGCCGTCCGTCGACGATCTGGTGCGCCTGTCGAATCACCCGAAAATCGTCGCCATCGGCGAGACCGGGCTCGACTATTTTCGCCTGAAGGGTGATCTGGAGTGGCAGCGCGAACGCTTTCGCACTCACATCAAAGCATCAAGAATCACGCGTAAGCCCTTGATTATTCACACGCGGGCGGCCAGCGAAGATACCATCCGCATCATGCGCGAAGAGGGCGCCGGCACCGACGCGGGTGGCGTGGCCGGGGTCATGCATTGCTTCACGGAGTCGCTCGAAGTGGCCAGGGCCGCCATGGAGATGGGCTTCTATATTTCCTTTTCGGGCATCGTGACCTTCAAGAGCGCCAAGGACTTGCAGGCGGTGGCGCGGGAAGTGCCGCTGGAACGCATCTTGATCGAAACCGATTCGCCGTATCTGGCGCCGGTGCCTTTCCGCGGCCGGATGAATGAGCCAGGCTATGTGGCCCACGTCGCGGAATACCTGGCGACCTTGAAAGGCCTGCCGCTGGAACGGGTGGCGCACCAGACAACGGATAATTTCTTCAATCTATTCAAGCTCTTGCCTTGATGTT
>DMYQ01000102.1:10804-13707 GCA_003482555.1 Janthinobacterium sp. | reverse complement strand
CTGCTCGCCCTGCTGTGGGCGGCGCCGGCCCAGGCGGCGCCCGACCCGGTCGACTTTTTTCGCGCCGCCCAGGTCGACGACGCCTGGTCCATGCAGCGCTTGCTGGCCGCTGGCATGGATGGCAACGCGGCCGACCCGGCGCGCGGCGAGAGCGGCCTGGTGCTGGCCCTGCGCGAAGGCTCGATGAAAGTGTTTGCGCTCTTGCTGGCGCAGCCGGGCATCAATCTCGAGGCGCGCTCGGGCACTGGCGTCACGGCCCTGATGATGGCGTCCTACAAGCACAATCAGCCGGCCGTCCTGGCGCTGCTGGCGAAGGGCGCGCAAGTCAATCAGACCGGCTGGACCGCGCTGCATTACGCGGCCGCCGCCGGCGACCTGCCCATCATGCGCATTCTGCTCGACCGCTACGCCTACATCGACGCCGAGGCCCCGTCCAAGGTCACGCCGCTGATGTTCGCCGCGCGCGAAGGCCAGGATGGCAGCGTCAAGCTCTTGCTCGAGGAGGGCGCGGACGCCAGCCTGAAGAATGCGCAGGGCTGGAGCGCGATCGACTTCGCGCTGGCGGCCGACAAGCCCTATGTTGCCGAACTGATCACCAAGTTCTTGAAAGCCAAGTTCAAGCCCTGACAGGCAGCCCCGCCCGTTCTGCCGTGCGCGCGAAAAAATTGAATTGGCGCATGATTGTCCCGCAGCTCCCCGCTTTGCTTTCTCGCTGCCCTGATGATAATGGCTGGGTCGCATTAATCAGGGGAAACAACATGGGCGAGATCGCCAGCAACAGGCGCAGACTGCACTGCCGTCGGCCGTCGCGCACGCCATGCGATTTCACTGCTTTCTGGAACGACAAGAACGATAGTCCCCGCGGCCCGGAATCCGGGCTTGCCGCCAAAAGGAACTTTATGCTGAATGAACGCGAAATCGAGAGCTGTTACCTGGGCCAATTCATCCCCGTCCATTATCACCACAATATGCTGATGGATCAAAACCGCATGCACGGCTTCAAGTCCGCCATCGATTATGCCGTCAAGCCCGGCATGAAGGTGCTGGAGCTGGGCGGCGGCACGGGCGTGCTGTCTTGCTTTGCGGCGGCCAAGGCCGACAAGGTCTGGTGCGTGGAATTCAACCCCGACATGGTCAAGGAAGCACGCAAGATGCTGGCCCTGAACGCCAACGGCGAGAAGGTCGAAGTGGTGCACGCCGACGCCTTCGAATACCTGCCGCCGGAGCCGGTCGACCTGGTCATCTGCGAGATGATCCACGTCGGCATGTTGCGTGAAAAACAAGTCGAAGTGATCGAATCGTTCAAGCGCCGCTATCTGCAGCGCTTCGGCGGCCCCCTGCCGATCTTCTTGCCGGAGGCCATCATCATGGCGGTGCAAGCCATGCAGCAGGAATACGATTTCGAAGGCTTTTACGCGCCCATCGTGCAATTCCAGGAAAGCACGGCGATTCATCCTGGCGTGCTGGAATTGGCGCCGCCCTCGGTGTACAGCATCATCGATTTCAACCAAAACACCGACAGCGTCTTCAGCTTCGACGGCAAGTTCGTCGTCGAACGCAGCGGCACCTTGAACTCGCTGCGCTTCATCACCAAAAACATCCTGGCCGTCGTCCCGGAACGCTCCAGCACGATAGACTGGTTGAATCACTACATGAGCCTGCCGCTCGCGGCGCCGCTGAAGGTCAAGGCCGGCGACGTCTTGCAAGTGAGCTTCCAGTACCGGGCCGGTGGCTCGATACCTTCGCTGGAAGCGTCGATGAGGGCTTGTATCGTCTACGACGCCGCGCTGCAGGCGGAACACCGCGCCACCGTCTACGCTTGACCCCGCCGCCTCCGCCCTTGGGGCGGGGGCGCCCGCATATCCCCCTCATTTGTAAAAAACCCCACGCGGCGACCGTCCGTCGGGGTATATTTCGTCTTTTACCACTTCAGAGCAGTCCTATGGAACAGCAAGACCAGCGTTATCTCGTGCAACAGAACAAAATCAGCGACGCGGAAACCAAGCCGCCCGTCTTCGCCAAAGTGATGCGAGGCAAGGACGGCGCGTTTGAAGGCGTTTCCTTCATCAAGTCGAAGGAAAAAGCCACCATCATGACCATCGCCGACGCCAATCAGGTGATCAGCTGGGCCGCCAAGAAAAAGGCCAACGCCCACGAATACCTCACCAAGATCATTTGCCTCGGTCAATAAGGCGGCTGCGCAATTGCAGTTCAACCCCGCTTTTGCGCCGCTGGTCGCCCAATTGCGCAGTTCGTCGCACGAGGCTTGTCCGCACCGCGCCGTGTTATATAGTGCAGGCACAGAAGCGGAGCAAGCGCAGCTTGCTCCGCACATTAATTCGCCGCGGGAGGGGAATATGCCGGGCTTGATCTTGTGGCTCTTGCTGTTGTTGCTGTGCTGGCCGCTCGCCTTGCTTGCCCTGATCCTCTATCCCCTCGTCTGGCTCTTGCTCTTGCCCTTGCGCCTGATAGGCATCGGTGTCGATGCCGTCTTCGAACTGTTGCGCGCCATCGTCATGTTGCCGGCCCGCGTGCTGCGCGGCCGGCGGCGCTAGGAAGTGCGCCGCGACGCTTGTATACCTTACTGTGCGGAAAAATCCACTGTATCTTGCTTAACAGCATCCCAGGCGCGCGCCAGCGCCACTGGATGGCTTATCCGGTCGCCCAGTCTCCCGCGGCCATCGCCTAGTCAGCGGCCTAAAACCGCCGCTCAACCCATTCGTCGATCGCCGTCGTGGATACGTCCCCGCGGCCTTCCGTCGAGTTCGGCGTTGCAACCAGGAGGCCGTTCATGCTTACTTCCCATATCGGGATGACCCGGCCGGCGAAGTGGGTGCCGCCATGCGCGGCGGCCAGGTGCGCACCTTCGCCGAAGTCGATCCGCGAGGCGCGCGCCCGCGCCC
>DMYQ01000102.1:7945-10699 GCA_003482555.1 Janthinobacterium sp. | reverse complement strand
TCGGCGCCGTGATTCTCGAATACACGCCCATTTACGAAGAACTGTGGGGCGCGCAAGGGGCGGAAGCGCGCATGCTGGTGGTCGGTGGCGTGGTCTGTTCGCTGCTGGCGATGTTCTGCGGGCTGTCGATCGCCCTAATATCGCGCGTCGCCTGGCGCAGTTGCGCGCGGGCTTGAGCGGCGTTTCGTCCGGCAATTACCGCGCCACGCTGACCTTGGGGCGGCGCGACGAGATCGGCGACCTGGGATTGGCATTCAATGCGATGGCTGCCGATCTGGATTTCAGTCGCGACAAGTTGTTGGCGCATGGCATGCAATTGAAGGCGCGGGTGGCGGCGCGCACGCGCGAGCTGTCGCAGAGCAATCTCGAGTCGCGCGCGTTGAACGCCAGGCTGGCGGCCGCGCAAGTGCAACTGGTGCAATCGGAAAAAATGGCGTCGCTTGGCCAACTGGCGGCCGGGGTCGCGCACGAGATCAACAATCCGATCGGCTATGTGTATTCCAATTTCGGCTGCCTGAAACGCTATGTCGGCAGCCTGTTCGAATTGTTGGCAGCCTGCGAACTGGCCCAAGATGGCGGGGGAGCCTGCGCCGACGCCGATCTGGCGCGGGCGGGCCAGCGCATCGACCGCGATTTCCTGCGGGAAGATACGCCGGAACTGTTGAGCGAGTCGAAGACCGGCATCGGACGGATACGCGCCATCGTCCAGGATTTGCGCGATTTTTCCCGCGTCGACAGCAGCCTGTTCTGGCATGCGGCCGACCTGCACCAGGGCATAGACGCCACCGTCAACATCGTCAACAACGACATCCAATGCCGGGCCGATGTCATCAAGAATTACGGGCCCTTGCCCGAAGTGGAGTGCGTGCCGTCCCAGATCAATCAGGTGGCGATGAACTTGCTGCTCAACGCCGCTCAGGCGATGGGCGAGGAACGGGGCGCGATCACCATCCAAACCGGGCTCGAGGGCGAGCATGGCTTCATCGAGGTGAGCGGCAACGGGGCCGGGATCGAGACCGGGATCCAGGCCCAGGTCTTCGATCCCTTCTTCACCACCAAGGACGTGGGCAAGGGAAGCGGGCTGGGCCTGTCGGTGTCATATGGCATCGTCCAAGCCCATGGCGGACCCATCGAGCTGCGCAGCGAAGTGGGCCGGGGCAGCAGCTTCCGCGTCGTGCTGCCCCTGCGGTGGCCATCGGCGCTCGCCAGCGGCACCCCGGTCCACGCCGCCTGAGCCGCGTTTAGAAATCGACCAGGAAACCGGCGCCCAGTGATTTTTGCGAATAGTTATAGTCGATCAAGCTCTGGCCGTAGCCGGAAAACGCTTGCACATAGCCTTTCAGGTTGATTGCCAGGGGAAAGGCCCAGCCGGCCTGGAGCGAACCGTGGTGGGCGCCGAAATTGCGCCGCGCCGTCAGGGAATATTCGTTGCCATTGTCGCGGTAGGTGGCGTGGATGTCGCCATGACCCAGGTAATCGGTGATGTCGATGTTGTCGTTGTCCGACTTGGCATTATCGAGGCGCTTCCAGACCCGCGTCGCCACGGCGAACTTGCCGCGCTCCACGCCCAGTTCCACATAGGTCCGGTTCCAGCTGCGCGACAGGGTCGACGTCTGTCCATTCGACTGGTGCACCAGGCCGAAGTTCAGATAGCGGAAATCGACCCCGCCGAAGGTTTTATTGATCGGCACCACGGCCATCAGTTCAGGCTGGTAGTTGGTTTCGCGGAAAGGGCTGGAAGCGGCCCGGTTATATGCCTGCCAGAAGCTTTGCTGGGTATAAGCGAACCAGACGTCGACTGGACTGTGCGCCAGGTTTTCGGCCAGCTTCACCTTAAAACTCAGTTGATAGGTCAATTCCACGTGCTGAGTCTTGATGCCGCCCGGTGTGAAGGCCTGGAACGGTTCGTCGTTCGAAGCCGAGCTGTAGTTGGCCAACAACAGGTAATTGTCGCGATGGGGCCGGAAAGTGAACACACCGCGCTTGGAGGCCTCGTCCAGTTCCCAGCGTTGCACGGTACGGGAAATGGCCGCCTCGGGCGGCGCTTTCTTGGCCGAGGCGGCGGCCGGGACCGGCAGGGCGGCAATGGCCACTTCCTCGGCCACCGGCGTACCGGTGGCGACCGTGATCGCGGCGGCCGTCTTGGCCAGCACGTCGAAGCAGCCAAGTCGGGTGCTGGCGTCGCCGACTACGGCGCAGCGCAACATTTGCTGTTCCAGTTCGGCCGCCTGGCCCAGGGCCGGGCCGAAGAGGAGGGAAGTCAATATTATTTGTTTTACGTTCGGTGTCATGATTGCTTATGCAAGAAGGGGGGACGGGAGGTGTCGTTTGCGCGGCCCTTGCGCTTGCCGGACTGGTCCTAACACGGCGCGTCCGGCGGCCTTTTGATCCCGCTCAAGGCGCGGGCATTAATTCCGTCCAAGTATATAGCAAAGACCAATTTACTCTGTGCAACTATCGTGCGCGCCCCACGCGGGCGCGTCCGCCCGGGCGGGCGTCCGCGCAGCAATAAATGCTTGCGCCGTCCGCACCCGATAAAACATTGTCTGTTACACTTTAAGCACCACCTCACCCGTGCGTGCCGTGGTCTAAGGAGATTGTGATGACACGCAAGACACCCATCGAGCGTTACCGCAACATCGGCATCAGCGCCCACATCGACGCGGGCAAGACCACCACCACGGAACGCATCCTGTTTTACACCGGGGTGAACCACAAGATCGGCGAAGTGCACAATGGCGCGGCGACGATGGA